>NZ_CP034346.1:0-10000 GCF_003991425.1 Paenibacillus lutimineralis
GTGGATAGCCATACTTCTGAAATATGGCAAAATATTTTATCCATCATTAATACCAAGCTCAGCAAGCCCAGCTTCGATACTTGGTTTAAAGCGACCAAAGTTGTATCCATCGACGATCATTCCATCGTCATCTCAGCTCCCACCACGTTCGCAGTGGAGTGGCTGGAGAGCCGATATACAAAATTGGTAGCTACCACGGTTTATGAATATCTCGGCAAACAGGTGGACGTATCCTTCGTCATCGAAGAATCGGCCCCACCCGAGCAACCCGCAGTCTATAAGGAGCCCCAGGCACCCGTCCAAACCGAAGATAGCATATCTCACATGCTCAATCCCAAGTACACCTTTGATACATTCGTTATTGGATCCGGGAACCGGTTTGCCCATGCAGCTTCACTTGCTGTTGCTGAAGCGCCGGCCAGAGCTTACAACCCTCTGTTCTTATATGGGGGCGTGGGACTAGGCAAGACGCATCTAATGCATGCGATTGGACATTATATTCTGGAACATAGCCCCAGCAGCAAGGTCGTATACATTTCCTCGGAGAAATTTACGAATGAATTCATTAATGCGATCCGGGATAACCGAGCGGAGAGCTTCCGTAACAAATATCGAAATATCGATATCCTTCTCATTGACGACATTCAATTTATTGCCGGGAAAGAGTCTACGCAGGAGGAGTTCTTCCATACTTTCAATGCTCTGCATGAAGAGCGTAAGCAGATTATTATCTCTAGTGACCGACCGCCTAAGGAGATTCCGACTTTAGAAGAACGGCTTCGGTCGAGGTTTGAATGGGGACTTATCACTGATATTCAGCCTCCGGATCTGGAGACCCGTATTGCCATTCTGCGCAAGAAGGCAAAAGCGGAGAATCTCGACATTCCGAACGAAGCGATGATGTATATCGCCAACCAGATCGATACGAACATCCGGGAGCTCGAGGGAGCGCTGATCCGTGTCGTTGCGTACTCGTCCTTGATTAATCAGGACATTACAACTCATCTAGCCGCCGAAGCTTTGAAGGATATTATCCCTTCCAGCCGTCCGAAGATGATTACGATTCAGGATATTCAACAGCGGGTCGGTGAATACTTCAATCTCAAGATGGAGGATTTCAAGGCGCGTAAGCGGACCAAAGCCATTGCCTTTCCTCGCCAGATCGCGATGTATCTATCCAGGGAACTAACCGACTTCTCATTGCCCAAGATCGGGGATGCCTTCGGAGGTCGAGATCATACAACAGTAATACATGCCCATGAGAAAATTTCGCAGCAGATTAAGAATGATCAGGAATTGAATAAAGTTATCAACAACATCACGGAGAAAATTAAAAATTCATCCTGAATAAGCTATAAGCCTATGCACAAGATATTCACATGTGGATAGGCTTCATTTCATATGATTATGCTTGTTATCCACATATTCAGGGTCCCTACTACTACTATTACTATAAATAATAATATTCATCATAGATAATAGCGGCGCTGCCGCTGCCAATTGTCCAACCCTGCCTTTCTTCTAGAACAAGCTGCTTCAGTTACTAATATGCTGCTATGAGAGGTTTTATGACTGCCTGCTTTTTGAGGTTAGAGAAGTAGAAGAATAAGATACTTTGTTTAGGAGTTGAATTTATGAAAATCCGCGTTTTAAAACATGAATTGAATGAGTCTATCCAGCATGTATCCAAAGCGATCTCCAGCCGTACAACGATCCCGATTCTGACGGGGATCAAGATCGAAGTTAATTATCAGGGAATGACGCTGACTGCCAGCGACACCGATATTTCTATTCAAGCCTATATTCCAGTTGAAGATAACGAGAAGCAAATTGTACAAGTAGAACGGCCGGGCAGCGTTGTATTGCCAGCTAAATTTTTCGTGGAAATTATTAAGAAGTTGCCTTCCTCCGAAATTGAGATGGAGCTTCTTGACGGATTCCAGACCAGAATAACCTCCGGCTCTACCGATATTCAGATGGTAGGTATGGATCCGGAAGAATATCCTGTACTACCGAGCATTGAGGAGAATCAAGTCATTTCGATTCAGGGCGATCTACTCAAAAACATGATCAAGCAGACGACATTCTCGATCTCTACCAACGAGACATCACCGATTCTGACAGGTATTCTATGGGACATTAACGGGAATGACTTCAAACTGGTGGCTACAGACCGCCACCGCTTGGCAAGCCGTACTGCACAGATTGATAATGCGGATGAAGTTCGTGTCAGCAATATCGTTATTTCCGGTAAGACGTTGAATGAACTCAACAAGATCGTACCTGACCAAAATACAATTGTGGATATCGTTGTTGCCGACAATCAGGTATTATTTAAAATTGACCGAGTGCTGTTTTATACTCGTATTCTGGACGGAACCTATCCGGACACTTCCAGAATCATCCCGACGAACTATAAGTCGGAATTGGTTATCGATACGAAGAAATTAAGCGAGTCTATCGACCGGGCTTATTTGCTGTCGCGTGAAGAAAAGTCGAATATCGTCCGTCTACAAACCTTTGAGAACAATACGATAGAGATCTCCTCCAGTTCCAATGAACTCGGGAAGGTCGTTGAACAATTGGACGTAATTCAATACACCGGAGATCCGCTGCGGATTTCTTTTAACTCGAAATATATGCTGGACGTGCTTAAGGTGGTTGAGAGCGAGCAACTTCATATCGGCTTCACCGGAGCTATGAGCCCGATGATCGTTAAACCGATGGATGACAGCCAGAGTCTCTATCTGATCCTGCCTTACCGCACAACCAATTAACTTCGCTTTTGATCACGAAGTAACGCAAGAAGTAAACTCGGCATCGAATCTTGAATTCACCCGGGCCTAAGCAGCTGCTTACGAAGTTATGTTTCCTCCGGAAACATCTCAGGTGCTCACGTACACACTACGTACGCTGCGCTCCTCATGTCCTGCTTCATCCAACTGAAGCGTTTTGAAAAAACGCACATCGGAAGCACAGGCTTCGGTGCTGAAAAGCGAATAAGAGAACTAACGGGAATAACATCCCTCAAGAAAGGAATGGATCAGAGATGAAGAAGATCAGCATCTCGGATGAGTATATTAAGCTGGATCAATTTCTGAAGCTGGCAGACTGCGTAAATACAGGCGGGATGGCCAAGGCCCTGCTGCAGGAAGAAGCTGTAGCTGTGAATAATGAGCCCGAGCAGCGCCGCGGCCGTAAGTTATACCCTGGGGATATTGTAGAAGTGCGGGATTGCGGCACTTTTCAAGTGGCCAGCAAGTAGCTCCCTGAACCTGAAGCTACAGGTGGAAATGAGGGCATGAACGATTGTGTTTGTTAATAAATTAAGCTTGCAGCATTATCGGAACTATGACGCGCTAAATCTTGATTCTTTTGGAGATGTGAATCTCATTCTCGGACGCAATGCCCAGGGTAAGACGAATTTGCTCGAGGCATTGCTTGTCCTTGCTTTGACCAAATCCCACCGTACGAGTAAGGATCGGGAGCTGATCTCCTTTGGACAGGATCATGCTGCTGTCTCGGCTGAGGTTGAGAAGAAGTATGGAACGGTTCAAGTGGAGCTGCGCTTCTCGAACCAAGGGAAGAAGGCTAAGCTTAACGGACTTGAACAGCGCAAGTTAAGCGAGTTCGTCGGCGCGCTCAATGCCGTTATGTTCGCGCCAGAGGATTTGGAGATTGTGAAGGGAACACCTGGTGTGCGTCGGCGCTTCCTCGACATGGAGATTGGACAAGTGCAGCCAAGCTATTTATTCCATTTGCAGCAATATCAGAAGGTGCTGGTACAGCGCAACAATCTGCTGAAGCAGGCTTGGGGCAAGGAAGCCGAGCTTGCCGTCATGCTGGAGATCTGGAATGAGCAATTAGTGGAGCATGGTGTTAAAATTATCAAGAAGAGGAAACAATTTATAAAGAAACTGCAAAAATGGGCGGAACAGATTCATGACGGTATCACTGGGGGGAGCGAGAAGCTGGAATTATCCTATCTTCCTTCCTTCGGAGAAGCCGAGACAGAAGATGAAGCTGTCCTATTGGAGCAATTTATGATAAAGTTATCACAAATGAAGGATCAGGAAATCCGCCGCGGCATGACCTTAGCGGGTCCTCATCGCGATGATATAACTTTTTATATTAATGGCAATGAAGCACAGACCTATGGTTCACAGGGACAACAGCGGACCACGGCACTGTCACTTAAATTAGCGGAGATTGAGCTTATTAACGAGGAGATCGGAGAATACCCGATCCTGCTCTTGGATGATGTATTGTCCGAGCTTGATCCATACCGTCAAACCCAATTGATCGAGACGTTTCAAAGTAAAGTGCAGACGTTCATCACGGCTACGGGAATTGAGAGCATTAACGAGAGCCGGCTTCAGAACGCCAGCATT
This sequence comes from Paenibacillus lutimineralis, assembly GCF_003991425.1. Lineage (NCBI taxonomy): Bacteria > Bacillati > Bacillota > Bacilli > Caryophanales > Paenibacillaceae > Paenibacillus > Paenibacillus lutimineralis. Next base: position 4,392 of record NZ_CP034346.1, read on the forward strand.
TTTCATGTTCAAGAGGGACAAGTTCAGAGATAAGGTGGGAAGGTAAGCGATGTACATTCATTTGGGGGGAGAGAAGGTCATTCTCTCATCGGAATTGGTAGCGATCTTTGATATATCGATTGAGAAATCATCCAAAATATCGAAACAGTTCGTAAGTCACGCGATCCAGGAGAAGAATGTGGTAAGGATCGGAGAAGAAGAGGCCAAATCCATCGTTGTCACCAAAAATACTGTGTACTACTCCCCAATTTCCTCCTCAACACTGAAGAAGAAGACTAATCTGAACTATTTGGTGTGATCTTGAATTGAATCTATAGAAGTAGGTGAAGGCATGTCTATGAACGAACAATCGTATGATGAGAGTCAGATACAGGTATTGGAAGGTCTGGAGGCTGTCCGTAAACGTCCGGGGATGTATATTGGTTCGACCAGTGCCCGGGGCTTGCATCATTTGGTCTGGGAAGTCGTTGATAACAGTATTGACGAGGCATTGGCTGGCTACGCCAATAAGATTGACGTAATAGTTCATGAAGATAACAGCGTGACGGTTATCGATAACGGGCGTGGCATTCCAGTTGGTGAACACCCGAAATTGAAGAAATCGACCCTTGAGGTCGTTATGACCGTTCTCCATGCCGGAGGTAAGTTCGGCGGCGGTGGGTATAAAGTATCCGGTGGTCTGCACGGGGTAGGTGTATCTGTTGTAAATGCCCTGTCTGAGAAAATGGTCGTTGAAGTTACTCGTGACGGTCATGTCTATCAACAAGAATATCGTCGTGGTGCTCCACAATACGACATCCGTGTGGTCGGCAATTCGGATGAGGGCAAGACCGGGACGAAGACGACCTTCCATCCCGATCCGGAAATCTTCACGGAGACGACTGTTTTTGACTACAACACTCTATTGACGCGTATTCGTGAACTTGCCTTTCTGAATAAAGGCATCAATATTTCATTGACGGATAATCGTACCGGAGTCTCGGACACTTTTCATTATGAAGGCGGAATTAACGAATACGTTAAATATTTGAATCATACCAAAGAAGTATTGCATGAAGAGCCGATTTACGTTGAAGGCAAGCGCGATATGATTCAGGTTGAAGTGGCTTTGCAATATAACGACAGCTATACGGAGAATATTTTCTCCTTCGCCAATAACATTAACACGCATGAAGGCGGTACACATGAGTCCGGATTTAAGAGTGCGTTGACAAGAATTATTAATGATTATGCCCGTAAGAATAGCATGATCAAGGAAAATGACTCCAACCTGAGCGGGGATGATGTCCGTGAGGGGTTAACGGCGATTATCTCCGTGAAAATTCCTGAGCCACAATTTGAAGGGCAGACGAAGACGAAGCTCGGCAATAGTGAAGTACGTGGAATTGTGGAGTCCTTATTCGCAGAGAAGTTGCAGGAATTCATGGAGGAGAATCCAGCGGTATCGCGCCGGATTCTGGAGAAGGCTCTGCAAGCTTCGCGGGCGCGAGAAGCAGCTCGTAAGGCACGGGAATTGACGCGTCGTAAGAGTGCGCTCGAGGTTAGCGCCTTGCCAGGTAAGCTCGCCGACTGTTCCTCTAAGGATGCATCGCTTAGCGAACTGTATATCGTCGAAGGTGACTCCGCAGGCGGATCGGCTAAGCAAGGACGTGATCGTCATTTCCAAGCGATTCTGCCGCTGCGCGGGAAGATTCTGAACGTGGAGAAGGCGCGTCTTGATCGTATTCTCGGCAATGCAGAGATTCGTGCAATCATTACTGCACTGGGTACCGGAATCGGCGAGGAGTTCGATATTTCCAAAGCCCGTTACCACAAAGTTATTATTATGACCGATGCCGACGTCGACGGAGCGCATATTCGTACATTGCTGTTGACCTTCTTCTTCCGTTACATGCGGAAAATTATCGAAGCAGGATATGTATATATCGCTCAGCCGCCTTTGTTCAAGGTAGAGCGCAACAAGGTTGTCCGCTATGCCGGTTCTGAAGCAGAGCGCGATGCGATTATTGCTGAGTTCGGCGAGAATGCCAAATACAATGTGCAGCGCTATAAAGGTCTTGGCGAGATGAACGCTGAACAGCTGTGGGAGACAACCATGGATCCTGAGAGCCGTACGATGCAGCAGGTATCGATCTCCGATGCGATGGAAGCTGACAAAATATTCGATGTGCTTATGGGCGATAGTGTTGAGCCGCGGCGCGACTTCATCCATGAACATGCTAAATACGTGAAGAACTTGGATATTTAAAGTTCGAATAAAAAGAAGGCCGAGAAGAGGCATCCCCTCAACTCGGCCTTCTTCTATACCCGGTAGAGCAGTAGATCATTTTTTAGATTTCAGGCGTCCATAGTGGACGGCATAACGGCGGATTTTCTTATAAATCTCTTTGTTAGTAAGATGCTTAAAGGGGAAGAGTGCCGGGAGTGTATTCACTTCTAGAATCCAGATGCGGTGTTGTTCATCGATGGCCAGATCAAGGCCAATTTCCTTCAAATTGGGGAATCTCCGAGCAAGCTGGGCGGCAACGCGAACTCCTAGCACCTTCATCTCTTTGTACACGCTAGTAAATTGTCTAGGTGTAAGGTGAGGTTCGAACAAACTCTCGATCGTCATAATTGTTCCACCACCGCGGTAATTGGTGATGATTTTCTGGGGGGCTGCCAAGCGTCCGATAAATCCGGTCGTCTCCCAGGTTTTATGCGGTGTCTTTTGAACAAGGGCGCGAATATCAAATTTGGAGCGTCGGAATGTGAGCGTTCGGATGCCAGTCTGAATCAGATATAATTTCTTGCCGATATGAGAGGAAATGGAGGCATGTAGCTCCTCCATTGTCGAGAACACCTCCGTTTGAATGCCGTGCCTGAGCTTATATTGATGGCCTGCAGCAGCATCAAGTTCATCATGCCATAGTTCGGCACTCATGACCCCGATCCCATAAGTCCCGCAGTCTGGTTTGATAAATACGACGCCGTAAGTATTCAGCATTTCTCCAAGATGCTCGGCAGAATATTTTCTTGTATCTGGAATGTAAGGGCGAATGAGTTCGTTCTGCCGTAAAATGACGGTCTTCTCCCATTTACTTGCTATACGTTGTATCGCCAAGTATTTATCCTTCCTTTCTTTACCCCGGATGCTGCCCTAAGGTATGAAAAACATAGGACAGGAGAGATAAACAATGATATAATTAAAAGATGCGGGGATTTTATAAGTTTTTTGATGAATCGAATAGATTGCCTATATTTTCAGTGTATGAAGAGACATAACAATGGGAGTGGACACATCCCCATTTTTATTGTTGTCTATGGGAGTTTAGGATGAGAAATCGTTACGTTTAAGTGAGCCGTTTTTGTGAAACGATGTTAATGACTGGCTTTTTCATAATCATCCTGTACGTAGGCACATGGATAAATTTTTAGGAGGTCCAGCATGGCGGAGGAAAAATTTTCGCAAATTGTAGATAGGGACATTAATGTGGAAATGCGCGAATCCTTTATGGATTATGCGATGAGCATCATTGTCAGCCGTGCTTTGCCCGATGTTAGGGATGGTTTGAAGCCTGTCCATCGGCGCATTTTGTATGCGATGTCCGAGCTCGGTATGTATCCAGACAAGCCGTTTAAGAAATCAGCAAGAATCGTCGGCGAAGTTATCGGTAAGTACCATCCTCATGGTGATTCAGCAGTATATGAGACCATGGTACGTATGGCGCAGGATTTCTCGATGCGTTATATGCTCGTTGAGGGGCATGGTAACTTTGGCTCCATCGACGGAGACTTTGCAGCAGCGATGCGTTATACAGAAGCACGTCTGTCCAAGATAGCTATGGAAATGCTGCGCGATATTAACAAAGAGACCATCGACTTCATGCCGAACTATGATGGTGAGGAGCATGAACCTGTCGTTCTGCCTGCGCGTTACCCGAATCTGCTCGTTAATGGTGTGTCGGGGATCGCTGTCGGGATGGCAACTAACATCCCACCGCATAATTTGGGCGAAGTTATCGATGGGGTTCAGGCCATGATCGAGAACCCTGATATCGACTCTCTAGAATTGATGGAATATATCAAAGGGCCCGATTTCCCAACAGCAGGCTTCATCGTTGGTCGTTCCGGCATTCGTCAGGCCTATACGACGGGCCGCGGCTCAATCACAATGCGTGCCAAGACTACCATTGAAGAGAACAACAATAAGGCGCGTATCATCGTTGATGAACTGCCTTATCAGGTCAATAAGGCCCGGCTTGTTGAGAAGATTGCTGAACTGGTACGTGAGAAGAGAATCGATGGCATTACCGATTTGCGCGATGAATCAGACCGTAATGGGATGCGCGTCGTTATCGAATTGCGTAGGGATGTAAATCCGAATGTCGTATTGAACAACTTATATAAGCATACTTCCTTGCAAAGCACGTTTGGTATTAATATGCTCGCTATCGTTAACAACGAGCCTAAGATTCTGACGCTGCGGGAAGTTCTACATCATTATTTAAAACACCAGGTTGAAGTTATTCGCCGGCGGACAGAATTTGAACTCAAGAAGGCGGAAGCCCGTGCTCATATTTTGGAAGGCCTGCGGATTGCCTTGGATCATCTGGATGAAGTTATCGCCCTGATCCGCAGCTCGCAGACTGCCGAGATTGCCCGTAACGGCTTGATCGAGCGCTTCGGTCTGAGCGAGGAGCAGGCACAGGCTATTCTGGATATGCGTCTACAACGCCTGACTGGCTTGGAACGTGAGAAGATCGAGGCAGAATATCAAGAGCTTCTGCAGAAGATTGCCGAATACCGTGAGATTCTAGCTAGTGAAGCGCTTGTACTGCAAATTATTAGCGATGAATTGCAAGAGATTCGCGAACGTTATTCCGATGATCGCCGCACCGCGATTATAGTTGGTGAAGAGAGCATCCTAGACGAGGACTTGATTCCGCAAGAGGAGGTCGTTATTACGATCACTCATACGGGTTACATCAAGCGTCTTCCAGTTACGACTTATCGCAGCCAGAAGCGGGGGGGACGCGGTGTCGTCGGGATGGATACGAAGGATAATGACTTCGTTGAGCATCTCTTCGTGACGAATACGCATCATTATTTGATGTTCTTCACGGACCGCGGTAAGGCCTACCGACTGAAAGCCTATGAGATTCCAGAGCTTGGTCGGACCGCACGTGGGACGCCTATCATTAATCTGATTCAGATTGAACAAGGCGAGACGGTCAATGCCGTAATTCCGGTAGAGAACTTCGATGAGGATAAATATTTATTCTTCGCGACTCGTCAGGGTATCGTGAAGAAAACTCCGCTTGAAGATTACGTGAATATACGTAAGGGTGGTCTGATCGCCGTTAATCTTCGCGAAGATGATACCTTGATTGACGTAAGACTTACCGATGGCGAGCAAGAACTCATTATGGGTACAGCCAAAGGAATGTCGATCCGCTTCCCTGAGAGTGATGTGCGTTCGATGGGACGTGCAGCAACTGGTGTGAAGGGGATTACACTCGATGAGGATGATCAATTGATCGGTATGGATGTTATCGTTCCGGATCAGGATATTCTGATCGTTACGACGAAGGGATACGGCAAACGTACTCCAGTGTCTGACTATCGTA
>NZ_CP034346.1:15000-85000 GCF_003991425.1 Paenibacillus lutimineralis
TCCATTGTCAAAAGGGAAACAGCCCAGACCATCAGCTAAGGTCCCCAAGTGTGTGTTAAGTGGGAAAGGATGTGGAGTTGCACAGACAACCAGGATGTTGGCTTAGAAGCAGCCACCATTTAAAGAGTGCGTAATAGCTCACTGGTCGAGTGACTCTGCGCCGAAAATGTAACGGGGCTAAACACACCACCGAAGCTATGGCTTGATACTATGTATCAGGGGTAGGGGAGCGTTGTATGCGGATTGAAGTTGGACCGGAAGGACTGGTGGACTGCATACAAGTGAGAATGCCGGTATGAGTAACGAAAAGATCAGTGAGAATCTGATCCGCCGAAAGCCCAAGGTTTCCTGAGGAAGGTTCGTCCGCTCAGGGTAAGTCGGGACCTAAGGCGAGGCCGAAAGGCGTAGTCGAAGGACAACAGGTTGAAATTCCTGTACCACCGTAAACCGCTATGAGCAATGGGGTGACGCAGGAGGGTAGTGACGCGAGCTGATGGATGCTCGTCCAAGCAGTGAGGCTGATGTGTAGGCAAATCCGCACATCGATAAGGCTGGGCTGTGATGGGGAGGGAAAATTTATAGTACCGAAGGTCATGATCTCACACTGCCAAGAAAAGCCTCTAGCTAGGTGAAGGTGCCCGTACCGCAAACCGACACAGGTAGGCGAGAAGAGAATTCTAAGGCGCGCGGAAGAACTCTCGTTAAGGAACTCGGCAAAATGACCCCGTAACTTAGGGAGAAGGGGTGCCCCGGTAGTGTGAATAGCACGAGGGGGCCGCAGTGAAAAGGCCCAAGCGACTGTTTAGCAAAAACACAGGTCTGTGCGAAGCCGCAAGGCGAAGTATACGGGCTGACGCCTGCCCGGTGCTGGAAGGTTAAGGGGAGTGGTTAGGGATTTATCCCGAAGCTATGAACCGAAGCCCCAGTAAACGGCGGCCGTAACTATAACGGTCCTAAGGTAGCGAAATTCCTTGTCAGGTAAATTCTGACCCGCACGAATGGCGTAACGACTTGGGCGCTGTCTCAACGAGAGATCCGGTGAAATTTTAATACCTGTGAAGATGCAGGTTACCCGCGACAAGACGGAAAGACCCCATGGAGCTTTACTGCAGCTTGATATTGGACTTTGATACGATTTGTACAGGATAGGTGGGAGCCTAGGAAGCCGGAGCGCCAGCTTCGGTGGAGGCGCCGTTGGGATACCACCCTGATCGTGTCGGAGTTCTAACCTAGTACCGTGATCCGGTGCGGGGACAGTGTCAGGCGGGCAGTTTGACTGGGGCGGTCGCCTCCTAAAGAGTAACGGAGGCGCCCCAAGGTTCCCTCAGAATGGTTGGAAATCATTCGAAGAGTGCAAAGGCAAAAGGGAGCTTGACTGCGAGACTGACAAGTCGAGCAGGGACGAAAGTCGGGCTTAGTGATCCGGTGGTACCGCATGGAAGGGCCATCGCTCAACGGATAAAAGCTACCCTGGGGATAACAGGCTTATCTCCCCCAAGAGTCCACATCGACGGGGAGGTTTGGCACCTCGATGTCGGCTCATCGCATCCTGGGGCTGAAGTAGGTCCCAAGGGTTGGGCTGTTCGCCCATTAAAGCGGTACGCGAGCTGGGTTCAGAACGTCGTGAGACAGTTCGGTCCCTATCTGTCGTGGGCGTAGGAAATTTGAGAGGAGCTGTCCTTAGTACGAGAGGACCGGGATGGACGCACCGCTGGTGCACCAGTTGTTCCGCCAGGAGCATAGCTGGGTAGCTAAGTGCGGAAGGGATAAGCGCTGAAAGCATCTAAGCGTGAAGCCCCCCTCAAGATGAGATTTCCCAACTAGTAAGACCCCTTGAAGACGACGAGGTTGATAGGCCTGAGGTGGAAGTGCAGCAATGTATGGAGCTGACAGGTACTAATCGGTCGAGGGCTTATCCAAAGATCTAAAATGCAAATGAGTTTCGTATCCAGTTTTCAAGGATTAACCTTGAACGTTTGGTGGCGATGGCGGAGGGGTTCCACACGTACCCATCTCGAACACGACCGTTAAGCCCTCTAGCGCCGATGGTACTTGGACCGAAGGGTCCTGGGAGAGTAGGAAGCCGCCAAGCGATAAGAACCACTGCCGTTAATCGGTGGTGGTTTTTTTATTTGATCACTAAATTCGAATTAGGATGAAAGTCCTTGGATTTAAATAATAGATAGGACGAGGAATTATTTGTAACGCCCCTGAGTAGGGCAAGAGTATGATATGTATCCTTGCGTATGCAGAGTTTCGTTTGGTTTAATATTTTTTGTACTAAGGGAATATTTACTACATTTCATAAAGGAAGTGGTGAGGGTACTCATAACAGGTTAATAAATTGCAAATTTTTGGTCATAAGTGCTAAAGAAATGTAATGGGCTTTGTCATCCATTTTGTACAAAAATTGAATACAATAGCTATGTTAGATATAGACAGAGATCTATTTTATTCAAGGGAGAGAAGAATCAAATGTTTGGATTACGAATGAGAAGAGGAGCTATGGCCTTGGCAGCCGGCGTTATATTGGGAGGTATTTTGCCGATGCAGGGGATAGGCTATGCGGCTGATAAGGGTTTGGTAGACAGTGCTCAGCCAGCTCAAGCTAATCATAGTTCAACTAACATAGGAAATCAGAACACGAATACGACTTATACGAAGGTTGTATTGAAGGCAAACGGGGTTATTACCGGACATGAAGGGTTATGGATCAAGGGGAAGACCTGGGTGCCTATTACTTTTCTGCGGGATGGACTTGGTCTGCCTTTAAGTTACAACAAGGAGACTCGTACTTACTCCGTAGGGCAAGGATATCGGCAATTGAACATTGCGGTATCTGAGTATGGGGAATCGGTTGATATGAATGGCTTCTATCTTAAGGATAGCGGCCGTATCATAGACGGGCATTTGTATATCCCTTTTCAAGTTGTGAAGAATTACTTGGGATACCAGGGAGACTGGAGCCTAGCTGCCAAGAAGCTTAACGTGCTGAGCGTCAAGGAGAATGCGGTGGGGATAAATGTTAAGACCTTTGATCAAGAGAGCGATCAGGCTTCGATCCATCTGAAGTATCCTGAAGTGACGGGAATCGATAATGATGAGGTTGAGAAGGCAATCAATGAGGTTCTGAGAAGCGATGTGGATCAGTTCAGAGAAGAAATAGAGAAGAGTTTGCGGGAGAGAAGCGAGGATAGTCAGAGCCAAGGACAGAATAAGATTAGCATTGACTATCAATATTCCAGCAGTTTCATCGTTACTTATAATAAAGATGGTATTCTCAGCTTACTGACGCAGCAGCATGTCTATACCGGAGGAGCCCATGGGATGCCTTATCGCAAGGCCTACACGTTCTCTCTGAGCGATGGGAGTCAGATGTCCCTGGAAGACTTATTTGGGCCGGGTGAGCATGATCTAAGTCCACTGAATGAACAAATTAAGGCGGATTTTCTCAAGCTGCCGGATTATTTTGGAGGCTTCGTTGCGCTGGGGAGTCAGCCGGACTTCTACCTGCAGCAAGGGGAAGAGGCTTTAAAGGTCTTTTTCCAAGTCTATGAGTATACGCCGTATGCAGCAGGATTTCCTGAGTTTCCGTTCCCATTAAAGGCGATATTCCCTAAAAAAACAGCTTATTTGGTCATTTAAGGAATAGAATGGAGTAAATATAACAATAATCTTTAAAAAACTAATGTAACCTTTTTGTTACCGACAAATATAGGACTATCGTTATAATTATATTGGTGCCTTATTACTCAGGAAATTGAACCTACTTCATGAATGATCCGGGTGAAGAAAGAATCATTTTAAATAATTCTGGGTAAGGAGGAATATTTGATGTGGCAAAAGAGAGTAAGATATTCCTTCTATCTGTTGGGAACGATCCTAATGCTGTTTGTCATGACTGGTTGCGGTTCCTCTGAGCCTTCCTGGACGACCTTCGTCGGAGCATCGGTGGAGAAGAGCTTCCCGGTTCCGAAGGAGGCCAATCGGGTGGAGACTGCGCCGAATAACTCGAAGATGGACTATGCCCATTATTCTTTGTCTGGCCTGAATGAGGATAGCGGTGTACCAGAAGCCTATCAGAAGATTATCAAAGAGTGGGGCTGGACGGAGAAGGCAGAGGAAAGTAAGGGGACAACGACCGTCTACGAGAAAGACAAATTAACCGTGCAGCTTACTATTTATAATAATAGCTTTACAGTACTCGTTCCCAAGAGAGAAAGTAGGGCTGTCGTTCAAGGCTTAGATAGCGGCTCTTAATCAAGGAATAATCAGTAGTGAAATTTTGTAGTCATGCATAAAAGTAGCCTGTCCCCTGGTAGTTCGTGGGTGACAGGCTTTTTCAATTGCTCGGAACTGTATGGTCTAGGCTTAAGGCATGTAGTAGGAAGCATCCTGAGGAGTCAGCTTGATGATTCCATCACGGGGCTGCTTTCGGAACCGGAGCAGAATAATCAGCCTTGGGGCCATGAACCAGAAATGCCAGAACAATAAGGCCATGATAAAGGAAACAGGCGACCATGGAATGAGAATAGCGATGATACAGCCTCCTATCCAGGTTGCATAATGCTGGGTGCGGCGGAATGATGAGTAACTGACGAATTGTTCCGGTAGATATCCGATCCACGGCAGACGCATTTTGAAATGCCAGCGTTTCTTATAAGAGTGGCTAATGATAATAAGGACAGAGCGGGTAATGACGAATTGGATCCATAAGACGATAAATAACGCCAGCAAGAAAGTGAATATACTTGTCCATGAGATGAATACTATTTCAGCCAATAGCCAAATGAAGGGGAGCGTGGATAAGCCTCCGATCAGGGCTTTTGGGATTGCAATTCTTCTGAGAAGCTTGTAATTATAAAAGGTTGCGCTTCCGGACTCCGCGGGCATGAGTGTGGACGATCCTCCTTTTTGTCAATAGAACTAAAAAAATGTAAATCCCTGATTAATATATCGGATGAAAGCAGAAATAATTAAGATTTGCTTACGTACAAACACAGTCATCAGGGCTTCCGCATATATATAAAGTAGGAATCTAACTATGAAAGGGTTTAAAATAATAGAATATGTATCATACTGGTAGTAAAATGAACAAGGTGGGATCGCATATGAATGAGCTTACCGGAAGTACGTGCATCATCTGCGGAGAGACCAAGAAAGACGGCATTCATATCGTATCAGAATTTATATGTGATGCTTGTGAATCAGAGATGGTCCATACGGATGTGCAGGAAGAGAAGTATCATTTCTTTATTCATCAAATGAAGCAAATTTGGATGCAGAGAAATGCCTAGTTACTCCTTATATATCCTTAAATTACATTATAAACAGAAGATTGATGCCGGACTACTGCCTAAAGTACTTAAAGAGGACCTGATCTGAACGATGACGGGTCCTTTTATGTTGCCCTGTCGGGCGATTAAGCGGTAAAATAGAGCAAAAGAACAGCAAGAGTAAACGTAACAGGAAGGAATAGATTATAGCGATGGTGGAGCATAAGCCATGGGCCCCGTTGTATGAAGCGCTGGTTCATTACCGGAAGCGGAAGGATGCTTCTTTCCATGTGCCAGGCCATAAGGACGGACAAGCCTATTTGGATATATGGGATATAAATGAGGAGATGGCTCTGGCAGGAGTCATGAAAATCGATGCGACGGAAATTACAGGTACGGATGATCTACATCATCCTGAGGGAGTAATATTGGAGGCGCAACAGCTTGCGGCGGAGTATTTCGGCGCCGCGGAGACGTTCTTCCTGGTTGGCGGCAGTACGGTCGGCAACCTGGCCTTGATCCTGAGCGTGTGCACCGCTCCAGGTGATGTGCTGCTCGTTCAGCGCAACGTCCACAAATCCGTGATTCACGGATTAATGCTTGCTGGCGCGAACGCCGTGTTTCTCTCGCCGCAGATTGACGCGGCGAGTGGGCTGGCCACCATCCCGGCGGTGGAGACGGTACGTGAGGCCCTACGCCGGTATCCTGGCGCCAAGGGGCTGCTCGTTACGCACCCGAACTACTACGGGATGGGGACCAAGCTGCAGCCGTTAGCGCAGCTATGCCACGATAGCGGCGTACCGCTGCTCGTGGATGAGGCGCACGGTGCGCACTTCGGGCTGCACCGGCAGCTGCCATTCAGCGCTCTTGCGCAGGGAGCGGACGGCGTGGTGCAGTCCACGCACAAAATGCTGACCGCCATGACGATGGGCGCAATGCTGCATGTGCAGGGCGGTCTGCTCGACCGCAGCCTGGTCCGGCAGCGGCTCGCGATGGTGCAGAGCTCCAGCCCTTCTTATCCGATCATGGCTTCGCTGGATCTAAGCCGCTGTCTACTTCAGGCCAGCGGAGAGAAGCTGTTCGCGCAGGCCCTAGATTTAGCCTCGCAAATGCGCAATAAGATCAGGGTCATGAAGCGCTTCGGTCTTGTCGAACTAGGCGCAAGCGGAGACAACGCTGCATACTCTATACAAGACCCGTTCAAAGTGGTGTTGTATGATGCAGCAGGAGAGCTTAACGGCTATGCTCTGCAAGAGGCATTGGAGGCGTGTGGCTGTATTCCGGAGATGAGCGATGAACGATATGTTGTCCTCGCTCTGAGTGTTGGTACTTCACAGCAGGATGTGGATCGTCTGCTTGCCGCTCTGCCGGAAATCGCTGCAGCAGGAAGCGGCTTAACAACGGGAGTGCAGCAGGCCTGTTCAGCAGAGGTGAACCCCTCGGAAGCTAATATTTCCACGTGGAACATCTTAGATAAACCAGCAGCATCACAACCACAATTACAAGCACAAGATATCAGTCAGACCATGCAAATGACAGCGAACGTGTCGGCTCCCGTATTGTTCAGTCTTCAGCCAATAGCTACAGCACTGATCGAGAGAATTCCGATCGAGGAGAGCGCTGGGCGCCAAGCGGCGGAGATGGTTATCCCATATCCGCCAGGGATTCCTATCCTGTATCCGGGCGAATGGATTACGAATGAAATAGAGACCGCGTTGATCCAACTCAGGCGCTCCAAGGCGAAATGCCAAGGTATAGAGGATTCTTCTCTGCGTACGATCAACGTATATCAAAGTACAGAACAAAGGCGGGAACATCGTGAAAGCTAAAGATAGAGGAATGTTTATTACATTGGAAGGTGGTGACGGATCGGGCAAAACGACGGTGATTGAAGATATGGCGGCGTTGCTTGAAGAACAGGGAATCCCTTATATCAAGACTCGTGAGCCTGGCGGCATTGAGATTGCAGAAAAGATTCGGGCAGTCATACTTAATCCGCAGCATACGGCGATGGACCCGCGTACAGAAGCGCTACTCTATGCAGCCGCAAGGCGTCAACACTTAGCCGAAAGGGTCGAGCCTGCCCTTTCCGAAGGCATCTTCGTATTATGTGACCGATTTATTGACAGCAGCCTGGCCTATCAGGGGTATGCCCGCGGTCTTGGGATTGAGGAAGTATTGTCGATTAATCTGTTCGCTACAAATGGACGGATGCCAGACATTACCTTCTACATGGATATTGAGCCAGAGCAAGGATTGGCACGCATCTCGTCCAATCAAGGACGGGAAGTGAATCGTCTTGATCTGGAAGAGCTAGCTTTTCACCATCGGGTTCGTGAGGGTTATCAAAGAGTAATCTCCATGTATCCGGAGCGGATTCAAGTGATCGATGCTTTCGGTTCAAAGCAGGAGATTGCAGAATTGATTAAGAACCAACTTCTTAGGGCTATAGAGGAATTTAGGCATTCTTTGTCAAAATAATAGATGAGTTGAACCACCACCTTCTTATTATAATCGAGTGGTCTGGTTCACAAAAATATGAGGAGGGACTGCAAATGAAATTAATTGTTGCGATTATCCAGGATAAAGACAGCAATAAATTGTCCAGCGCACTTGTTAAGGAGAACTTTCGAGCAACGAAGCTGGCCAGTACCGGTGGGTTTCTGCGTGCAGGCAACACGACATTCATGATCGGGGTCGATGATAATCAGGTAGAATCCGTATTGGATGTAATACGCAATAGTTGTAAAGTACGTGAGCAGCTAGTAACTCCAGTAACTCCTATGAGTGGAACAACGGATTCCTATTTGCCATTGCCAGTTGAAGTGCAAGTCGGTGGGGCAACGGTATTCGTATTGCCGGTTGATCGATTTGAACATTTCTAAACATAATGTTAACCATATATCTGCTTAGTATGATAGAATCATAACAATCATAGATGGATAGGCAGGTGACAGCTTTGAAGATTGATCCGGGGTTCAGGCCGTTGAACAGCCGCCTGGGCGTAAGCGATAATGCGGCTAAGCCGACTCAGGCCAAGAGCTTCGCCGATGTGATGCATAAGCACGGTGAACAGGCCAGCAAGGATGAATTGAATCGTAAATTTAAGGAGATCCAGCTGCAAGGCGACCGCTTAGCGCGTTCGATGACGGTTCGGGAGCTGAAAGCATACCGTCTTATGGTTAAGGGCTTCCTTGAAGACACCGTCCGACGCGGAGTAGGCATCAAAGATTCCCGAGGTTGGGATCGGCGCGGCCGTGGGAAGCGTTACAAGCTGCTGGATGAGATCGATGCTACATTGCTGCAGATGGCTGATGAGCTGCTCGAGTCGGAGCAGGGAAAGATTGAGCTTCTGCAGAAAATCGGTGAAATTCGCGGTATGCTCATAAATTTATGCTTTTAGAAGAGGTAAGAGGAGTTATGGCTTTTACAGATATTATCGGGCAGGAGGCTGCCAAGCAGCAGTTGCAAAGCAGTCTCCGCCGCAAACAAATATCCCATGCATATATTTTCAGTGGTCCGCCGGGAAGCGGACAGAAGGAAGTAGCTATGGCGTTCGCCCAGGCTCTGTTCTGTAGTAAGGGCGGGGACGACGCTTGTGGTGAATGTCTGGAATGCCGTAAGGTACAGCATGGCAACCACCCTGATTTACATTATATTGCTCCAGAGGGAGCGAGTATCAAGATTGAACAAATCCGCGACCTACAGCGGATCTTTTCATATCGCTCGGAGACGGGCAATCCGAAGGTGTACATTATTGATGAGGCCGATAAGATGACCGTTCAGGCCGCTAACAGTCTGCTGAAATTTCTTGAAGAGCCACCATCTCCGGCCGTAGCCATTCTACTGTCTGATAATGGACGAGCTCTTCTGCCAACCATTCAGTCCCGAGCTCAGTGGGTGTCCTTCATGCCGCTGGATCCGGACCGTATGATGCAAATTTTAACCGGAGAAGGATATACTGTAAATCTGTGCAGATGTGCTGTACAATTGGCAGCAGGAGTCCAATCCTGCCGGGATTTACTTGATCAGAATTGGTTTGCAGAAATTAGAAACGTAGTGTTACAATTAGGAAAGGAAACCGCTGGCCGTGGCGGATCTCCATTAATTACAGCGCAGCAGAACGTATTCAAAGCCGGACTAGGCGAACATTTGGACATCCTGTTCAGCCTTTTCCATATATGGTTCAAGGACATGATTCATGCGCTCTATCATAGACATGACCGAATCGTTTTCATAGACGAGCTGGATTTTATAACAAAGCATGCCTTCTCACGTGCTGAAGAGCAGTGGATTCATGCGATGGAACTCGTGGCGGAAAGTAAGAAAAAACTGCGACAAAATATGAATGCCCAGCTCTGTCTTGAACAGTTCCTTATTGGTGTAGACGGGCGTAATTAATCGGCGGCAGTACGTATCGTGTCTGACAGATAGATAAACTTTTCTCCCGTGGTAAGCAGGGGTTTGATTACAAGTGGCAACCTCTTACTCGAGGTTCTCCAGGTTTTTATCGCTATACAAGGGGGTAAGTTTTTGTATACTGTAGTAGGTGTCCGCTTCAAGAAAGCGGGTAAGATATACTATTTCGATCCGCTTGATTTTCCGGTTGAGAGAGAGCAGAGCGTCATTGTCGAGACGGCGCGAGGGATCGAATACGGCAAGGTTGTAGTTGGCAAGAAGGTGGTTGAGGAGGCGGACGTTGTTCTTCCGCTCAAGAAGGTGATCCGGATTGCGGGCGATGCTGATGCCGACATTGTTGAAGAGAATAAGCTTGCGGCGAAGAATGCTTTTGCCACATGTTTAAATAAAATCAAAGACCATGATTTGAAAATGAAGCTGGTCGATGTCGAATTTACGTTTGACCGCAACAAAATTATTTTCTATTTCACGGCGGAGGGACGGGTAGATTTTAGAGAACTGGTGAAGGATTTGGCCAGTATCTTCCGTACTCGGATCGAGCTGAGACAGATTGGCGTCAGAGACGAGGCAAAGATGCTAGGCGGGATTGGCCCTTGTGGTCGGATACTCTGCTGTTCCTCTTGGCTCGGTGATTTCGAGCCTGTCTCGATCAAGATGGCTAAAGACCAGAGCTTGTCGCTCAATCCAACCAAGATCTCAGGTTTATGCGGCAGATTAATGTGTTGTCTCAAATTTGAGCATGATAACTACGAGAGTGTGAAGGAAGAAATGCCGACGGTTGGCAAGCAAGTTATTACTTCTCTGGGAGAAGGTAAAGTCGTCGGAATTAATGCCGGTTCACGGACAGTGCATGTACAATTGTTCGAGATCAACAAGGTCAAGGAGCTTTCGTTAGACGACGTAGTTGTTAAATAGTCAAGAATATCATAATTTTCAATATAATTGAGAATGACTCTGGGGTGGGAACTTGGAGAATAAAGATATTTTCGCGTATATGCAAGCGCTGGAAAAACAAATAGCTAAAGTACACGGCGATTTTGGCACGCTTATGCTCGAGGTGAAGAAGCTGATGGAGGAGAACCAGCAGCTTAGGCTTGAGAATGAGAAGATGCGTAAAGTTCTGAAGCAGGAAAATGAGATAGAACCGGTGTCTTCCGAAGGGAAGCAGGAACAAGCGCAGCTGGAGCATAAGGAGAATACCGATATCGTGGGAGAGGGTTATGATAACCTGGCGCGGTTATATCACGAAGGTTTTCATATCTGCAATGTATATTACGGACATTTACGTACAGAGGGCGATTGCCTGTTCTGCCTGTCTTTTTTGAATAAATAACAAGCCGTAGGGAGAGCTTCCTACGGTTTTTTTTAGATTTCAGTGGGAAATGTAATCCTTATTAAAGGAATAACAAATAATTAGCAGAAATGGACGAGCGCGATTCATGAGAAATGTGGAAATTTACGAGACAGAGCGGGTGGATGATCTGCTCACCCATGATCTGTCGATCATTCAGAGCGAGCAGGTGTTCAGCTTCTCAATGGATGCAGTACTGCTGGCGAGATTTGCAAATATTCCGAAATACGGTCGAATATTGGACTTATGCAGCGGTAACGGTGTAATACCTATTCTGCTATCAACCCGGACGAATGCGCAAATTGAAGGTATCGAGATTCAACCTCGGCTTGCCGATATGGCTCAGCGCAGCGTGGAGATGAACGGCTTGGCGGAGCGGATTAACATTATGGAGGGGGATCTGCGCGATCTTGCTAAGGAAGGCGGGAATGGCATATATGACGCCATAACGGTTAATCCACCTTATATGCCGCTAACCGGTGGGGATCTGAAGCTAAGTGAGCACCAGAGCATTGCTCGGCATGAGATTCATTGCACGCTGGAGGATGTGGCGCAAGCAGCGATGCGACTGGTCAAGCCTGGGGGCAAAATTTCGATGGTTCACAGACCGCAGCGGCTTGGAGATATCATTACGATGTTGAGGAAGTACCGGATGGAGCCCAAGGTGATTCGATTTATTCACCCCCGGGCTGGATCAGAGGCTAATATGGTGCTGGTCGAGGCGCATCGGGATGGGAAGCCAGACGTCAAAATATTGCCTCCGCTGATCGTATATCAGGAGAACGGGGAATACTGTCAGGAAGTTATGGATATCTATTACGGACCAAAAGAGGAGAAGGCATGAGTATAAGTATACAGAGAAGTTTTGAGGATAAGCCGGAAAATAATAGCCCGGGGAAGTTATTCCTCGTCGCTACACCGATCGGCAACCTGGAGGATATGACTTATCGTGCCGTGCGCACCCTGCAGGAGGCGGATATCATCGCTGCGGAGGATACGAGACAGACACGTAAGCTGTTAAGTCATTTCGAAATTTCGCCCGGCAAGCTGCTTAGCTATCATGAGCATAATAAGGCAGCCAGTGGCCCAGAATTGATACGCTTTATAATAGAAGGAAAAAATTTGGCGCTGGTCAGTGACGCCGGTCTGCCGGCCATTTCTGACCCAGGTAGTGATCTGGTTAAGCTAGCCTTGGAAGCGGGGATTTCCGTAATTCCGGTTCCTGGGGCGAATGCGGCTCTGTCAGCACTGATCGTGTCAGGATTGCCTACGGAGAGATTCACCTTCATCGGCTTCTTACCGCGAGACAATAAAGATAGAGATAAACTATTAAGCACGCTGCTGGATGAACAAGGAACATTGCTGTTGTATGAATCTCCCCATCGATTGGTGAAATCGCTTGAGGCGCTGCTGGAGGCTTGGGGGGATAGGCATGTCGTTCTGGCTCGCGAGCTGACGAAGCGCTATGAAGAGATGGTACGGGGTACATTAAGCGAATGCTTGGAATGGCTGCAGGAGCATCCACCGATTGGCGAATATTGTATCGTTGTCTCCGGGGCTCATCCTGAAGAGGTGAAGGAGCGGAGAGATGCATGGTGGCAAGTGCTCTCGGTGGAGGATCATGTTGCACATTATGAAGAACAGGAGAAGCTGCCGAGAAAAGAAGCGATGAAGAAGGTTGCTAACGATCGAGGAGTTTCCAAACGGGATATTTATAATATGCTGCTGTAAAAGAGGAAACGTACGCTCCGCTCCTCTGGCCCTAGCTCCATCCAACCTTCTTGGTGCTGAAAACCGACCTTTTTGAACATGTATTAAAAGCGTAAAGGCCCTTTTTATAATTTACTATAAATAGCTAAAAACCCATAAATTGTATTTATGGGTCAAAAAAGTGGCCTTCGTAGGCCGGGTTCAAGCCTGGAAGGCGCCAAGGAGATATGAAAAAGGTTAGAATTAACATATTCAGTAAATCTATTATATACTATTTTTATTAATTTGTCACAGGGGTAGGCAATTCGCTCAAACATTCGTGGCAAACAATTTTTCCCTTGAAGTAAGTTACGTTCTCGGCATTGCCACAGAAGATACAAGCAGGCTCGTATTTCTTAAGCATGATCCGTTCTCCGTCAACGTAAATTTCAAGAGCGTCTTTCTCACCGATTCCAAGTGTACGGCGCAATTCGATCGGGATCACGACACGTCCCAATTCATCTACTTTTCTAACAATACCTGTTGATTTCATCATAACTGATAGTAGCCCCTCTCGCTATAGTTTAAAAGTGTCATTATTCGACAAACTTCTATCTTTTATGATAGTTATGATACCAACCATTGCCAGAATAGTCAACCTATTTATGGTAGAGTTCATTTTTATTTCTAATTTTTTGGTTGAAAAAGCATAATTCATCCTTAAATTACTGTTAGATAGGCGCTTTTTCGCTTAAAACAGGTTATTCTATGATTCGACAATTTGGAAAGTGTTTATTCAACAACTTTAGACAAAATTCGACAAAACCTGTCGACATTAGCTAAACATTCGTCAAATCGCCTTACAAAATTAATTTAAAAATATGGTTAAGGAGGGACTTACATGTATCGTCAGCTTCGGGAAGAGAAAGTGTTCAAGGATCCAGTTCACAATTATGTTCATGTGCAGGATGAAATTATTTGGTCGCTCATTAATACTTCGGAATTTCAGCGTTTACGCCGGATTCGTCAGCTTGGAACTTCTTATTTAACATTCCATGGTGCTGAGCACAGTCGATTCTCCCATTCTTTAGGAGTCTATGAGATTACCCGGCGAATTATTTCTCAATTTGAGCGTGCCAATTATGCGGACTGGCCTCGGGAGGAGGGAATGGTGGCTTTATGTGCTGCATTATTACATGATTTGGGCCATGGTCCATTCTCTCATTCTGTAGAGCAGGCCTTTCAGATGCATCATGAGGATTGGACATGCCGCATTCTGCTCGGTGATACAGAGGTCAGATCGGTGCTGCGCCGGATGGGGGATGATTTCCCTGATAAAGTAGCGGGGGTGATCCGCAAGGATTATAAACAACCTATTGTTGTTAATCTTGTCTCCAGTCCGCTGGATGCCGATCGTATGGACTATTTGCTGCGAGATGCTTATTTTACCGGCGTTAATTATGGAACGATAGATATGGACCGGATTCTACGGATGCTTAGACCGTATAAAGGAAGAATTGTCGTGAAGGATTCGGGCATGCATGCGGTGGAAGATTATTTAATGTCCAGATATCAGATGTATTGGCAGATTTATTTCCATCCGGTTACACGGAGCTCAGAGATCATTTTAAGGCAGATTTTTAAAAGAGCGAAGGAGCTATATGAGCAAGGCCATCACTTCAAGTTTCTGCCGGAACCATTGCCTTCATTATTTAATCGCACCATGACGGTACAGGACTATCTTCAATTAGATGAGGCGTTGGTCCAGACGGCCTTCATGCAGTGGAGGAAGGAGACGGACGAGCTGCTTGGAGAACTATGCTCCCGGTTCATCGACCGTAAGCTGTATAAATATGTAGAGATGGACTCTTTAGATATAGAGACGATTGAAGAGATTAGAGCTGCTTTTAATAAGGCGGGGCTTAATCCGGAATACGATTTGGAAATTGATTTTCCAACGGATCTGCCGTATGATGTGTTTCGTCCGGATGGGGAGGGGCGAGAGAAGCAGATCTTGCTTCTGGACCGTCAAGAACGCTTGCGTGAAATTTCCGAAGTATCGGATATTGTCAGATCGATTAGCGGTCTGCAGCGCGGGAAATTCCATTTGTATTTTCCAGATGATAAAGTTCGTATAATTATTGACGAATTGCCGCATGAGATTGCTGAAATATTCGTAGAGCAGCATTAAAATTCTCGAATTATGCCAGAATGGTGTCAACAATAACTAACAAATTTACTAACTGGGAGGCGCAATTTACATTGATACTTATCGATACACATACCCATTTGGATGCTCCGCAGTTCGACGAGGATCGCGAAGAGGTCATTCAGCGGGCTCTGGATCAGGGAGTTACAAGGATGATCAACATTGGCTTTAACCGGGAGACGATTCCGACGACGATGAAATTGGCGGAGCAATATGATTTTATCTATGCGGCCGTAGGTTGGCATCCGCAGGATGCCATTACGATGCAGGATGGGGACCTCGATTGGATTGCCGAATTGTGCAAGCATGAGAAGGTCGTTGCGATTGGCGAGATCGGGCTGGATTATTATTGGGATACGTCACCAAAAGACGTACAGCATAAGGTTCTACGCAATCAGATCGGACTTGCCCGGAGTCTGGGAATGCCGATTTCGATTCATAATCGCGATGCACATGAGGATATTGTGCGAATTTTGCAGGAAGAAAAGGCAAGTGAAATTGGCGGTGTCATGCATTCCTTCTCAGGTAGCTGGGAAATTGCCAAAATGTGTCTAAATATGGGATTTCATTTGTCATTTGGCGGGCCGATTACGTTTAAAAATGCCAAGCAACCAAAAGAGGTCATCGCGAAGGTTCCAATGGACCGATTATTGATCGAGACGGACTCCCCATATTTGACTCCACACCCATATCGTGGGAAGAGAAATGAGTCGGGACACGTCCGTCTAGTCGCCGAGGCGGCAGCGGAATTAAAAGGGATTTCTTTGGAAGAATTATCCAACATAACAACCAAGAATGCAATGGAACGATTTGGCATTCGCTGAAATATTGAGAAAAAGTGATGAAAAAATGAGTAAACGAGAAAGATTAATGCATTTTAACAATTAAAACTCTGTTTATTACATTTTTTTAACCAATTATTAAAATAAACGTTGTTGATTCGTCCTTTACAACATGCATCGAAACAAGATAGAATTTCTTCAGTAATCGATTTGGCGATCTCACAAACCATATTTTGCCAAATGTTACCGAAGTTCCATAACCAGTCTCGCTGAATCTCCGAGTATGGAGAACGGGGGAACCGACCACGGCAATTCATGAGATTATGAATGATTATGCCGTGAAGGATTTCTTTGTAAGGGTCTATGGGGTGAATTCGAGGTCATTGCGCCATGAGCGAATGAACTGAGAAAGGGCGACTCTCTACGTCCTAACCCGACAGCTAACCTCGTAGGCGTATCCAGAGAGGCAACAACTCGTGCATCTATACATCATTGATTATTCAGGAAGCCACGAACAGAGTTCCTCTAACTCTTTCTTTAGGCTTCTTTTGTTTTGAATAAACTTAGTAGGGTCATCATACTGTTGTTTACAGGGGGTGGCCAATGCCGAGAGGACTGGGACAGGAATGCGAAGTGCGCTTTATGGCATTTCGTAAAATCGATCTGTAGTCACGTCAATTTCATGATATGTCGATCTAGACGGCGGGACTATGTAAGGAGGACGGAAGATATGGGATTTTTCCGTAACCAGGATACCCATGAATCACGCTCATCCAGCATGTCTTACGCAATGCGGTGGAAGCAAGAACATCTGCGTCAGGTTTTGCTTGTTGGAGTTCTGGCCATTGCAGTAATCACCATCATCCTGATTTGGTTCTACACACAGAACAGTAAAAAAATATATTTGGTTGTCGATGGAAAGACAGAGTCAATCACCACCAGACATTCCTTGGTCAACAAAGTGCTGGATGAACAATCCATCATATTGCAGCCGGGCGATGAAGTGTCCAAATCGTTGTCGAGCGCAATAGAAGATGGGGACCGGATTGAGATTGTTCGGGCCGTTCCCGTCAGCATCAGCGTGGATGGCACTCATAAGCTGACCTTCACCACGAAGGCCAAAGTAGAGGATGCTATTCAAGAACTAGGCGTAGATGTGAATCAGGAGGATAAAGTTTCTCCAGGCCTGACTCAGGCCATTACAGCGAACATGGTTATTAATATCGTTCGTGTCAAGAAACATAATATTCAACAACAAGAGACCGTACCATTCAATGTCGTCAAGACAAGTGATGATCAGCTGCTGAAGGGTGAAACCAAGGTCGTACAGGAAGGCAGCCAGGGCTTAGTCGTACACAATGTTGAGAAGGTGTATGAGGATGGCAAATTCGTGTCGAAGCGTTGGCTTGGCAAAGAGGTCGTTAAGAAGGCCACTCCTAAAGTCATTGCCGTAGGCACGAAGCCGAAGACTGCTGTGATGTCCGCTAGCATTTCCCGCTCCTCGGATCAGGTGAGCATCAGCGGATTGACTAAGAAGGGCGGAGTCTCGTTCAAATATAAAAAAGTGCTCAAGAATGTAACCTTGACTGCCTACTCTGCAGAAGAGGATGGAATCGGCACGAAGACAGCTACAGGAACCCGGGTTAAAGAGGGAAGAACGATCGCTGTTGATAAGAATGTCGTTCCGTTGGGCTGGTGGGTGTACATTGAGGGCCTCGGATTCCGCAAAGCGGAAGATACCGGCGGCGCTATTAAAGGCAACAAAATGGACGTATATTTCGATTCGCTCAAAACAGCAAATCAATTCGGTCGCAAGAAGGGACGGACAGTTTATGTTATCGGCCCAACCAAGCCGGAGCTCAACTAGTTGGCTGCAGAGTTGATAGGTATACCGAAATAGGATAATTATTAGTGGGGGTTCAAAAAGTAGACTTTTTGAGCAACCTCTATTAGGATGATGAATAAGACAGTGGATAAGAAGAGGAGTATACCCTCTTCTTTTTGCTTTGCTTATTAAAGCGTATAATTTTCAAGGATATATATGAGATACAACCTCTACATGGAAGGGAAGACCGTATATGATCAAAGAGATCATTGTGGTGGAAGGCCGGGACGATACTGTGGCAATTAAGCGGGCAGTAGAGGCCGATACGATTGAAACGGGCGGTTCAGCCATCAATGAGAGAACACTGCGCAAAATAGCGCTTGCCCAAGAGCGACGCGGGGTTATTATATTTACAGATCCGGATCATGCCGGAGAGAGGATTCGTAAGATCGTTGCGCAGCGTGTGCCGGGCTGCAAGCACGCCTTCCTGCGGGAGGCTGATGCGACCAAGCGGGGAGATATCGGTGTCGAGAATGCGTCGCCAGAGGCAATCCGAGAGGCTCTGAGCCGAGTACGCAGCGAGACCGAGGGAATGGACCCTCTAATCGATTGGGAAGACTTAATCGATGCAGGGCTCATTATTCACCCACAGGCGGCTGCAAGAAGGCGTAAGCTTGGTGAGTTGCTCGGGATCGGTTATTGCAATGGCAAACAGTTGTATAAGC
Organism: Paenibacillus lutimineralis; assembly: GCF_003991425.1. Lineage (NCBI taxonomy): Bacteria > Bacillati > Bacillota > Bacilli > Caryophanales > Paenibacillaceae > Paenibacillus > Paenibacillus lutimineralis. The sequence continues at coordinate 33,277 of NZ_CP034346.1, forward strand.
GGCTAGTGGTCTTTAAGATCAGCCGGGAGGAGTTCGCGGCTGCACTGGCACAATTGGAGGATGAAGGGGTAATTCATTAATGACGATAAGAGAAGATATAGCAACTCCACGCCGGACGAAGGAGATTATCCAACGTCATGGCTTCTCGTTTAAAAAGAGTCTGGGTCAGAACTTTCTGATCGACCAAAATATTCTTAGCAAAATTGTTGCAGCGGCTGGACTGGACAAGACGAAGGGAGCGCTAGAGATCGGCCCTGGTATCGGGGCGCTTACTGAGAAGCTCGCTGAGGAAGCCTGCAAAGTGACCGCAGTTGAGATCGACCAACGGTTGTTGCCGATCCTTGGAGAGGTGCTGGAGCCGTTCCCTCATGTGCAGGTAGTCCATGGCGACGTTTTGAAGCTTGATCTGAAGGAGTTGTTCGCTCAGCAATTCAGCGATGTGAGCGGCGTCAGCGTAGTGGCTAACCTGCCTTACTATGTCACCACACCAATCCTGATGAAGCTCCTGGAAGAGAAGCTGCCTTTGGAGAACATCGTAGTCATGATTCAGAAGGAGGTAGCTGAGCGAATGGCAGCTTCACCAGGAGGGAAGGAATATGGGAGCTTGAGTATTGCTGTGCAATACTATAGCGAGCCTGAGCTGGTCTGTACAGTGCCTCACAGCGTGTTTATCCCACAGCCGAATGTAGAGTCCGCAGTGATCCGTCTTAAGGTGCGCAAACAGCCTCCGGTTCAAGTTGAGGATGAATCATTCTTCTTTGAGGTGGTACAAGCTTCATTTGCACAGAGACGCAAGACGATCTCGAACAATCTAAAGAGCCGTTTCTTCCCGAAGGAGGGTAGGGAACGTCTGGAGGCTCTGCTGGAAGAGGCCGGCATCGCCCCGTCAAGGCGGGCGGAGACGCTGGATCTACATGAATTTGCCAAGCTAAGCAATGTGCTCGCGCAATTTGGATTGAACGAAGCTTAGCTGTAACCAATCCCTTTATCCGCCCATACGATGGGGGTAGAGGTGATGGATTGTGACGAAATTGGGAGACTTGGTCGTCCGCAAATCCTATGGAGGGGATGTTACCTTCCGAGTGGAGAGAATTGAGCGGAGCGTGGCCATCATAAAAGGAACAGAATTTCGTCTGCTGGCCGATGCGCCGCTGACGGATTTGTTAGAGGTGGACCCTGGTTCACCTGGAGAGAAGACAGAGCGTGCGCGGATTAAGGCGACCGAATCACTGCAGCGGCTGCGTCAGGACCGCCAGCAGTTGGCGGAGAGCAATCAGGTTGCGGTCCAGCAGTGGTCTCCTGCGGCACAGGAGCAGGCTTATTTTGAGGTGCCTGGAAAGGTGCTGCATTTGGATGGGGATGAGAGATACTTACAGAAAAGTCTTGATCTCTACGAGAAGCTTAGGGTGCCTGTGAACGGCTATTTTGTAAATGAGTCTGCAATGCCTAGCGTGTTGTACCGGCTGCTGCCAACCGTGAATCCGGATATTGTCGTACTGACAGGACATGATGGGGTACTGAAGAACCCTCCATCAAGAGACCTGTACAACTTGACCAGTTACAAAAATTCCAAGCATTTTGTAGAGGCTGTGCGTGTAGCGCGCGAATATGAGCGTAACTTCGATACACTGACGATCGTGGCGGGAGCTTGTCAGTCGCATTTTGAGGCCTTGCTGCAGGCAGGAGCCAATTTTGCCAGTTCCCCTGCCCGCGTGTTGATTCATGCCCTGGACCCGGTCTATATTGCGGCTAAGGCGTCATTGACATCGATTCGGGATACGATTCATATTACCGATGTGCTCAATCAGACGATCAGCGGCACACAGGGAGTTGGGGGAATCGAGACGCGGGGCAGCTACCGGATCGGACTGCCTACACTTAAGGATTTATCGAAATTGAACATTGTTCCGACGATGTAAATCGAGCTTTTCAGAAAGTGTCGAAAAAAAATCGTTGACAAGATTTTTTTCATGCTGATATAATTATTTATTTAATTTGACAATTGTGCACCCCTTCATGTATAATGGACAAAGAAGGAAGGTGGTCACAGGCCATGGCTAAAAATGCACTATCAGAAATTAAAAATAGTCTGGAAGCTCACGTTGGTCAGAAAATCATGCTGCGGGCAAACGGTGGTCGCCGAAAGACTGTCGAACGTACAGGAGTATTAGAGGAGACTTATCCTTCAGTCTTTATCGTTAAGCTTGATCAAGATCAACAAAGCTTCAAGCGTGTGTCCTATAGTTATGCCGATATACTGACCGAATCCGTTGAAGTTATGGTGTATAACGATGACAACGGAATGGGGCTTTCGTATATTAAACCGTGAACATCATGATATGACAGTAGGCGATCTTTGCATTTTGCGAAGGTCGCTTTTTTCATGACAACTTTATGACCAAAATGTACATATACCCTAGACGTTATTTTGATCTTGTGATCGTATGAAGTGGTGCCGAATGTAGCATACTACGGATGTTTCTTATTGAATTCGCACTTTATCTTAGGATTAAAAGGGGGAAGTGGCTATGGCACGCAGACGGCGCAGTGTGATGTCGGAGGAGCTGAAGGTGGAGCTCGCCAAAGAGCTTGGATTCTACAATACGGTGCAGCAGCAAGGCTGGGGAGGCATTCGAGCCAAGGATGCAGGAAATATGGTCAAAAGAGCGATAGAAATGGCAGAACGGGCCGCCGCAAAGAATTCACAATAATGACTGCACATAATTAGGCTTCTCCAGAGGGGGAAGCCTTGTTTTTGTATCAGGATAAAGTAATATAGAGAAGGCAGGTTTTGTCTTTTCGTTACATAGACGGAATGGATGGATTTTTTATAAAATAGGTATAGTGAACCCATTATGGATTACTACGAATTCAGAATAACAGCTATGAAATCTTAGTGAATGGATATTTGAGGACAGGTGAACGCCTTGAAAATTTATGAGAAAGCACCGGCAAAAATAAATTTGATGCTTGATGTGCTATATAAACGGCCTGATAGGTACCATGAGGTCGAAATGATCATGACGATGGTTGATTTGGCGGATCGTCTGGAAATGAGCGAGCTTCCCCGCGACACGATTATTATATCGAGTCAGGCGGGTTATATTCCGTTGGATGAGAAGAATCTGGCCTTTAAGGCAGCTAAGCTGATTAAGGAGCGTTACAAGGTTCCAAGCGGTGTCTATATCCATTTGGACAAGAAGATTCCTGTGGCAGCGGGATTAGCTGGTGGCAGCAGCGATGCGGCGGCAACACTGCGCGGCCTAAACCGCCTCTGGAAGCTCGGCATTTCGGATGCAGAGCTAATGGAGCTTGGTGCAGAGCTCGGCTCGGATGTGCCGTTCTGTGTTACAGGAGGGACAGCACTAGCTACAGGCCGGGGGGAGAAGCTAACTCCTGTAGCTAATCCGCCGCAATGCTGGGTCATTCTAGCCAAGCTGCCGATCAATGTATCGACTGAGGAGGTCTATGGCCGATTCCGCAGTGATCGGATTACGAAGCATCCTTCGGCCAGCCGAATGATCCAGGCGCTTGATAGCGGCTCTTTCCACGGAATGTGTCAAGAGCTTGGCAATGTGCTTGAGGAAGTGACGCTGCAAATGCATCCAGAGGTGGCTCATCTCAAAGAGACGATGCTGCGTCTTGGAGCGGATGGCGTGTTGATGTCGGGCAGCGGCCCGACGGTCTTCGGACTTGTGTCCAAGGAGTCGAAGGTACCGCGGATTTACAACGGATTGAGGGGCTTCTGCAAAGAAGTGTATGCCGTTCGTCTATTGACTTAATAAGTAAAGATTGTACAAAACCGTACGAAAATGTTATATTTTCATTAAAATATTCGGATTTAGCGAGGGGTCTTCGTGAAAAAATTGAAAAGAAGCGCTCGATTAGTTGAAATGACCCAATATCTGTTATCCCGTCCGCATCATCTGATACCTCTGACAACGTTCGCGCAGCGGTATGGCGCGGCTAAGTCCTCAATTAGTGAGGATTTGGCAATTATCAAAGAGGTGTTCGAGGATGAGGGGATCGGCGAACTGCAGACGCTGGCAGGCGCTGCCGGCGGGGTCAAGTATATTCCCAAGGTAGGCAAGGAGCAGGCTCTTGTATTTATCAATGAGCTGTGTGAGAAATTGTCTCAGCCTGACCGCATTCTTCCTGGGGGCTATCTATACATGTCGGACTTGCTGGGACAGCCAGCATTGATGAACGAGGCAGGGAAGCTGTTCGCGACCGCTTTTGCCCATGTAGACATTGATTGCATTATGACCGTTGAGACGAAGGGGATTCCGTTGGCTTATGCAACCGGTGCCGAATTGAACCTGCCTGTTGTACTCGTACGTAGGGACCATCAGGTGACGGAAGGGTCGGCGGTAAGTATTAACTATGTATCGGGTTCACATAAAAGCCTGCATACGATGACGTTGTCCCGTCGTGCACTCAGGGAGAAATCCAGAGTGTTGATCGTCGATGACTTCATGAAGGCTGGCGGCACGATTCAAGGGATGGTCGATTTGCTTGCCGAGTTCGATGCGACTGTCGCTGGAGTCGGGGTCCTAGTAGAATCTGGAGAAGTTGAATCAGAACAGCGTCTTCTTCAGGATTATGTGTCCTTGGCCACATTACGTACTGTGGATGCGAAGGGAAAGGAAATATCAGTCACCCATGGTAATTATTTCAATAAGTGATTTAAGCCAAAAATTAGTCGATTTCCTGTAAAAACTACCGGAATTATGGCGAATTGTGTCGAATAGCACATTATTCCAAAAAAATTCTTGAATTTAGCCTATTTTATTCACGAAAAAAAAAGGATTTCCGTTTGCTATGTGGAATATTACACCAAGTCTCTGATGGAAAAAGGTGGTGAACACATATGCAAATTACGGATGTAAGACTCCGCCGAGTCAGCTCTGAGGGCAGAATGAAGGCGATTGCATCCATTACCATCGATAACGAATTTGTTGTTCATGACATTCGTGTAATTGACGGTAACAACGGGATGTTCGTAGCTATGCCTAGTAAGCGCACACCGGACGGGGAATTCCGGGACATCGCGCATCCGATCTCTTCGGGTACTCGCGAGAAAATTCAGAACGCAGTTCTCGCAGAATACGAGCGCGCAGCTGAACAAGAGGAAGTTATTGAAGAAGGGGCTTAAGTTTTTTGTATTATCGTAACTAATTGGGGTTCGAGGAAAAGAGAGCCATGCCCATGGCTCTCTTTTCTTTTTGCCTTAAATGAGATATAGTCAGTAATGAGTTCAATTGAAGGAGGCCGGGGCCTTGAAAAGATTTGCGATTATTCTTGCTGCAGGACAGGGGAAACGCATGAAGTCGAAGCTCTATAAAGTGCTTCACCCCGTTTGCGGTAAGCCGATGGTCGGACATGTCTTGGATACGGTGAAGAAGGTCCAATGTGAACGCAGTATTGTCGTTGTTGGCCATGGTGCGGAGGCTGTACAGTCTTATCTTGGCACCTCAGCGGAATATGTACTGCAAGAGAAGCAACTAGGGACTGGTCACGCCGTCAAGCAAGTCAAACAGCTACTTGGCCAAGAGAATGGGACGACGATCGTTATCTGTGGAGACACTCCGTTAGTCACCGAGGAATCGCTGGAAGCGATGCTCCGGCTTCATGAGAAGAATGGTGCGGCGGCTACAATTCTTACTGCCGAGGTGGATCGTCCGCAAGGTTATGGACGGGTTATCCGGGGCGAGAATGGCTCTGTGAAGCGAATTGTCGAGCAGAAGGATTGTTCTCCTGAAGAAAATGCGGTAAAGGAAATCAATACCGGCACTTATTGTTTTGATAATGCGAAGTTATTTTCCGCTCTGGAGAAAGTGACAAATAACAATACTCAACAGGAGTATTATTTAACGGATGTCATAGGAATCCTGGTTCAAGAAGGCGATGTTGTTGAAGGTTACAGAACGGACGATTATACCGAGTCTATCGGTGTTAATGATCGTATCGCTCTCTCTGAAGCGGAGACGCTTATGCGAGCTCGCATTGCCCGTAAGCATATGTTGAACGGTGTTACGATTATAGATCCGGGCTCTACGTATATTGGAGCCGATGTTACGATCGGAGCGGATACCGTTATTTTGCCGGGATGTTCTATATATGGACAGACGGTTATCGGAGAGGATTGTGTGATTGGTCCCTCTTCTGATATCGAGGACTGTCACATTCTTGACGGTGCAAAGGTCAAACATTCGGTGCTGAGCCAGACAGAAGTTGGCAAGGATACGACCGTAGGGCCGTTTGCTTATTTGCGTCCAGGAACTAAGTTGGGTAATCATGTGAAGGTTGGCGATTTTGTAGAGATCAAGAATGCCTCGATGGATGATGGCTCGAAAGTCTCTCATCTTAGCTATATCGGCGATGCCAAGGTAGGCAAGAACGTCAACTTTGGTTGCGGCGCGATTACTGTCAACTATGATGGATATAATAAGTCTATTACTGAGATCGAAGATGATGCCTTTATCGGCAGTAATGTCAATCTGATAGCGCCGGTGAAAATCGGCAAGGGTGCCTATGTTGTAGCTGGCTCAACGATCACGAATGCCGTGCCGGATAATGATCTGGCTATTGCGCGGATTCGTCAGGAGAATAAGCCAGGTTATGCAGAGAAGATTCGCGCCCGGGCCAAAGCAAGAAAGCAAAGAGAACAAGAAGAATCAAGAGAATAGCAGTAATGCCTAGGCAATGGAAGAAGTAGTATGAATCGAAGTTTCAGGTTTTTCAGGATGCAGTGATCATATTAATGACGGGGATAGTTTGAGACATCTATAATCTATTCTATCTACACAGCACGGAGGGTATTAAATTTTATGACTTATTGTGATTCTAAACTGAAGATATTCACTTGTAACTCCAATCCGAAATTAGCGCATCAAATCGCCGATTATATTGGAATCCCGATGGGGGACTCGGAGACGACTAGCTTCAGTGACGGTGAGATTCAAGTCAAATTGTCTGAAAGCGTACGCGGCTGCCATGTATATATTGTGCAGTCTACTTGCGCTCCTGTTAATGACAATCTGATGGAGCTGCTCGTTATGGTGGATGCTTTGAAACGTGCTTCAGCTAAGAGCATTAATGTAGTTATTCCGTACTACGGATATGCGCGCCAGGACCGCAAGGCGCGTTCGCGCGATCCAATTACGGCCAAGCTGGTAGCTAATCTGATTGAGAAAGCAGGTGCCCACCGCGTCATTACGATGGACCTGCATGCCATGCAGATTCAAGGCTTCTTCGATATACCAGTGGATCATATGCTGGGTGTACCAATCCTGGCTCAATATTTCCGTTCGAAGAATATTCAGAACCCGGTTGTCGTATCTCCTGACCACGGTGGTGTAGTTCGTGCCCGTAAGCTGGCCGACTTCTTGAACGCCCCGCTCGCGATTATCGACAAGCGTCGTCCGGAACCTAACGTAAGTGAAGTTATGAACATCATCGGGAATATTGAAGGAAAGACCGCTATTCTCGTCGACGATATCATTGATACCGCAGGCACAATCGTGCTGGGGGCCAACGCGCTGAAGGAAGGCGGCGTAGAGGAAGTCTATGCTTGCTGTACACACCCTGTGCTGTCCGGTCCAGCGATGGAGCGGCTTGAGAATTCTCCGCTCAAAGAAGTTATCGTGACGGATACGATTCCAATTACGCATCCTAATCCTACTAGCAAGTTGAAGGTTCTATCTGTAGCCCCTCTCATGGGCGAAGCTATTATTCGTGTACATGAGGAGCTGTCGATTAGTAAGTTGTTTGAAATAGAATAAGGTACTCAACCCTCCCAAACCCTCCCTTACCATAAGGGAGGGCTCCAAAGGGCTTGCTGCCCTCTGGACTCCTGCATATGGATAAACGTTGGAGGCAGAGAGGTGCTCCTGCGACTATCCCCCTTCCAGGGGGGAGGCGCTAGGGGCTTTTGTTGCATGGAACGCTTTTCCCCCTTCGGGTACGTCTTACTTTGGGAGCATCTGGGTTACCTGCAAACAGGCTGGGGAGATGTGCTGCTTTCGGCTCGCCTGGGTGACGGCGAGGTTGGGGCCGCTTTTCACCCCTACGGGGTACGCTCTACTATTGGCGGTGGTAAGAGGAGTGAAGAGTGGACTTTGGTGCTTTTTGACTGCTACTTGGTTCGAAGGAGGGCGCTGTTTATTCAGAATGCGCTGGGTTTGTGCGAGGAGTCGCTGTTCCTTCGGAATGCGCTAAGGTTTGAGCAGGGATTATAATATGAACTGGAAGAAGCACCGTGGAGGAATCCAAAGAAAGTCCGCTGTCCCTCCGGGATACGCTAGGTAGGAGTGAGGAGCCCGCTGTCCCTTCGGGATACGCTAGGTAGGAGCGAGGAGCCCGCTGTCCCTCCGGGATACGCTAGGTAGGAGCGAGGAGCCCGCTGTCCCTCCGGGATACGCTAGGTGGAGTGAGGAGCCCGCTGTCCCTTCGGGATACGCTAGGTAGGAGCGAGGAGCCCGCTGTCCCTTCGGGATACGCTAGGTGGAGTGAGGAGCCCGCTGTCCCTTCGGGATACGCTAGGTAGGAGTGAGGAGCCCGCTGTCCCTTCGGGATACGCTAGGTGGAGTGAGGAGCCCGCTGTCCCTCCGGGATACGCTAGGTGGAGTGAGGAGCCCGCTATCCCTCTGGGATACGCTAGGTGGAGTGAGTGAAGAGCCCGCTGTCCCTTCGGGATACGCTAGGTAGGAGCGAGGAGCCCGCTGTCCCTCCGGGATACGCTAGGTGGAGTGAGAAGCCCGCTGTCCCTCCGGGATACGCTAGGTAGGGATGAGGAACCCACTGTCCCTTCGGGATGCGCTGGGTATACCAGAGAAGAGGATAAATGGAGGATTAACGAAGATGAAGTGGATTGTCGGCCTCGGGAATCCGGGGAGTCAATATGAGAAGACCCGTCATAATATCGGGTTTATGGCGCTGGATGAGTTGGCGCGAAGGCACAATATTGAGATCAAGCAGAGCAAGTGCAAGGCTTTGGTTGGTGAAGGATTCTTGCCGGGCGGCAAGGTCGCGCTGATCAAGCCGATGACATATATGAATTTATCCGGTGAGGCGGTTCGGGCCTTTATGGATTATTATAAGGTGGCTCTGGAGGACATGATCGTTGTGTATGACGATCTGGATACGGAGCTGGGGCGTAATCGGCTGCGCTATCAAGGGAGTGCCGGAGGGCACAACGGGATTAAGTCGATTATCCAGCATACGGGGACGCAGACGTTCAACCGGATTCGCATGGGGATTTCCCGGCCGGAGCCGGGGTATGCGGTAGTAGATTATGTCTTGTCCAAGTTTGCTAAGAAGGATCAGCCGCTGCTTCAGCAATCGATTGATGCGGCTTGTGATGCGATGGAGTACAGTATGGATCACACTTTTGAGCAGACGATGGCCAAGTTTAATCAATAGTTTCAGACAGACTTCTATAGTTGGTCCAAAGAGCTAATGCATAGGGCTAAGCTACGGCGTTTCAGGGCATACTGAAGACATAATGATTCTTCAGGAGGCATATAGATGGCAATAAACTATATATGTCGGCATTGCCGAACGTTTATTGGTAGAATAGAGGCGCCCTATATATCCGAATCGCAGCTAGGTTTCCATTCCTTGACCCCCGATGAGCGGAGAGATATAATAGCGTATGATTCGAACGGTGATACTACGGTTCGGGTGACCTGCGATTATTGCAGGGAGGCACTGGAGAACAATCCGGAGCTGACCTTGCTCTCGAATCCGCTGCAATGATCGGCAACGAGGATGAAGGATTCACTTTGAAATGACGGATATTAGAGCCTTGGCAAGCGTGCTGAGGCTCCTTTTTGGTTCGAATATGGACCCCGGATCGGTAGGTAGCTCTACGTTTACGAAATCGTGACTTTTCGTCATGCGATTTTTATCAAGAATAGTATCAATTAAGCAATAAGAGAGGTGCCTCATTTGTTAAAAGCACTCATACAGGCTTTTTCGCAAGATTCTGACTTTGCTTCAATGGTAGCCGGGATAGAATCGGGAATGAGAGAGCAGCTTATCTCAGGCTTGTCCGGCTCGGCCAGACAGGTCATGCTGGCATCGCTGCACAAGAAGGTTAACCGTCCGATGCTAGTGGTTACCCATAACATGTTCTCAGCCCAGAAGATATATGAAGATTTACATGAAGCGCTGTCATCCGAAGAGGTCATGCTGTACCCGGCCAATGAATTGGTAGCCGCAGAGTCGGCCATTTCCAGTCCAGAGACGCTGGCCCAGCGGATTGAGGTGCTGCTGCAATGCTCACAACAGTTTCGCGGCATTGTGGTGGTGCCTTATTCTGGCGTGCGCCGCTACATCCCTACTTCAGAGGTGATGTCCAGCGCCAGCCTATCGATTGAGGTAGGAGGAACCGTTGAACTGGATTCCTTCTTGACTCAGATGGTTGAGCTTGGGTATGAGCGGGTCGAACGCGTTGAATCCCGTGGGGAGATGAGCGTACGGGGCGGAATCTTGGACTTTTATCCATTGACCTCGGAGCTGGCTTATCGTGTGGAATTGTTCGATGATGAAGTTGATTCGATACGTACCTTCGATCCTGCTGACCAGCGCTCTGTCGACAAGGTTAAACAGGTAACGATTACGCCTTGCAAGGAGTTGATCGCTTCCGGCGATCGAATGACAAAGGCGGCTCAGGCAGCAACAGAGCAGCTGGAGCGCCAGCTTGAGAAGATGACTGACCGTCAGGCGAAGATCAAGCTGAAAGAAGAAGTTTCCCGGGAAATTGAAATGCTACGTGAGCACGTATATTTTCCGGAAATCTATAAATATGTCTCTTTGCTCTATCCAGAGCATCACACATTGTACAATTATTTGCCTAAGGATACGCTGCTTGTGTTGGAAGAGCCTGCACGTCTGTTAGAGACAGCCAAGCAACTGGAGCGCGATGAGGCGGAGTGGAACTTGCATCTGCTACAGAATGGGAAGAGTCTGCCTGAGCTTCCATTAGCGGTGGAGGCGGAGCATGTGCTCTATCATCGTCCGTTCCAGACGCTGCTGTTGTCGTTATTCTTAAGACAGGTTCCGCACACGCAGCCGCAGAACATTATCAATTTCGTAGCTCGCTCGATGCAGGACTTCCACGGACAAATGAATGTGCTTAAGTCAGAGATGGAGCGTTGGAAGAAGAGCGGAGCCAACATCATGATGCTGGCTAGCAACGAAGAACGCATGGACAGAATGCGTAGGGTACTGCTTGACTATGGAATCGATGAGCCGATGCTGCTGAAGGGTAATCTGCAATCCGGCTTCGAATTCCCGTCCGTTCACCTGGTTGTGATTACAGAAGGGGAGATGTTCTCCAAGAAACAGCGTAAAGCTCGTAAAATTGGCAAGAGTATGGATAATGCTCAACGAATCAAGAGCTACACCGAGCTGAAGGTCGGCGATTATGTCGTTCACCAGAATCATGGGATCGGGAAGTATGTAGGCATTGGTACGCTAGAGGTTGGCGGTATCCATAAGGACTACATCCATATCTTGTATGCCGGCGGTGACAAGCTGTCCGTGCCGATCGAACAGATCGATCTGATTCAGAAATACGTCGGTTCGGAGGACAAAGAGCCGAAGATCTATAAGCTCGGGGGCAATGAATGGAACCGAGTTAAAAATAAAGTCCGCTCTTCCGTACAGGATATAGCCGATGACCTGATTAAGCTGTATGCGGAACGTCAGGCCTCGCCAGGATATGCCTTTGAGAAGGATTCACAGGAGCAGCAGGAATTTGAAGCGATGTTCCCTTACGATGAGACACCGGATCAGCTTCGTGCGATTACGGAAATTAAGAAAGACATGGAAATCTCGCGTCCGATGGACCGCTTGCTCTGCGGAGACGTTGGCTATGGAAAGACCGAGGTGGCTATTCGCGCTGCATTCAAATCAGCGATCGAGGGCAAGCAGGTCGCTATCTTGGTGCCAACGACAATCCTTGCGCAGCAGCACTATGAGACGTTCCGCGAACGATTTGCAGGTTATCCAATCAATATCCAGTCACTGAGCCGCTTCCGTAGTCGGAAGGAGCAGAATGAGACGATCAAGGGAGTCCGGCAAGGGACTGTCGATATCGTGATTGGTACGCACCGTTTGCTGTCCCAAGATCTGATCTTCAAGGATTTGGGCCTGCTCATCGTGGATGAGGAGCAGCGCTTTGGTGTGACTCATAAAGAGAAGCTGAAGAAGCTGAAGACCAATGTGGACGTGCTGACGCTGACAGCGACGCCAATCCCGCGCACACTGCATATGTCGATGCTAGGTGTTCGTGACTTGTCCGTCATTGAGACACCGCCAGAGAATCGGTTTCCGGTGCAGACTTATGTTGTAGAATATAGCCCTTCACTCGTACGCGAAGCGGTGGAACGGGAGATCGCACGCGGTGGACAGATTTATTACTTGTATAACCGAGTTCAAGGGATTCAAGAGATGGCTGCGCAGATCTCCATGCTTGTTCCAGAGGCGAGAGTGGCTGTAGGCCATGGGCAAATGTCCGAGCAGGAGCTGGAGAAGACGATCCTCGACTTCCTGGACGGGGAATTTGATGTGTTGGTGAGCACGAGCATTATTGAGACCGGGGTCGATATTCCGAACGTGAATACGCTGATTGTACATGACGCTGATAAGATGGGCCTGTCCCAGTTATATCAGCTGCGGGGTCGAGTTGGACGTTCCAACCGGATTGCCTACGCTTATTTCACATATCAGCGGGACAAATCCTTAACGGAGGTTGCGGAGAAACGTCTGCAATCCATTAAGGAGTTTACTGAACTCGGTTCAGGGTTTAAAATTGCTATGCGGGACTTAGCGATCCGTGGCGCAGGCAACCTGCTCGGGGCGGAGCAGCACGGCTTCATCGCTTCGGTTGGATTTGACCTGTATTCGCAAATGTTGGCGGAGGAAATCCAGAAACGGAAGGTGTCCATGCTTGGCGAGCCTGATCCGATGGAATCATCCTGGAGTACGACGATCGATCTTGGCATCGACGCCTATTTACCGCCGGATTACATTTATGATAGTATGCAGAAGATCGAGATTTACAAAAAAAACCGCATCCGCGGCTTCATTCGAAGATGTCGCCGATTTAGAGGACGAGCTGCTTGATCGCTTCGGCGACTTGCCAGAGGCAGTTACGAATCTGTTGTCCGTTGCCAGGGTTAAGCTATATGGCAAGAAGTATGGCATTGAGACGATCGCACTTCGCGGTGACGAGGTGACTATGAAGTTCTATGCAGGCAGAGAGAAGGATCTGATTCCGGCGAAACTCGCGGAGGTTGGAAATCTGTTCGGAAGACGTGTACAATTTAATCAAGGGTCTGGTATGGTAATCTGGATCAAAACCAAAGGAATGGACGACCAAGAATTGATGGGCCTATTGGAGCAATTCCTGGGAGCCCTGAAGGACTCGTTCAAGACGAAAGGGGAACTACAAGATGTTTCGAAGTAAAGGGCGTTCTTGGAAGACGCTGCTGACTGCCCTCGTGGTCGTGCTGGCTGTATCCGTTATGGCTGGATGCGGTAAAAAAACGGATAACAATGTCGTAGCTACGTACGACGGCGGAGAGATTACACAAAAGGAATTCGATCTTGAACAGCGCATGGTTCTTGCCTTGCAGCCGCAAATGGCACAGTTTACGGAAATGGATGACTTCCGGGAATACTTGGTCAAACAGGCGATTGCCTATAAATATTGGGAGAGCAAAGCCGACGACAAGATGAAGGAAGAAGGCAAGAAGAAGGCTGAGACTCAATACAAGGCAATGAAGGACGCTAATGGCGCTGATAATGTTAAGCAAATGCTGGACGCACAGAAGATTACAGAAAAAGAATTCCAGAACTACATGACCCGTATTTATACGGTGATGGAGACACAGTTAACAGGAATTACCGAAGATGATATGAAGAAGGAATTTGAAGCGACTAAGGAAGATTATATTACCGCTTCCGTACGTCACATTCTGATTGGATTCCAGGATTCGGAAGGTAAGGAACGCAGCAAGGATGATGCTCTGAAATTAGCTAAAGAGGTTAAGGCTAAGTTGGACAAGGGTGAAGATTTTGCTACGTTAGTCAAGCAATATTCGAATGATGGACAGCAGAACATTGATAATGGCGGTCTGTATGCAGACGCAGCTGTGAATCAATGGGTACCCGAGTTTAAAGAGGCGGCAATGACACTTCCACTGAATAAAATCAGCGATCCAGTGGAGACCGATTACGGATACCATATTATTCGTGTAGAGGCCAGAACTGAGAAGACATTCGCAGATTTGACGGATGCTGAGAAGGATACGCTGAAGATGTCCATTGGATCCCAAAAGTTGGACGAGTTCATGTCTGGCGATCTGGAGAAGAAGATTATCAAGAAAATTACTTTACCTAAGGTAGAGAAGAAGGCAGAGAACACAGATAAAGGTGCTAATTCGGGCTCAGGCAATACTGGGACGAACGGGAATGCCGATAAATCTGGTAACTCTGGTAATTCCAGTAATTCAGATCAATCGGATGATAGCAATACCTCCGGTGCTGATAACGGGAATAGCAGCAAATAATCGTGATCCATCCTGGATGAGGAACGATTTGTTACTTTAGGGAGACTTTACGTAGCGGCGTGAATTTATTTTACGCTGCTTTCTTGTCTCTTGTTACGGTTAGCAAGTACTTGCGGATAAGGTAAAATACGATGCATAAGGATTTGGGAAGGGATGAATACTATGGTCAGAATCACAAGGAGCCGACAATCCTTCTAATCCCGTACAAATACATCCGAAGATTAACAGATATCCAGACAGTAGTAGTTCAAAACTTCTTAAGAAAGCGGGGCAACATGTGATATGAAAGCTACTGGAATTGTACGTCGCATTGATGATTTAGGACGGGTGGTTATCCCTAAGGAGATCCGCCGCACTTTACGGATTCGCGAAGGGGATCCACTTGAAATTTTTGTAGACCGCGATGGTGAAGTGATCTTGAAGAAATACTCGCCAATCGGAGAATTAGGGGATTTTGCCAAGGAGTATGCGGAGTCGCTCTATGAGAGTACTGGACATATTACGCTTATCTCGGATCGGGATACGGTGATTGCTGTAGCAGGGGCTTCCAAGAAGGAATACTTGGACAAACAGATCAGTTCCTTGCTGGAGAGCAGCATGGAAGGCCGCAAGACGATTCTTGAGACGACGACAGGAACTTATGAGATCAATAAGGATCATCCCGAGTCGATTTCTTCCTACGTGATTGCGCCAATTATCTCGAGCGGCGATCCCATCGGTACTGTGATTTTGATGAACAAGGACGAATCGGTGAACATGTCCGAATTAGAGACGAAAATGGCAGAGACTGCTGCTGGATTCCTCGGCAAACAGATGGAACAATAAAGCATATTTAAGTAATACACGTACACTCCATTGCATAAGACGGTTTGCAGCCGCCATATCTCGGAGTGTATTTTTTATGTCTTAGAGGTTGTTATTGAACACGCATTATTAGTACCCCTAGGGGCTGGAATAGCAAAAGTGGTCGCGGTGGTCAGTTTCGTTTTATAATGGACATATTCTTGAAGCGAAAGTTCATTATTTTACGTAAAGTAGGTTCATTATGAAATCAGGGAATAATAACGTATCGTCGCAACTGTTAAAAGGAGCAGCGGTACTTAGTCTGGCAGCGATTATTACGAAGCTGCTGGGGACACTGCAGAAAATTCCACTGCAAAATATCGGAGGAGACGGGGTATTCGGCATTTATAATACCGTCTATCCGTTTTATACGATTCTGTTAACGCTGGCGACAGCTGGATTTCCGACGGCGGTATCGAAATTCGTGGCTGAGCGCCATGCAGAAGGAGATGAGCGAGGCAAACAGGCGGTGCTACGGCTCGCTACCATCATGATGATCGTCCTGGGATTGGCCGGCAGTGCGTTGATGTACTTTGGCGCCCCGCTCTTGGCACTCCTAATTGGCAGCAGCCAGTTGGTCCCGGCTCTGCGCAGCGCTGCTCCGGCGTTGCTCTTCATACCACTGAGCGCCTCACTTCGTGGTTATTTCCAAGGCTTGCAGAATATGATTCCGACCGCGGTATCACAAGTCACGGAACAAGCTGTGAGAGTCGTGGCTATGATTGTATTTCTGCTGTATTTAAGCAGTGTTGGAGCGGTAGAGTCGGTTATTGCTGGGGGAGCGCTGTCCGGCTCGGCATTTGGAGGCGCGGCTGGCCTGTTAGTTATGCTGATGTATTGGGTTAGCTACCGTAGAAAGCTTGGGACAGAATTCGTGCAGGATGGCGGGGCCAGAGCAGGAGCTAATCGTATCAAGGGGGATGCTGGCAAGGGAATTGCACTGGTTGTCCCAGGGGATCCAGGGGAACGGGGCAGAGCCTTGCTCTCGTCTTTGCTCCGCTATGCGATTCCAATCTGTCTTGCATCCCTGGCCGTTCCATTGATCAGTTTGGTGGACACCTTCACATTGCCGCGGCTGCTGTCCGCTCATGGAGATGAGCTAGCCATTATGTCGGCCGTCGGTGTATACAATCGCGGGATTCCCCTTGTACAATTGGTGACTATGCTGGCTTCTTCATTATCGGTGTTATTCATCCCTGTATTGGCGGAGATGAATGTTCGGGGGGATTCTGCGGGCATTAGGCGGCAGCTGACACTGGCGCTACGCTGGTTCTGGCTGATCGGGCTCGCTTCCTCGGCAGGACTTGCTCTTCTGGCCGAGCCGATCAATGTGATGCTGTATCAAGATGGGACAGGCAGTGGCACAATGGCCTGGATCGCTTGGACGGCAGCGCCGGGCGCGCTCGTTACGGTGACAGCAGCATTGCTGCAGGGGCTCGGTTTCGTCCGTGCGCCGGCGCTTCATCTGCTGTTGGCCGCAGCGCTCAAGATAGCGCTGAACGCGGCCCTGGTGCCGCAGCTGGGCATTACCGGCGCTGCCATCGCCGGTATCGTCGCCTACGCTGTCGCTGCGGCGCTCAACCTCGCGCTGCTGCTCCGGCGCACGGGGCTGCGCCCCCATGCACATGCAGCGCTGCTGCGGCCGGCCGGCGCCGTCCTGGCGCTGGCTGCGGTCGTGCTTTTGCTGCGCCTTGCTGCCGCCCCGCTACCGCAGAGCCGCCTGATCGCGGCTCTGGTCAGCCTGCTGGGCGTGCTGCTCGGTGCAGCTGTGTTCGCCGTCGCGGTCCTGCGAACACGCCTCTTGACCGCGGCGGAGGTAGCCGCCCTGCCGCGGATCGGTCCGAAGCTGCTGAGGCTGTTCGTCCGATTGCGGCTGATACGCCCAGAGTAACGGCAGACATCACCCGTCCATTATATCTGCGGTGTTTGCAATTTCGTAATTGGACAGAACTAGTGGTATAGTATTATCATGCCATTTGGGCATATTCTATGGACAGCATTGCAGGATACAGGCTGAAGTCGTCTGCCGGCAAGCCGTCCTAACACGATTGGAACAGGAGTGTGACTCATACATGAGCGGAAGCATAACAGTGATGGGGCTTGGATCCGGTAATCCGGAGCATTTAACTCTGGGCAGCCTTAGGAAGCTCAAAGAAGCACAGGAGCGATATGTGCGCACGAAGGAGCATCCCGTAGTTAGCTGGCTGGAGGAGACGGGGGTCAGGTTCACTTCATTTGATGCTGTGTATGAGGCGAAGCAGGATTTCCCATCTGTATACGCAGAAATTGTAGAACGACTGATCGAGCGTGCTAACCAACTGCCTGAGGAGCAAGAGATCATCTATGCTGTTCCGGGTCATCCGATGGTCGCAGAAGCGACGGTCAAGCTGCTGCGGGAACGTTGTCCTGCTGAGCAGATTGCCTTGAATATCATCGGAGGCGAGAGCTTCCTGGATGTGGCGTTCGTAAGGCTTGGCTTCGACCCGATCGAAGGCTTCCAGCTGCTGGACGCTTCAGATATATCTGCCGGGACGTTCAATCCGCGCCTGCATACATTGATCGGCCAAGTATACGATGAATTCACAGCTTCCGATGTCAAGCTGAGTCTGATGGATATCTACCCGGACGATTATGAGATAACCGTAGGACATGCCCTCGGCGTGGAGGGAAGCGAGCAGGTCGTGACTGTTCCACTATATGAACTCGACCGTGTTTCCGGATTTGGTAATTTGTCGCTAGTATACGTACCGGCGAATATGGATGATGCCCTGCGTATCCGCACCCTAGATCGTCTGCACGAGATCGTGTCGATTCTGCGCAGTCCTGGTGGCTGCCCTTGGGACCGTGAGCAGACGCACCAGTCGATCCGCAAAAATCTGATCGAAGAAACCTATGAAGTGCTAGAGACGATCGATGAAGACGATCCGGACCATATGCGTGAGGAACTGGGTGATTTGCTGTTGCAAATTATGCTGCACTCGCAGATGGAGGAAGAGGTAGGAACCTTCTCCGTATTCGATGTAATCCAGGAGTTGAATGAGAAGCTGGTCTACCGTCATCCGCATGTGTTCGGAGAACTTAGCGCCGAGGATGCCGAGGCTGCGCTTCGGAACTGGGATGCGATGAAGGCGGAGGAGAAGCGCCGCAAAGGAATCGAGCCTGAGCGATTATCAGCATTAAGCGGTGTACCACGCGATTTACCAGCGTTGATGAAGGCATATAAGCTTCAGAAGAAGGCGGCGAAGGTCGGCTTCGACTGGGAACATATCGATGCGGTATGGGCCAAGCTGGAGGAAGAGATATTCGAGCTTCGCGAGGCTGTGAAGATGAAGGACCTGTCAGAGCAGACGCTTGAACTGGGAGATGTTCTATTCTCTGTCGTTAATACAGCAAGATTCATCGGTGTTGATCCGGAAGAAGCCTTATCGCAGACGGTCTCCAAGTTTGTCCGTCGCTTCAGCTATGTGGAGGAACGGTTACACGAAGCCGGGAAGACTCCAGGCACTAGCTCCCTTGTCGAAATGGACAATTTATGGGAGGAAGCGAAGGAGAATGAACGGAGATAATTGGGGAAATTGCCTAAAATGCGGGTAATTTTGCGAAAAAAACAAAAAAATTCTAAGTTCCGGGCAGGATTTTTCATTTCAAGCAAGAATACTCATACAAAGATATCCTTGCGGTAGGAGGAGCTCTTGCTCCAATTACAGCAATATCATTTATTTCTTTATCTATTGGGAGGCATTATTAATGAACAAAACAGATCTGATCAACAACATTTCTAGCAAGAGTGGCTTGACTAAAAAAGACGTTGAATCCGTATTGAACGGATTTCTTGGTGAAATCACTGAGGCTCTTGCTGGCGGAGACAAAGTACAATTGATTGGTTTCGGTACTTTCGAAACTCGCAAACGTTCCGGTCGTACTGGCCGCAACCCGCAAACTGGTAAGACGATCGAAATTCCTGCATCCAACGTACCAGCATTCAAAGCCGGCAACAAACTTAAAGAAGCTGTAAAATAATGCGTCTCGACAAATTCCTTAAGGTGTCGCGCTTGATTAAGCGGCGCACGGTTGCCAAGGACGTCTCCGACCAAGGAAGAGTTCTGATTAACGGCCGTGAATCGAAGCCGAGCACTTCGGTGAAGGTGGGCGATGAGATTACGGTGCAATTTGGCCAGAAGCTGGTCACCGTAAGAGTTGAACGCTTAGCTGAGACGACTCGCAAAGAAGAAGCCGCTACGCTGTATACCTTGGTGAAGGAAGAACCGATCGCAAAGCATAATTTGTTCGAATAACAAATTGTGATTACTGCTTATTCAGCGGTGCCCTATGGCACCGCTTTTTATTTTCCTTCTGGTTCTAAACCGTGTATCTGCTCCATAAGCTATCTGTAAGAAGGAGGGGTACATGCCATGGTCGAACAAGGAAAAGGGAAGCGTCAGGAGTTGCATTTATTTCAAAGAAAACTGCTCGAAATATCAGGGGTGCAGAATGTGGAGAGCTTCGATAGCGAGGAGTTTCTGCTGCAGACCGAGCTAGGGCATTTGACGATCCGCGGACAGAATTTACATATCAAGAATTTGAATTTAGAACAGGGGCTTGTCAGTATCGAGGGCCTGGTAAATTCCCTGTCTTATTTGGAGCCGGGCTCCCATTCATCAAACAAGGGCTTCCTTGGTAAATTGTTCCGATGAACCTGCATACACAGTGGATAACCCTTCTCTGGATGCTGGCATGCGGAGGAATTATGGGAATGGTCTTCGACGGTTACCGGGTCGTATCCATTCAATTCCGCTTCCCACGCTGGAGTATCCATGCTCTTGATCTTTTATATTGGTTCGCTTCAGCGTTATTTGTATTTCGGACAATGTATCATACAAATCAGGGAGAAGTAAGATTCTACGTATTTTTAGGGCTTTTTATAGGCGTTTGGATTCATTTTTTGTTTCTTAGTGTTATAACTGAACGTTTTGTGGTAATGTTAATTATAGTAATAAAACGGTTTTATAGGATATTAGTCGGAATTGTCCAGGTCGTGCTCATTGCACCGATCAGGCTACTTCTCAAAGGAATTTGGTTGTTGCTTGGTTTTATATGGGTAATGTTATTATTTCTGGGACGGATCACATTGCTGCCGTTTTGGAAGCTTCTTTTGTGGGCGACTAAGCCGATTCGTAGACGACTTCGCATTTCGGACAGGCTGGTTACAGTACGGGATTGGATGAAGTCGTTATGGAGACGCTGGTTTCATAGAGAATAGATTTCGCATAATATACAAGATTAAGAGAATGGAGGGCGCTCAGTTGCATAAGGTATCCACAGATAGACAATCGCAGAATAAAGCATCCGGAACAGCCGGAGCGCGCCGCCGGTTACGGTTATGGATGATATTCATGGCTATATTTATGATATGGTCGGGCCATACCTTTATATCTCAATCCAGCGAGATCGGACAGAAATCTGTGCAACTATCGGAGCGTCAAGCTTCTAAGGTAGCAGCGGAACAGAGTTTGAATCAATTAAATTATGAATTGAATCGTCTGAAGGATCCTGAGTATATTGGCCAGATCGCAATGAAGAAGTATGGACTGTATAAACCTGGTGAAATTCCGGTCCGGGTATCCGATTCCGTCTCGGATAATGATTGAAATCTAAGGGCATCCGTCTGTTGACCTTGTTTCACTCATTCGGTATAATCAAATCACCGCAGTCATGATTTCGAGGCCTGGCTGTATATTTTTAAGGGAGGATCATTTTATTTTATGGCAATAGAAGTGGGCACCAAGTTAGAAGGTAAAGTGACAGGCATCACGCATTTCGGAGCATTTGTGGATCTGTCAGGAGGTGTCACGGGTCTCGTTCACATCTCGGAGATCGCCGACAATTACGTGAAGGACGTCAACGATCACTTGAAGATTGGCGATATGGTTACCGTTAAGGTAATTAATGTCGATAAGGACGGTAAGATCGGACTTTCCATTAAGCAAGCCGTTGATAAGCCGGTTGAGTCAAGCAGACCGCCTCGTGCACCAAGAAGCGATCGCCCAAGTGGCGGCAGAACCGATCGCCCAGGTGGCGGTAGAGACGGGGACCGACCAGGTGGCGGATTTAATCGGGATCGAGGGGGACGTTCTTTCTCTAACAAATCTACTTTTGAGGACAAAATGTCGCGTTTTCTCAAGGATAGTGAAGAGCGAATTTCTTCGTTGAAGAAGAGTACGGAAGGCAAACGCGGAGGACGCGGAGCTAAGCGAATGTAACTTTCTTAAATATGAAATCCACCGTAGGCATACATATGCCTACGGTTTTTTGTTTTTCGTATGCTGATGCTTTAGAATGCTTCTTGAACCTATGTATAGATTTTTTTTCCAGCTTCTATTTTTGTCGTCTGTCCCGCTTAGGCGACAGGTTATTACGCAATAACACGATATGTATCAGATCAATCCGCTCTGCCGTGCGTTATAAACGGGCTGCTAGGTACGAACATAAGCACGCATAAGGACGATGTATCCTTTGACGGGCCTAGGTTCGTGGTGTTTCGTAATTCCCTCTCAATTTGTCGGAAATTTCTTGGCTCCTTACTCCGGTATCTGACAAACTTTCCAGCCTGCCCTACCTATAATGGGACATACCTAACAAATTGGATAAGGTGGTGCCAGTTGATGGAGAAGTGGAATGTCATTACGTTTCCTGGTTTGAAGAGACTAAAAGGGCAAGCCAAGGCAAAGGGCAGAAGAGTCTGGATGGATGTACCGCTCTTAGAGCGAGCCGCTCAGCGTTTTATGGTGAATAAATGGAATTTGCTCTTTCTGGTGATGGCATTCTTACTGGGAAGAGCTACTATTCTGGACGAGCTCTCGCCGTTTGCTGCTGCCTTCTTCGCAGTGATGATGTTCATGCGCAGAGATATCGCAATAACAGCGGGGGCCGTAATGGTGATTGGAGCACTTCTGTCCCCGGTTCAGCATGGAATATGGATCGCTGCAGAACTGCTAATCTTCTACTTGATTCATAGAGGACTTGAGAGTTTTGAACGGGCCGATATTTCTTACGCTCCCTTAGCGGTATTTACCAGCACATTCCTCGTAGGGTTATTCCAGGCTGTTGTTGGTCCTTCGTTAAGCTGGTACGCAATGATGATGATGGTAGCAGATTCTGTACTCAGCTTCGTATTGACTTTGGTCTTTATTCAATCCGTTCCGGTCTTCTCGCTTCGAAGGAAGGGACGCCATCTTAGGAATGAGGAGATCCTCTGTCTAGTTATTCTATTGGCATCCATGATGACCGGAGCCGTCGGATGGGAAATATATGGCCTATCAATTGAACACATTATGTCGAGATATTTAATTCTGTTGTTTGCTCTAGTTGGAGGCGCTTCACTAGGAGCCTCAGTAGGCGTAATTACCGGGCTAATTCTCAGTCTGGCCAATATGACTGCGCTCTATCAGATGAGTCTACTAGCTTTTGCTGGCATGCTGGCAGGCATGCTGCGGGAAGGGCGCAAATGGGCTGTTGCTTTGGGTATGCTACTAGGATCTTCTATTCTAGCTATCTATTTAACAGGACCAGCTGAGGTCATGTCTTCAACCTGGGAGAGCTGCGTAGCAATTCTCCTCTTCCTAGTAACTCCAAAGGGCGTCATAAGCGTTATCGCCAAGTATGTTCCTGGTACGCAGGATCACATCAAGTCGCAGCATGAATATGCCAAGCGGGTTAGGGAGATTACAGCCGGACGGGTGGCTCAGTTCTCCCAAGTGTTCAAGCAACTGTCGCGCAGCTTCGGTCAAATGGCCAGTAGCGGTGAAATGTCCAAGCAGAGTGAAGAGGTTGGCCATTTCATGGATGCGATTACCGAAGGGGCTTGTGGGAATTGCCTACGCCGCAAGGTTTGCTGGGACGGTAATTTCTATCAGACCTATAAATTAATGACGGAGATGATGACGGCTGTTGAAGATAATCCGGAGCTATCGAAGCGTGATCTGCCTCCCAAATGGAATAAGCTGTGCGTCAAGACGGATCAAGTGCTCGATCTGATGAAGCAAGAATATAGCCTATATCAGAATGATATGCATTGGAAGCGGCAAATATACGATAGCAGACAGCTTGTAGCTGAACAACTCTCAGGAGTCTCTCAAGTTATGGAGGATTTGGCGCGAGAGATTCAGCGAGAAGGACAGGCGATGTACAAGCAGGAGGAGCAGATCCGGGACGAGCTCGACAAAATGGGGCTGTCTATTCATAGCATAGACATCATTAATCTGGACCATGGCAATGTGGAGATTGAAATTGTCCATGCGTATACTCGCGGGTTCGATGAGTGTCGGAAGATTATAGCGCCGCTATTATCCGACATTGTGGACGAGCATATTACGGTAGTCCGGGAGAATATGCCTACAGGCAGAGACGGACTGGCGACTGTAACTTTCGGTTCGGCCAAGACCTTCGAAGTGACGACCGGAGTCGCCGGGGCTGCTAAGGGCGGAGACTTGTTATCCGGGGACAGCTTTAGTGCAATGGAGCTTGGAAATGGAACCTTTGCTGTTGCCATCAGCGACGGGATGGGCAATGGTGAGCGGGCCCGGCTGGAGAGCAGCACAGCGCTTGGCATTCTTGAACAGTTACTTCAATCTGGTATGGATGAGAAATTAGCGGTGAAATCGGTTAATTCGATTCTCATGCTTCGTTCGCCGGATGAAGTATATGCTACGGTTGATATGGCTCTGATCGATGAGTTCTCCGCGCAGACGACGTTCCTCAAGATTGGTTCATCGCCGAGCTTTATCAAACGAGGGAATGAGGTTATACCGATTACGGCTAGCAATCTACCGATTGGGATCATTCAGGATATTGAGATTGATCTGGTTACGGTGCAGCTGCTTCCTGGCGACATTTTGATTATGATGACGGACGGAGTGTATGATGCTCCCGGTTATGCTGTGAATAAGGAACTGTGGATCAAACGGATGATCTCGGAGATTCATGCGGATGACCCGCAGGAAATCGCCGACTGCCTGCTGGAGACAGTGATTCGCTATCAGAAAAATACGGTCCATGATGATATGACAGTTGCAGTAGCTAAAATTGATCATTTGTTGCCCGAGTGGGCGACCCTGCATATTCCCGGAATATCAAGGCTGGAGCGACCGCGGACTGTAAGCTGACACGTGATAAGCAGTCATTTTTTAGCAGGATAGGACTTAAGTAGCGAATCAAAAGACGGTAAAATTCATACAACGTACACAATTATGGTATTATTTATCATGGGAATGATTTGAAAATCATAGTAAGATTATCATGTCGTGTTGTCGAAATTTGTTAGATAGATCCATCCATTGAACTAATTTTATACATGTTTGGGCAAAGCTATCGAAAGGTAGTGACGCAAAGCTATAGGGACTAATTCTCCTTATGGGGGTATGTCAGCCAGTTGCTAAAAGAGGTAACCTATAGTGTTTGCTATGCGGTTATCTTTTTTTTTGCCTAAATTTTAGGTGGATCTACTTATTGAAGGGAGAATGTAAAAAAAAACGAATTTATTGAAAGGAATTATGCTTAATTCCAAGTCACTATCTGGAACGAAAAGGAGACTGAATATGAAGATTTTTGGTTTTTTTAACCGTTTGAGCATTGTCACGAAAAATATGTTGTTAACGAGTGTCTCTATTCTGATGACTGGTGTTATCTTGATTGCTGCCAGCTACTATATTCAAGGTGCCGTATTAACCAATCAGTTGGAGGACAACTCACAGAAGGTCATGGAGGCCTGGAAGGACAGGATCACTCCGGAAGAAGCCAAAGCGGCGGTGACAGACACGGATCGCAATTCGGAGCTTCAGAAGAAGCTGACGAAGGTATTTGATGACTTGTCAGCGACTCACCCTGATGTTGCACAAGGTTATATCTTTGGAGCGAAGGTAGAGAACGATAGTACCCAGATGATTGCTTTTCCGACGGCAATCCTTGATATGTTCGAGGGTGAGGGCTTATTCCTGGGCGATATGCTTGGACAGCCTGCTTACCATGTGAAGGGCGTCGAGGAAATGCTGAAGACAAAGAAAATTACGTTCACAAAGCCTTATAAGGACGATTACGGTGTTTGGTTAACGGTACTCTATCCGGTTCAGGACAAGAATGGTGAAATATTCTCATACATAGGCATGGATTTCGATGCCAGTCTAATTATGACCGGTCAAACCGATTTGCTGAAATATACGGTTCTCGCACTTATTGCCATTCTGATCGTTATTTTGTCGTCTCAATATTTCACGACCCGGAGGACATTTGCACCCGTGAAGGATCTCATGTCCGCATTGGACAAGCTTAGCAAAGGCGATTTCAGCGTACAGTTGAAGACGGATGAGAGCGAACTGGGTCAGGTGAATGAGAAGTTTAATGCAACGGTTCGCAATATGAATGAACTGGTAGCGACGATCAAGACGGTCTCTATTCAATCGGCGGATCAATCGAAGATTCTGTTCGAGACGCTGGAGACGAATCATGAGAGCTCTATGGCGATCAGCGATAATATTGAAGAAATCTCCGAGAAGGCCTCGCAGCAGAGCAAGTCGATCTCCGAGAGTGTGACTTCACTGGAAGAGATCAATTCAGGCGTAGGAACGATTGCTAGCAGCACTTCAGCGTTGTCGGACGCATCAATGGAGATGAAGGACAAGTCTGAGATAGGACGGGATAATATCGGCGGGGTTATTAAGCAGATGGATTCCATCCAGCAATCCGTGCAGCAATCGGTCGTATCGATAGAACAATTGCAGAGACGTTCCGGGCAAATTGAGGAGATCGTACAGGTGATTACACAAATCGCCGAACAGACCCATCTATTGTCGTTAAATGCCAGCATTGAGGCGGCCAGAGCAGGTGAGGAAGGGCGAGGCTTCGCAGTTGTAGCTAACCAGGTGAAGAAACTGGCCGAGGAGTCCGCCAAGTCTGCAGAGCAAATCGCTGATCTGGTTCACTATATCCAGAAAGAGACAAGCACAGCCGTCGCCGCAATTGGCCAAGGAGAACGGAATGTTGCTACCGGTATCCAGGTCGTTCGAGAGACAGGAGAGCTCTTCGCTACGATACTGGATGGTACAGATTCCGTGACCAGTCAAATTCAGGAGGTATCTGCGGCTACCGAGGAGATGGTAGCTGAGACAGAGCAGATTACGGCGACCATTAAGCAGATTGCCGAATATGCAGAGAGAAATGCGGTTATCTCCGAACGAATCAAGGAGAGTGCCATGGAGCAGAGGGCTTCTTCCGACAATATTATGAGCTCTGCCGAGCACTTGAATCAAATCTCCGGAAAATTAGAGAAACTAGTAGAGGGATTGAAGCTGTAATCGTTCAAGGGGAGACTTATCGAACACCCTTAAATAGAGAGAGAGAATAGGAGCTGAACATTTGTGAGTACCCTACTGATGAATCAGAAAGTCCGGGAATATTGGCTAAATGAGCTTCAGCCGCCATTATCCGGATTTCATATCCATACTGACTATCCAGATCTAGCAATGGCCAACGGGTCCAAGAGTATGATCTATGAATTGAATATTAGTTCATCATTCAAGAGACAGATGATCCAGGAAACTGATATTCAGACTTGGCTAATCGCTTGTTATTATGTCTTTCTATATCGTATGAGCGGTGAACAGGATCAAATTGTTGGAATACAAGCCACGGATGGCCGAATACTTCCAATACGGATTCATACTGAAGCTGGAATTCCATTCAGCCAGTTGCTATCAGCTATAGCGGAGCGGCTTGTTCTATCCAATGAAGCCAGCTTGCCTATTCAGGAGATTGAGAAACTGGTTTCGCAGTCTCCTGTAGTGCAGACTATCTATGGACGAAATGCCGCTTATGAAGCCAGTCGTCTTAACTGGTATGTGCGGACAGAGGGGGAAAAGTGGGTAGCTGAGATCACCTATTCGAGCCACTTGTTCAAAGAGAGTACGATTAACAAGTTCGCCAGACATTTTCAATGTATTGCTCAGGCGGTATTGGATCGTCCCGAGATTGTCCTGGGCGACATTTCCATCATGACCGACGAGGATCTACTGGCTTATGAGAAGCTCAATGATACCGCTAGAAATTGGGGAGTAGAGCTGACGATTACATCGATGCTCAGCAGGACTGTCGAGAGTTTCCCAGAGCGAATTGCGCTGTCGTCGGCTGAGTGGAAGTTGACCTATGCTGAGTTGGACCGGTTATCCAATCAGGTTGCCCATGCGCTAATTGAGCAAGGACTGCACAAAGGCGGATTCGTGGCCATCTACATGGAGCGCAGCATGGAAGCTGTTGTCAGCATGCTCGGCGCCCTCAAAGCCGGTGGGACTTATATTCCGCTGGACCCAGAGCATCCGGATGATCGGAATCAGTATATTATCGAAGATACGGGCTCGCGGATTGTACTAACTAAGGAAACTTATCTATCTAAGTTGCAGCCGCTTGTAGCGGATAATGTGAATGAGTTGAAGCTGTTATGCTTCGACCTGGAGCAGTTCGCCTCTTATCCAGGGGAAGCCTGCCATATTCCCATCGATCAGGATGATATTGCGTATACGATCTATACATCAGGTACAACGGGAAGACCAAAGGGAGTCCTGATCCGCCATGCCGGTGTCGTGAACCTGTCGTTGTCTACTACTATGCAGCTTCAATTCTCGGAGCATGACGTCATTTTGCAATATTCTACCTTCAGCTTTGATGCTTCCGTATACGATATATTCAGTGCAATATGCTGCGGTGCTAGGCTTCATCTATTGTCCAATGAACAGCGTTATTCGGTCGACAGCTTCACCACGGCGATTGAGGATACTGGGGCGACGCGGATAGGGATTCTGCCAACCGTATTCTTCAATCAATTATCCGCGTATTTAACGGTAGAAGAGGCGGTCAAGTATCAATTGATCCGTAGTTTTGTTATTGGCGGGGAGGCGCTCCCAGGGGAGTCCGTCCGTAATTTGCAGAAGAAGCTGGGGCATCAGCCGTTCATCGTAAATGCGTATGGACCGACTGAGATTACAGTGGCCGCGACAACCCATATGATCAAGGAACAGGTACCAGAAGACTTGACTACGGTCAGCATCGGCAAGCCTATCGCCAATTACGAGGTGCTGATCGTCAACGAGAATGACCAACTCTGCCCGGTGAATGTAATGGGTGAACTGCTGATTCATTCCATCGGCTTGGCTAAAGGTTATTTAAATCTGCCTGATAAGACGGAAGAGGCTTTTACTATCGATCCGACGGATCCCACTTCGGGGAAAAGATATTATCGATCCGGCGACTTGGTTCGTCTACTGAACGATGGCGGTATCGAGTATATGGGTAGAAAGGATCTCCAGGTGAAGATTCGAGGCTACCGGATTGAGATCGGAGAGATCGAGGAGAATCTGGCGAAGCATGAGAAGGTGAAGGATGTTGCCGTGATCGTCAAGGAGGACGATCACGGCGAGAAGATGCTGATAGGCTTCTATACTTCCAAGTCCGGCGAGGAGATTGGTAAGCAGGAGCTTGCTTCCTTCCTGAAGACCAAGGTTCCAGCCTATATGGTTCCTGGTCAATTTATGATGTTGGAATCGATGCCGTTGTCACCGACAGGCAAGATTGATCGCAAACGTCTGGGCACCTATGATATCCCTATGCAGGTCGAGGAAGACCCTGACTATGTTGCGCCAGTTACTGAATTAGAGAAGGAGATCGCAGTCGCCTGGGAGAAGTCGCTTCACCGCAGTCGCGTGGGCTTATATGACAACTTCTTCGAGATTGGCGGACACTCCCTGAAAATCTTGGAGACGCTGGTACTGCTCAAGCCGCGGTTCCCTAAATTGAAGATTAACGATTTCTTCGTGTACTCGACAGTATATGCTATGGCTGAGCGAGTGATTGAATTAATGGACGCAACTGAAGAAGAGGATTCCTTCGCGGGCAGCGAGGAAATTCGGGATTTAGCGGAATATCCACGTATGTTCGGCGGGAACAGTAAACCTTCTGCGTCCCCTCAGAATCATATTCTATTGACCGGGGCTACCGGGTATTTAGGTTCCTCTCTGCTTTATCAATTGCTGCAAACCTCTGAGGCGGTCATATATTGCCTTGTGCGTGCCAAGGAAGGGGAAGAACCATACCAGCGTCTCGTCGATGTGATGAAGGGGTACTACGGGACCGAAATTACACGAAATATGGAAAATCGGGTTGTCGCAATCCGTGGGGATTTAGAGCAGCCCAATCTTGGCCTTAGTCCACAGGATGCAGCGCTGCTGGATCAGCATCTGGATTCCATTATCCATTGCGGGGCTGAGGTGAAGCATTTCGGTTCAGCCGACTATTTCACCAAAGTGAACGTTGAGAGTACGGACCGTCTGCTTGATTTGGCGCGCGGGAAGGATGTGCGCTTCCATTATGTATCCACACTGGGGATTCCGGAGGACCTGGCCTTTCTCGGTTTATGGGAGTCGTTCACAGCAGGCAGTGGCTACGATGCGATAGCCACCGAGAATGTATATACGAATAGTAAGCTCGAAGCGGAGAAGCTGGTGATTCGGGCCTGCGAGGAAGAAGGAGTGGCTGCCTCGGTATACCGGGTAGGCAATCTGTCTTGCTACTCGACCACGGGTGTATTCCAGAAGAACATAGACAATAACGCCTTCTATCGGATGCTGAAGGCGATGCTCCTACTTGGCAAGGCGCCGCGAGTGCATTGGCAGGTAGACTTCACACCGGTGAATTATGCAGGTGCATCTATCTCGGCTATAGCACTACAGGAGAAGAGTGCGGGTAGGTTGTTCCACATCTGCAATCCGGTGCAAATCTCTTATATAGACATGGTTGACCACTTGCGTGAATATGGCTATTATGTGGATCTGTTGGAGTGGCGTGATTATGAGGCATGGTTGCTGAATCCGAATCAGCCGAAGGAGCAGGCTGGCATGGAGCTGGCGATGGCTCAATTGGAGGGAGACGGAGCGAAGAACTCTATCTACCGCTTCGCGTGCCCGCAGACGAATGAATTTCTAGCAGGTACGCCTGTCGTCTGCCATGAGCCGGACCGTGAATTTTTCCAACGTATGATAGATTACGCGGTGCGGATTGGATACT
This sequence comes from Paenibacillus lutimineralis, assembly GCF_003991425.1. Lineage (NCBI taxonomy): Bacteria > Bacillati > Bacillota > Bacilli > Caryophanales > Paenibacillaceae > Paenibacillus > Paenibacillus lutimineralis. Next base: position 63,804 of record NZ_CP034346.1, read on the forward strand.
TCCCTGCGCCGTAGAAGCTATGGATCTAATATTCTGAGTGATAAATGAAGTACAGAAGCGGCAACGTCAACTCATTGACGGAGGCCGCTTCTGCTATTCTAGCCATAAGTATAGTAGAGTAATTGCAAGAATCCATTCCCTGGTGTCCTGCCTGTCGATTAGTTTTCAATGGATCTAGTTTGAATCCTATCAATCCTGGAAATGCTAGAGAAGAGAGAGTTACAGGAATGATTAGGAGGCGAATTATAGCGATGAAACAAATTATGCTGATTACAGATGGTTGTTCTAATGTAGGAGAGAGTCCGGTGATGGCGGCGGCATTGGCCCGTCAGGAAGGAATTACCGTCAATGTAGTAGGAATTGTCGATTATGGGACGATTGGTGAGCTTGGCAGTATTGAAATTGAGGAAATCGCCAGAAGTGGTGGAGGGATGAGCCGTCTGACGGGGACGGAAAAGCTGGCGCAGACGATGCAGATGCTGACGCGGAAGACGGTCGTTCAGACGATTCAGCAGGCGGTGGGCAAGGAGCTGAAGCAAATTTTGGGGGAATCCTCGGTCGAGGTGCTGCCACCTGAGCAGCGCGCCGAAGTAGTAGAGGTGATTGATGAGCTTAGCGAGAATAGTCCCCTGCAGGTAGCCTTATTGATCGATGCCAGCGCCAGTATGAAGCCAAAGCTGGCTGCCGTGGAGGAAGCGATTCGCGATATGATGCTGAGCCTGGGTGCAAGGAAGGGCAGCAGCCAAGTGGCCGTCTTCCACTTTCCGGGTGCTCATAGCGGTGAGGATGCGGTCCTGGATATCGGCTGGACCAGCAATTTGGGCTCAGCCCGGTCTATTTTCCAGCGCCTTATGATGAGGGGTGCAACTCCGACCGGCCCGGCGATCCTGAAGGTGATTGAATTCTTCCGTTATGGTACACTGAATGGACACGGAGCTAGGAATGGTTCGGACGAGAAAGGTGAAGGAGAAGCGATGCTTGGTGACTACGTCGTCTAAATGGACCCTGCCGCCAGGAACGATTGTGACCGGCCGCTGGAAGGGTGAACGCTATTTGATTCAGCGTCTGCTTGGACAAGGCGCCAACGGGGTCGTCTATTTGGTGAAGCAGATGAAGAGCTCAAGACTGTACGCACTCAAAATGGGCTTCGACACGATCGACCTACAATCGGAAATCAACGTGCTTAAGGCGCTGCAGCGGAGAAAACGCAAGATCGGTTCAACAGGAAAAAGGGATCTCTCATATCTGGTAGAGGTAGATGATTACTCTCTAGAAGGCAAGGAGATTCCTTTCTACGTTATGCGCTATGTGAAGGGTGAGCCGCTGCGGGCATTCCTGGCACAACAGGGGAGCAGATGGTTGAATGTCGCCGGTTATTCGCTGCTGCAGCAGCTGGAAGGGCTGCATGGCCTGGGATTCACGTTCGGGGACTTGAAGCCGGAGAATGTGCTCGTCTCGCCTTATGGCGAGGTGGAGCTAATTGACTACGGCGGAGTCAGCGAGAATGGCCGCAGCGTGCGACAGTTTACAGAATGGTACGATCGCGGTTACTGGGGCGCGGGGGGAAGGACGGCAGAACCTTCCTATGATCTGTTCTCATTCGCGGTCGTATGCATTCATTTGCTGGCAGAGGCTCCACTTAAGGAGGTCGCCACCGGCTTGCCGCAGACACGGAGCAAGGGCGACTTGCTGGCGATCGTGCAGGGCGAGGCGTCCCTGCAGCCTTACCGCAAATGGCTCGAGCGAGCGTTAGAGGGGAAATTCCGCAGCACTGCGGAGGCCCGCCAACTATGGAGAGAACAGGTACAGAAGCAAGTTATGCAGCGTAAGGCCAAATCACCGACACCAGCGTGGATGATGGGGGCTTTTACGCTATCTTTACTTTTACTTCTCTGTGCTTTGTTTTTCACATTCTGGAATTAGATGATTTATAATAGAGATGACGATTGGAGGGGGAGGGCGCATGAACAGTAGAGTAATGCACCGATTAGTTGAGCAAGTGCGCCAGATCGGCCGTGAGGAGAGGTTGTGGTCTTCTGGAGACTGCATTGTTGTGGCTGTATCGGGAGGCCCTGACTCGGTTGCGCTTCTACATATATTATATCAATTGGCTGCTGAGCCTGATCTCAAACTTCGCTTAGTCTGTGCCCATGTAAATCATGGGTTTCGCGGTGCGGAGTCGAATGAGGAGGCAGAATTCGTACGCAGGATGGCAAGCAAACTTGGTATTCCGTTCGAGCTTGGTGTCTATAATATACCAGCATATATGAAGGAATCGGGGCATGGAGCTCAGCTGGCGGCCCGTGAGAAGAGGTATGAGTTCCTGCATAGTGTGGCAGAGAAATATGGGGCAGGTGCGATTGCGCTGGCCCATCATGCCGACGACCAGGCGGAGACGGTGGTGATGCGAATCTTGCGTGGTAGTGGATCTTCCGGCCTTGCCGGCATGCGTATGAAGCGGCGCGAAAAAAATGTGGAACTTATCCGTCCGCTGCTTCGTATATACAAGAATGACCTAATTCAGATGTGTGAGAAGACAGGCATACCATATGTTACAGACAGCACGAATTTATTGCCTAAGTACGCAAGAAATGCAGTTCGTCTGGATGTGCTGCCCTTTTTAGGGCAATATAATAGCGGACTTACAGAATCGCTTAATCGACTGGCCGAAGTGGTTGGTACAGAAGATGATTTTTTACAGCAGAAGGCGGAACAGGTATATCAGGAACTGATCTTTAACGAAGGTGGGATTTTTTCTTTCAAGATTGAGCCCTTTGTCGCCTTACATGCCGCTTTACAACGGAGGTTGATTAAACTAATATTAAATTATCTGCCTTTAGGCACAGAAGACAATGATTTTACCAAGATTGAAGCGATTCGCAAGGGTGCAATTCAGAATCTGCCTACAACATGGAGTCTTGATCTTGGCGGTGGACTGCGCTGTATGCGTGAATATGATATGATCCGATTTATGCTTGATCCTATGGGGAATTCAGGTTTGCCCTATACATATCCCGTAGAGCATTTTCCGGCTGAAATATCTGTTCCAAATACGGAGCATTGTTTGCGTTTCACCCGGTATAGGGCTAATATGGGCTCTATATCCCTGGATGAATTGGGGGACGAGGAAGCGGTATTCGATGCGGATAAGCTCCTTTATCCGCTTACTGTGCGTTCCCGGCTGCCAGGGGACTTTATGAAGGTCATAGGATTAAATGGAAGCAAAAAAGTAAAGGATATTTTCATTGACGCGAAAATACCTCCTTCTTCTCGCTCCCAGATTCCTATGGTGACGGACGCGGAGGGCCAAATTATATGGATTCCCGGTCTCCGTCGTTCCGCAATTGCTACGGTAAGTCAGCATACGACTTCCGTTTTGCGAATAGCTTTGGATACGAGAAGGTTTAACTGAAGCAGGAACTGCAAATTTTAGCATTCATAGTTTAACGTAGGGGGTTTACTTACTTTGCACAATGATATTCAGGAGGTTCTGTTCACGCAGGAACAGATCGAAGCAAAAGTCGCAGAAATCGGCAAACAATTAAGTGAAGAATATGAGGGGCGCAATCCGCTGATCATCTGTATTCTTAAGGGTGCTTTTATATTTATGGCGGATCTGGTTAAGCAGATTACAGTGCCTGTAGAGATGGACTTTATGGCTGTCTCAAGTTATGGGACGTCCACCCGTTCTTCAGGTGAAGTGAAGATTATTAAGGATCTGGATTCTTCTGTTGAAGGACGCGACGTTCTAATCGTGGAAGATATTATCGACAGCGGACTGACACTAAGCTATCTGGTGGATGTGCTCCAGCGCCGCAATGTGAAATCTGTAAAGATTGCTACACTGTTTGACAAGCCAGCCCGTCGGACCGTTGATCTGAAGGCTGATATTTCCGGGTTTATTCTGCCGGATGCGTTCGTGGTTGGATATGGACTGGATTATGCTGAAAAATACCGTAACCTCCCTTACATCGGGGTACTTAAGCCGGAGGTATACTCCAGCTAAGATCAGCCGTTCTTACGGTTTGATGGACTCCTTGCCTGTTTTTTGAAAAGGCGTATGCGGCTATGGTAAAATATTTTAAGGTTCTGAGAGGAGGTAGGGGATGAATCGGTTCATCCGGAATTCTGGTTTTTATTTGATACTTTTCTTAGTCGTGGTGGGCATCGCTCAATTTCTTATTGGCGGACAAGAGGAAACCGTCACCCCTAGTTATACAGAGTTGCGCCAGCAATTGAAGGCGAACAATGTTGAGGAATTAACCGGTAAATTTGACGGTTATGCCTATCTGGTAACCGGTGAGTATAAAGAAAAAGTCGGTGACAGCAGGACGAAGAAATTCTCGGCTTATATTCCATTTGACGAGAACGTGCTCAAGGAGATCACAGATCTTAGCGAGCAGAACAATTTTAAAGTAACCTGGAAGAAAATGCAGGAACAAAGTATCTGGCTTACTTTCCTAACTTCGATTGTTCCGCTGGCAATTATGTTCATTCTGTTCTTCTTCCTGTTCAATCAGGCGCAGGGCGGCGGAGGCAAAGTGATGAACTTTGGCAAGAGCCGAGCCCGTCTCTATAACGAAGAGAAGAAGAAGGTTACCTTCGAGGATGTAGCCGGAGCAGATGAAGAGAAGCAAGAGCTTGTTGAAGTTGTTGACTTCTTGAAGGATCCGCGGAAATTCTCAGCGGTAGGTGCAAGAATTCCGAAGGGTGTCCTGCTTGTGGGCCCTCCGGGTACAGGTAAAACCTTGCTCGCTCGTGCGGTAGCCGGCGAAGCAGGCGTTCCGTTCTTCAGCATCTCCGGTTCCGACTTCGTTGAAATGTTCGTCGGTGTCGGTGCTTCCCGGGTACGGGACTTGTTCGAGAATGCGAAGAAGAATGCTCCATGTATTATCTTTATTGACGAGATTGATGCTGTGGGTCGTCAGCGTGGCGCCGGACTTGGCGGCGGGCATGATGAACGTGAACAGACACTCAACCAATTGCTCGTTGAGATGGATGGTTTCGGCGGCAATGAAGGCATTATCATTGTTGCGGCAACGAACCGTGCCGACATTCTTGACCCGGCATTGCTCCGTCCAGGACGTTTTGACCGTCAGATTACGGTTGACCGTCCAGACGTGAAAGGCCGTGAGGCGGTACTGAAAGTACACGCCCGCAACAAACCGCTTACGAAGGATGTCCGTCTGGATGTTATCGCGAAGCGGACGACTGGATTTACCGGGGCAGATTTGGAGAATTTGCTGAACGAGGCAGCTTTGCTTGCAGCGCGCCGTAACCGTAAAGATATTTCCATGCTTGAAGTTGATGAAGCTATCGACCGCGTCATTGTTGGTACAGAGAAACGCAGCCGTGTGATCAGTGACCGTGAGAAGCGTATTGTCGCTTTCCACGAAGCGGGCCACACGATTGTCGGATATTTCTTGGCCAATGCCGATATGGTTCACAAGGTAACCATCATTCCGCGTGGACGCGCTGGCGGTTATGTCATCATGCTGCCGAAGGAAGATCGTATGCTCGTTACGAAGCAAGAACTGCTTGAGAAAGTTACAGGCCTTCTGGGTGGCCGTGTCTCCGAGGAATTGTTCATCGGCGAGATCGGTACTGGAGCTTACAGTGACTTCCAACAAGCGACTAGCATCGTACGCAGCATGATTGTCGAGTACGGTATGAGTGAGAAGCTCGGTCCTATGCAATTTGGAACCTCGCAAGGGCAAGTGTTCCTCGGCCGTGATTTCGGTCATGAGCAGAATTACAGTGATCGAATTGCTTATGAGATTGATCAAGAGATGCAACGCTTCATTAGCGAATGCTATGAGCAATGTAGACAAATTCTGACTGAGCACTCCAAGGAAGTTCATCTGATTGCAGAAACTTTGCTTGAAGTAGAGACTCTGGAATTTGACCAAATTGATCAATTGATCAAGCACGGCAGATTGCTGGAGTCTGGCGAAGTGATTGATGGTAACGACAATGACGGCTCCTCCGAGTCTGGAGAACCAGTTATTGATTCCGTTGGTGATGTGAAGGTTCGTATTCAAGGTAAGACTGAAGATACGAATTCTGTAGTCCCTAGAGGAGACATCCCGAACGACGTACCAGGTGGTTCTGCGAATGATTTCACGCAAGATCCAGTCGTGGATAAGCCGCAGGGAACTGTAGGCGATACTCCGGTTACACCGGAAGATGGCGACAATAACGGATCTAATAACGGTGGCAGTACGCCTACCGTATAAGTGAATCGATACGTTCCTGAGATAAGGGATAGAATGACCGGGGGACCAGAGATGGTCCTCCGGTTTTTTGTGCATAAAATTAGACTTATCATCATAAATAGCGCCTTATAACGTGTGAATTATGCTACACAGGTTGATTGACAGTGTAACTCACCTTGTGTAAATTAATTGTTAATACCGTGTGACGATGTGTGCTGTCATACGATAGGTCAATGAAATGAACGGTTGTTGGGTGGTTTATAGAGAGAAGCCGCGGCGTAGAATCGTGAGCGCATATAGGGGAGGAAGGATCAGTGGAGGCACAGGCACTGGAGCGGAAGGCGGAGATGAACCGCGAACTGCGGGAGAAGCTCGTACAGCTCAAGAAGGAACGCAACGCAATTATTTTAGCGCATTATTATCAACGTGATGAAATTCAGGAGGTTGCCGATTTCCGTGGCGACTCATTTTTGCTTGCCCAGAAGGCGGCTTCAACCGATGCAGAGACGATCGTCTTCTGTGGAGTTCATTTTATGGGAGAGAGCGCAAAGATTCTGGCACCGAGTAAGACGGTACTTATTCCGGATGAACGGGCCGGCTGTCCGATGGCCGATATGGTGAATGTCGACGGCCTTCGCAAGCTAAAAGCGCAGCATCCTAATGCCAAGGTTGTTACCTATATTAATTCTTCCGCTGAGGTTAAGGCAGAGACCGATATTTGCTGCACATCCTCAAATGCAGTCAAGGTGATCAATTCGGTAGATGCCGATGAGATAATCTGGGTTCCGGATAAGAACCTGGGTCATTACGTCCAGCAGCACACGGACAAGAAGATGATCATTTGGGAAGGCTATTGCAATACCCACGATATGCTAACCGTAAAAGATGTGATCGAGATGAGGGCGAAGCATCCTAATGCAGAGTTCGTCGTTCATCCTGAGTGCCGCCCGGAGGTCGTCGCTATGGGCGATTTTGTAGGTAGTACGACAGCGATCATTGATTATTGCAAAAATTCGAACACACAGGAATTTATCGTCGGAACGGAAGATGGAACCGGATATCAGCTTAGGAAGGATAGCCCGGATAAGACATTCCATTTTGCATCCAAATTCCTCGTTTGTCCAAATATGAAGGTTAACAACTTGAAGAAACTCGTTAAATGTCTAGAGACGATGCAGCCGCAGATTTATGTTCCGCCTGCTGTCGCCGACAAGGCTAGAATTTCTCTAGAGCGCATGTTACAAGTGCAGTAGCATGCGCTACTCTCATCTCAAGACAGGTGACTACCGTGATTCCACAATATTTGGTCGATTTTGATCTCAGGCAATTGCCTGTGATCGACACAGACATCATTGTAATCGGCTCGGGTATCGCCGGGCTGTTCACAGCTATTAAGGCAAGTGAAGATCGGCACGTAACGATGATTACGAAGAAGGCACTAATGGAGAGCAATACAAGATATGCGCAAGGCGGTATAGCAGCCGTCATGTCCGATGACGACTCCGCAGAATCCCATCGAGAGGATACTCTGATGGCAGGCGCCGGGCTATGCTCCTTAGAATCCGTCAACATTCTGGTTCATGAAGGGCCTAAGGGCGTAGAGGAACTGATTCGTCTTGGCACATCCTTTGATGTAGAGAATGGAGCGATTGCCCTGACGAAGGAGGGAGCGCATAGCCATCGTCGTATCCTTCATGCCAATGGGGATGCTACAGGCTATGAGATCGTGCGGGCATTGTCTGAGCAGGTGACTTCTCATGATCGTATTGATGTATGGAGCGATCATTATGTCATCGACTTGATTACGGAGGACAATGAATGTCTAGGGGCGCTGGTACAGCGGCCAGATGGACAGCGTGTGTTTCTGCGTGGGCAGGCCACGATTCTATGTACCGGAGGGGCCGGTCAATTGTATCGTTATACGACGAATCCGGAGATAGCTACTGGAGACGGTGTAGCGATTGCTTATCGGGCTGGAGCTTATTTGCGTGATCTGGAATTTATTCAATTTCATCCTACCTCACTCTGCTATCCCGGGGCACCGCGGTTTCTGATCTCAGAGGCGGTGCGTGGAGAAGGGGCTGTTCTGCGCAATATCAAAGGCGAACGCTTCATGAAGAAATATCATGAACTACTGGAATTGGCACCTCGAGACATTGTAGCCAGGGCTATCGTGAGCGAGATGGAGGCTACGCAATCTACACATGTGTATTTGGATATCACCCATGAATCGCCTGAATTAATCAAGCGTCGGTTCCCGACCATTTATGAGACATGTCTCGGTTATGGGCTGGATATGACGACGGATTGGATTCCGGTCGCTCCAGCTGCGCATTATATGATGGGGGGCGTTCGTACCAATCATCATGGAGAGACCAACGTTGAACGACTGTTCGCTTGTGGCGAAGTCTCATCAACCGGGGTGCATGGGGCTAATCGTCTGGCTAGCAATTCGCTATCTGAAGCGATTGTATATGGGAGCCGGATCATTGAGCGAATCCGTCAACTGGGGCCGATCCGGAGGACGGACTTGAATATTGTTTACTCTAAGGAGCGTATAGAGCAAGAAGTACAGCCGATTGTTGAACATAGATTGAAGCTGCAGAAGGTGATGGTTCGCCAGGTTGGTGTACGCCGGACGCGGGATGATCTGCTCAAGGGGTTTGAGGAGCTGCAAAGGCTGCAGCCTATTTTCACCACGGAACTGCATACAAGTGAGCAGATGGAGTTCGCGAATATGTTAACTTGTTCGCTGCTGCTGACAGAATCAGCGCTAACCCGAGAAGAGAGCCGCGGCGGGCATTATCGTGAAGATTTTCCGTCGCGGAATGATGAGCGTTGGCTGAGGCATATTTTGCGGCACCGAGAACAAGGGATGCTGGAGGAAATCAGTGATGATGTTTAATGGATATAATGAAGGGCTTGTGGAGTCGATTCGTATATGGCTGCGCGAAGATGTGGGCTCGGGCGATGTTACTACTAGTGTGACGGTACCGGCCGGCCATGAATCCAAAGGGGTCATCCATGCCAAAGAAGCGGGTATAGTGGCAGGCATGCCTGTCGCGCAATTGGTGTTCGAGGTCGTGGATCCTACATTGAAATTTACTCCATTCGTTCAGGATGGGGAAGCTATAGCTAAAGGAACCATTCTAGCAGAGGTTGAGGGAAGCACACACAGTATTCTTACTGGTGAGCGGCTTGCCCTGAATCTTCTACAGCGCCTGTCAGGTATCGCGACGCGTACGCGGTCGTTCATTGACGCTCTGGAAGGGTTGCCTGTGCGCCTTGTCGATACGCGCAAGACAACGCCTGGCCACCGTATGCTGGAGAAGTATGCTGTACGTATGGGAGGCGGAGCGAACCATCGCTTTGGATTATACGATGCGGTTATGATTAAGGATAATCATATCAAGGGTGCAGGTGGAATCACGCAAGCGGTTAGCCGAGCCCGGGCGAATATTCCACATACGATGACGATCGAAGTGGAGACCGAGAGTCTCGAGCAGGTGAAGGAGGCCCTGACAGCTGGGGCGGATATTATCATGCTCGATAATATGGCTCCGGAGCGGATGAAGGAAGCGGTAGCTCTCATCAAGTCTAAGGCTCCGCACGTCACCGTGGAGGCATCCGGGAATGTCTCGCTGCAGACGATTCATAGTATCGCCGAGAGTGGCATCGATGTAATCTCTGTAGGCCGGTTGACATATTCGTTCGAAAGCCTGGATATTAGTTTGGATCTGGGCGAGAAGAAAGTGAGGTAGAATCGATGTTCCTTGTGGTGGATGTCGGCAATACAAATATCGTTCTGGGCATTTATAAGGAGCGGGAACTGCTGCACCATTTCCGGATTGGTACGAATCGTCAATCTACGGTTGATGAATATGGCGTGCTGATTTATAACCTGTTCCAAATGTCTAATATAGATATTAAGCAAATCGAAGGGGTCATTATCTCTTCGGTAGTTCCTCCGTTGATGCATGTGCTGGAGGATCTCAGTGTGAAATACTTACGGAGGAGACCTCTGGTTGTCGGACCGGGAATCAGAACAGGTCTGAATCTAAGATACGAGAATCCGCGTGAGGTTGGTGCGGACCGGATTGTCAATGCTGTTGCGGCGATTGAGAAGTATGGCAGTCCGCTCGTTGTCGTTGATTTCGGTACTGCGACAACCTTCGACTGCGTGGATGCAGGAGGAAATTATCTCGGCGGAGCAATTGTTCCGGGGATCGGAATCTCGACGGAGGCGCTGTATCAAAGAGCCTCGAAATTACCGCGGATTGAATTGGAGAAGCCGAAGAAGGTCATTGGCCGCAACACGGTACATGCCATGCAGGCCGGCATCATATTTGGATATGCAGGGCAGGTTGATGGTATCGTAGAGAGAATCGGCCGTGAGATGGATGGAGATATCAAGGTAATCGCTACTGGTGGCCTTGCCGAGCTGATTGCCAGCGAATCAAAATCTATTCAGGAAGTAGATCCACTCTTGACCCTAGAGGGATTGCGTATTATTTACGAACGCAACCAATAAACAACATTACATTATAGAGGTAGTTCCCAAAGCCCACTTTTGATAAGAAAACCAATCGAGGCCAATTCATGGATGAGTGACCGCGATTCAAAGGTAGGTTTTGCGTCCGCTCCTTAGTCCCTAGTTTCATCCAACCTTCTCGGTGCTGAAAACCGGCTTTTTTGAACACACATTTATATAGACAAGGGAGGATACTCGGGTGGACAATTCCGTAAATACAACAACTCAAGACCATCTTATTCGTGGAATCGCACTGGATGGCAAGGTTCGTGCCTTCGCCGTTCGCACAACCGGGCTCGTTGAAGAGCTGCGACGCAGACATGATACATTCCCAACGACAACGGCAGCATTAGGCCGTACGGTTACCGCAGCGGCTATGATGGGTGCTATGTTAAAGGGCGACGAGAAATTAACGGTGCAAGTGAAGGGCGATGGTCCTATCGGGCAGATTATTGCCGATGCCAACGCCAAAGGTGAGGTTCGTGGTACAGTCAAGAACCCCCATGTTCAGACGCCGAGCAAGAGAAAAGGAAAAATGGATGTAGCCGCTGCTGTAGGAACCACCGGTTTTATTCATGTCACCAAGGATTTAGGATTGAAGGAGCCGTATAGCGGAAGCTCGCCTATTATTTCGGGTGAGATCGCTGAGGACCTCACCTATTATTTTGCAGTATCGGAGCAGACTCCGTCCGCTGTTGGTTTGGGTGTTCTGGTGAATGAGGATAACTCTGTCATTGTGGCTGGAGGGTTCATCATTCAACTAATGCCAGGACTTAGCGACGAAGAGATTAGCGCTATCGAGCAATCCATCGGAAGATTTCCGCCAGTGACTTCGCTGCTTGATCAAGGGATGGAGCTTGAGGAGATGCTGCGCTGGATCGTTCCTGACGTGAAGATTTTGGACGAGATGGACATTGTATTCGCTTGTCATTGTTCGCGGGAGCGTGTTGAACGTACACTGATCAGCTTGGGTAGAAAAGAGCTGGAGGAGATCCGTGATTCCAGCCATGAAGAAGAAGAGGTTATCTGTGACTTTTGCAATGAAGTGTATAAATTCAGTCGCGAAGACATCAGTGAATTAATCACCCGGCTTGACCAGTAGGATAAATAACAGCTGCGGTAGCGGCTAGATCGTTCGAAAATAAGAATGCGATGCTTTGCCCTTGGAATCAGAAATGATCCGAAAGGGCAAAGTATTTTTTGTGTCCTTTCTTGACAACTCCTACCTTAGGTTGTTAAGATAATAGATAGTAAAACCAACTTAATTACTCGGAAATAAATGAAGACAGAAAATATGGTATTTTCTTCGAATAGTCTTCATTTTTACATCAAGATTATATGTTAAAGTTCAAGCTCAAAGGGTGGCATGTCGCTATTCGGCTCGCTGCTTCGATGAACTACCTCATGCTTTTTATCCAAAGGAGGGCTTTATATGGCAAAGGTCGTAAATAATGTAACAGAGTTGATCGGTGGTACACCTCTAGTCCGCTTGAATCGGATTGTTCCTGAGGATAGCGCAGAAATCTACGTAAAGCTAGAGTACCAAAATCCAGGCTCCAGTGTTAAGGACCGGATTGCAATCAGCATCGTTGAGGAAGCGGAGAAGGCTGGCAAATTGAAACCAGGCGGTACAATTGTTGAAGCGACCAGTGGTAACACGGGGATCGGTCTTGCACTCGTTGCTGCTGCCAAAGGCTACAAGGCGGTTATCATTATGCCTGAGACGATGAGCATTGAACGTCGCAATCTGCTGCGTGCATACGGAGCAGAGCTTGTTCTGACTCCAGGATCGGAAGGAATGAACGGAGCTGTTAAGAAGGCGGAAGAGATTCTTGCTGAACATCCGGATTATTTCCTCGCGGATCAATTTAGAAACCAAGCTAACGTGAAAATTCACCGTGAGACGACAGGTCCTGAAATCGTTGAGGCTATTGAGTCGCTTGACGGTAAATTGGATGCTTTCGTAGCTGGGATCGGAACGGGTGGCACCATTAGTGGCGCAGGTGAAGTTCTTAAGAAGCACTTCCCTGACGTGAAGATCTATGCAGTAGAGCCTGCAGCGTCTCCCATTTTGTCAGGCGGCAAACCAGGCCCACATAAGATCCAAGGCCTCGGGGCTAACTTCATTCCTGAGATTTTGAACCGTGAGATTTATGATGAAATTATTCATGTTGAGAATGACGAAGCCTTCGATCAAGCACGTCACGTTGCTAGAGAAGAAGGGATTCTAGGCGGTATTTCCTCCGGCGCAGCTGTATTCGCTGCCCTTAAAGTGGCTAAGGAGCTCGGCAAAGGCAAACGCGTAGTAGCGGTGATTCCAAGTAATGGCGAACGCTATCTGAGTACACCACTCTACAATTTCGAAGCTTAATTCTATAACCTCTATAATTCGTGAGCTTTCCCTGCGCGAGTCAGATCATATACCGTCCCCCGGGTAGTTCGGTTCGAACTCCTGGGGGTTTTTGTATACCCATAGAGGTGGTTAAACACACACTTATAGACGAACTTGTACTTTAATAAGAGAGAAAAGCTTAGTATACTAACAGGCACAAACAAGATGATGGAGGATACAGCGTCTAATGAAGACTATGCTAACATTTGAAGATTGGGTTCGTCTGGCACAGGAAGGGAGCTGGACAATGCTTCCGTATGCAGTGAAGATGCATGCTGAGGACCCGTTGCCAGACCATTGGTCTGCTGCTTGGGAGGAAGCACATCCCTATTGCTGTGTACTAGAGAGTGGAAAAGGAGGACGCTTCACCTTTCTCGGTTTGACACCGGTGTCTGTGATCCGGGGCAAGGCAGAGTCAGCTCGTATCTATGATCTAAGCCAAGAGCGGTCTAAGGTGGCAATGCTAGAGGGCAAGCCGCTTGAACTGTTAGGAAAGTGGCTCGCTCCCTATACAGCTCCGTCTATCTCAGAACTCCCTTTCTTCAGTGGCGGAGCCGTTGGATTTCTCGGTTATGATGTGGCTAGATCATTGGAGCGCCTGCCGCAATTGGCAGAGGATGATCTTAAGCTTGATGATTATATCTGGATGAGGTTTGAGGAGCTGTGGGTTGTTGATGCTCTGAATAGTGATATTTATGCGGTTGTCCATTGTCCGATAGCAGGCAATGAAGAGGGCATCGAGAATTTACGGGAAAAATATGACTTGGCTGAAAGAACGGCTGCTCAAATGATGGAGCAATGGCAGAGGTTCAGCAGAGTAAAGAGCGGGAATACCAAGCAGAACTCAGAGTCTACATTGGATTCTGTGCAGGAGCCTACGGCACATAGTGCCTCTTTCTCGCAAGAGGGCTTCGAGCGGGCGGTGGAACAAGTGCGGAGATATATCGCTGCGGGCGATGTATTTCAAGTCAACCTTTCATTGAGACAAGCATTTCCTCTAGCGGTCTCGCCTGAGCACATTTATGAAGACTTAAGAGAAATTAACCCTTCGCCTTATATGGGGTTCATGAGCTTTCCCGACTTTCAACTTGTATCCGCCTCGCCTGAGCTGCTGATCAAGCTGGATCAGGGAGTCATGCGCACCCGTCCAATTGCAGGAACGCGGCGCCGCGGCCTGACTGAGGCCGAGGATCGGAAGATGGAGGAAGAACTACGTACGAACGAGAAGGAGCAGGCGGAGCATATTATGCTTGTTGATCTACTTCGCAATGATCTGGGGCGGGTAGCTGAGTTTGGCTCTGTCAAAGTAAGCGAGCTGTTTACCATCGAACGTTATTCACATGTCATGCATCTGGTATCTGAGGTGGAGGGATGGCTTCCATCAGACAAGACAGCGATGGATGCGATTGCGGCCGTCTTTCCTGGTGGGACGATTACAGGAGCGCCCAAGATCAGGACGATGGAGATTATCGAGGAGCTGGAGCCTGTCACCCGCGGGCCTTATACCGGGGCGATGGGGTGGATTGACTATAACGGCAATATGGAATTAAATATTATTATACGTACGCTGGTCGTAAAAGACGGATTCGGATATATTCAGACGGGAGCGGGAATCGTCATCGATTCTTTGCCTTACCGAGAGTATCGGGAATGTCATAATAAGGCCAAGGCAATAGCCATGGCGTTGGGAAGAAGCCATCAGGATGGATGCCAAGGCGACAAGAAGGGGGATGAAGGAAATGATACTGGTCATTGATAATTATGATTCATTTACGTACAATCTGGTGCAGTATTTGGGAGAGCTTGGGGAAGACGTTGTTGTTAAGCGTAATGATGAGATTGATCTGAACGGGATAGCCGAGCTTAAGCCAGATCACATTCTGCTCTCTCCGGGTCCTTGTACACCAAACGAGGCCGGAATTACACTGGATGTCATTGAGCGGTTCAAAGGAGTCATTCCGATCTTTGGCGTCTGTCTCGGTCATCAAGCGATCGGTCAGGCCTTCGGCGGGAACGTAATTCGCGCGGAGCGCTTAATGCACGGGAAGACTTCGCCCATTCACCATCAGGGTGAATCGGTATTCACGGGGCTGCCATCTCCATTTACGGCGACACGCTATCATTCCCTGATCGTTGAGCGGGAGAGTCTGCCGGATTGTCTGGAGATCACCGCGGAGACTGCAGAGGGAGAAATTATGGGCTTACGTCATAAGGAATACGCCGTTGAAGGCGTGCAATTCCATCCGGAGTCCATCATCACCGATCATGGACATCAAATTCTCCGCAACTTCTTAAGCCGGAAGGCAGAAGCATTCATATGAAATATATCGGGGTGAATGGAGTTCCCACCCCAGCCGCTGAAGCCGTGCTGTCCGTAATGGATCACGGCTTCATGTACGGGATGGGCTTGTTCGAGACTTTTCGGACTTATGGTGGACGTCCATTTTTAATAGAGAGGCATCTGGAACGACTTGAGCAAGGCTGCAGGAGTCTGGGGATTCGTTACCCGCTGCAGTTAGATCAAGTTGTCCAAGAGATCGGAGAATTGCTTCGTCTCAATGATCTTCAGGACGGTTATATTCGTCTTACAGTATCGGCAGGAGAAGGCCCGCTTGGACTTCCCTCAGAAGATTACGGGGATCCTACTGTAATTATTTATGTTAAGTCACTAGCGCCAGTAGATCCGCAGCTGTATATGGAGGGCAAGTCGCTATATCGGCTGAACACGCCTAGGAATACACCGGAGGGTGAGGTTCGCCTCAAATCGCTTCATTATATGAATAATATGCTGGCGAAGCGTGAATTAAGAGAATACACGCCTTTAAGGGCGGGTAATTACGAAGGGATGCAGCTGACTGCGGATGGTTATTTGGCTGAGGGTATCGTAAGCAATCTATTCTTTGTGCAGAATGGCAAGCTACATACGCCTGATATAGGCACTGGTATTCTACCAGGGATTACCCGTGCGTTCATTCTGCAACTGGCTAACCAATTGGAACTGCCGTTTGAAGAAGGATATTATAAGTGGGACCGATTGAAGGAAGCGGATGAGATCTTTGTGACGAATTCCATTCAAGAGGCGGTACCCGTAACATGTCTTCTTGAGCCTGAAGGAGGCATTTATATAGTCGGAAATGGTAAGATGGGATCTATTACAAGACAGCTTATAGAGCAATATAGACAAAAGGCGGGAGTATAAATGCAACCAAAACGATATAAACGTAGTTACCGCTGTGGTGATACGGTGCTTGAGTTAGGTAACCGCACGTTAATTATGGGTATCCTTAATGTAACCCCGGATTCCTTCTCGGATGGGGGGCGTTATAATCGGATGGATGAGGCGATCCGCCATGCCGAGGAGATGATAGCTGCCGGAGCAGATATTATCGACATTGGTGGAGAGTCAACACGGCCCGGGCATAACCCAGTAGGAGCAGAGGAAGAACTGAAGCGGGTTGTCCCTATCGTAGAGGCGCTTCATCGCGTGATGCCGCAGGTTCCTTTGTCGGTGGATACCTATAAGGCTATCGTCGCAAGAGAGTCGCTTCAGGCGGGGGCTCATATTATTAATGATGTGTGGGGCTTCAAGGCAGACCCGGAGATGGCTGCGGTAGCAGCGCAATTTGATTGCCCGGCGATCATCATGCACAATCGGCATGACCGTAATTATAATGCTCTGATGCAGGATGTGGCGGATGATCTGCTTGAGAGCGTTAGAATTGCTAGAGATGCCGGAGTGCGTGACGATAATATCATCCTTGATCCGGGGATTGGATTTGCTAAGGACTACGAGGAGAATCTGAAAGTGATGCAATCGCTGGACGAGCTGGTCCATCTTGGCTTCCCGATGCTGCTGGGGACGTCGCGTAAGAGATTTATTAGAACGACGCTCGATCTGCCGGTAGATGAGCTTGTGTTCGGAACAGCAGCTACGGTAGCGCTTGGTATTGCTCAAGGTTGTCAGGTCGTAAGAGTGCATGATGTGAAGGAGATTAAGCAGACGGTACAGATGTGCGATGCTATTGTGTATATTTAACACTTATTACGGAAAATCACTCCATTCTGATATGGAAGTAAGATATATTGAAAGGTGGACATTGAATTATGGATAAAATGGTTCTTCGCGGTATGGAATATTACGGGTATCACGGTGTTTTTGATGAGGAGCGAAAATTAGGCCAGCGTTTCTTCGTGGATCTGGAACTGGAGTTGGATCTAAGCGTCGCTGGCCGGAATGATGATCTTAGCCAAACGGTAAATTATGCCGAGATTCACGAACTGGTTAAAGGAATCGTCCAGCAAAAAAGCTTTAAATTAATTGAAGCCCTGGCTGAGCATATTGCATCCTCGGTTTTGGACACTTATACTATGGTAGATGCGTTAACGGTCCATGTAACCAAGCCGCATCCGCCTTTCGATATTCATTTTAAAGGCGCTACGGTGGAACTATACCGTTCAAGAAAGTGAGAAGCATGCATGACTACTATACAGACTTTCACTGATTCTTCAGAGGCTTATATTGCTCTAGGGGCCAATCTGGGCGACCGTGAGGCAACTTTGAAGGAAGCGATCAGTTTATTAGATGAACACCCTGGGATTACAGTACTTCGCTGCTCGAATATGTATGAGACCGACCCGGTTGGATACGCGGATCAGCCTGATTTTGTAAATATGGCCATTGCCCTGCAAACCACGCTGACACCGGAAGCACTGCTTGATGTTATGCTGCAGACGGAGCAGGTGCTGGGCAGGAAACGCATTGTTAAAAATGGCCCCCGGACGGTCGACCTCGATTTGTTATGGGTGGAAGGGCAGCAGTCAGCCACAGCCCATTTAGCACTCCCTCATCCTCGGATGTTTGAGCGGGCATTTGTACTCGTTCCACTAGCTGATATTGTTCCGACAGAAGAAGCGTCGGGCCTATATCGGCGTGTTCACGATGCTCTTGAACAGATGGATGATAAGGGGGGCGTCCGATTTTGGAAAGCATGCAATTGGGCCAGCGCATCCGTGCGTTCCGGAAGCTGAAAGGCTTCACCCAGCAAGAGCTAGCTGGACAGTCAGGGATTTCATTAGCGGTTCTCGGTGCTATTGAGCGCGGGAATCGACATGTAGAAGATCAAATTTTAATTAAAATTTCAGATTGTCTAGGGATTTCCCTGCAGGAACTGAAGTTGGAATAAAATAAATCCGATTATATTACAGGAGGGGCCACATGCTGAAGATTGGCGATATAGAAATGAAAAACCAAGTCGTGCTTGCCCCAATGGCTGGCGTCTGCAACCCGGCCTTCCGGTTGATTGCGAAGGAATTTGGTACAGGATTGGTCTGTGCAGAGATGGTGAGCGACAAAGCCATTATCCATGGCAACAAACGCACGAAGGAAATGCTGTTTGTTGATGAGCGTGAGAAGCCACTGAGCTTGCAAATTTTCGGAGGGGACCGCGAGTCTCTTGTTAAGGCTGCGAAGGTTGTCGATCAGCAGACAAATGCGGATATTATCGATATTAATATGGGCTGTCCGGTGCCTAAAGTTACAAAATGTGACGCCGGTGCAAGATGGCTACTTGATCCGAATAAAATATTTGAGATGGTGTCCGCTGTCGTTGATGCGGTTAGCAAGCCGGTTACGGTGAAGATGCGTATCGGCTGGGACTCGGAGCATATCTATGTGGTTGATAATGCTAAGGCAGTTGAGCAGGCTGGAGCGAAGGCAGTCAGCGTACATGGACGGACTCGTGAGCAGCTATATACAGGCACAGCTGATTGGAGCTACATCAAACAGGTTAAGGACACGGTATCTATTCCGGTTATCGGTAACGGGGATGTTCATACCCCTGAGGATGCCAAACGGATGCTGGAAGAGACTGGTTGTGACGGTGTCATGATCGGACGGGCCGCACTGGGGAATCCGTGGATGCTGTATCGTACTATAGAGTATCTGAAGTCGGGTGAACTGCTTCCAGAACCAGGGGCAGAAGAGAAGATTCGAATTGCGATACTGCATATGGACCGTCTAGCTACACTAAAAGGCGAGAGTGTCGCAGTTCGCGAGATGCGCAAGCACTTGGCTTGGTACTTGAAGGGATTAAAAGGGGCTGCTCGGATCAAGGACTCCATTATGGAAGAGACGAGACGAAATGAAATGGTGCGCATTCTTGAAGGCTTTGTCACTAGCCTCTCCTCGGAGTCGGAAAAGGCTGAGGCATCGGCTTAGTTACAGGAATAACCAGCTGAATCCAACCGAGACAAAAGTGAACTTTTTGAAACGTTTACATTTGGAAATTTAGCTGTCATTGACATTTCAGAATCGATCCCCTATAATTTCACAGTATAAATTCGCCTCAGGAGATAACTTCCACAACATGGAGTGGTCTGACCTCCAAGAGATTGCATATGATAATCTCAATGATGCGTTATTTTTTGCCGCCTCTGGCCAGGCGGAAAACCAGGGCCTTCGCCGTACGTGGGGGGATTGCTGCTCCTATTTGCAGGATATATCGACCGCTTATATATTAGAGGAGTTAAAGATCGCTTTACACGAGTGCGAAAATTATTTCCATGACAGGAGAATCGGTTGAGATGAGCGATAAAGAGGTTATTCTTACACAGGACGGTCTAAAAAGACTGGAAGAAGAACTTGAGAATCTGAAGTCTGTTAGACGCCGTGAAGTTGCTGAACGGATTAAAACCGCGATCGGCTACGGCGATATTAGCGAGAACTCGGAATATGAAGATGCGAAGAACGAGCAAGCATTTATTGAAGGGCGTATCATTACGCTGGAGAAGATGCTTCGTAACGCACGTATTATTAACAACGACGAGATCGATACAGATACAGTGAGCATCGGTTCGACGGTTATTGTAGAAGACCTGGAGTTCGGCGATACGATGGAATATGCGATCGTAGGTACAGCTGAATCCGATCCGCTACAGAACAAGATATCGAATGAGAGCCCGGTAGGCAAGGCAATCCTGGGCCAGAAGAAGGGCGCTGTAGTCGATGTGAACGTACCGGCAGGCGTTATTCAATATAAAATTGTTGATATTAAGAAATAAAGCTGATTTAGCGATTCAAGAAGCTTCCCCAGCGGAGGCTTCTTTCACTGTTTTATGTGGGTCGGTTTGTGATTGAGGGTGTAAACAACCCTATTTTATAGTCTGTAAGGAGTGGAGCGAAGAATGAGCGAAGAAATGCACAACGAAGAAATGCATAATGAAGAAGTCGTTGAGATTAGCGAGTTATTGAAGGTTCGTCGCGATAAATTGGACGAGCTGCGCGAGCTTGGAATCGATCCTTTTGGCCACAAATATGTGCGCGACAATATGGCGGGGAATATCCTGAGCAAGTATGATGGCATGACGAAGGAAGAGCTGGATGAGCAGCAAGTTAAGGTATCCATCGCTGGCCGCATTATGGCTAAGCGCGGTATGGGTAAGGCAAGCTTTGCGCATATCCAGGACTTGTCCGGCAAAATTCAGATCTATGTTCGCAAGGACAGCATTCCGGAGGACAAGTATGCAGCGTTCAAGCTGCTTGATCTGGGCGATATTATCGGTGTAACCGGTGCAGTGTTCAAGACCAAGACCGGCGAGACTACGATTAATGTAGAGGATCTGGTGGTACTGTCCAAGTCCCTCTATCCATTGCCTGATAAATACCATGGTCTGAAGGACGTTGAACTGCGTTACCGTCAGCGTTATGTCGACTTGATTGTAAATCCAGAAGTACAGCAAACTTTTATTAATCGTTCCCGGATTATTCAATCTATGCGCCGTTACCTCGACTCAATCGGCTATCTGGAGGTTGAGACTCCAACACTTCATAATATTGCGGGCGGTGCGGCGGCTCGTCCGTTCATTACCTACCATAATGCACTGGACATGCAGCTCTATATGCGGATTGCTCTTGAGCTCCATTTGAAGCGTCTCATTGTTGGTGGTATGGAGAAGGTCTATGAAATTGGTCGGGTATACCGTAATGAAGGAATTTCGACGCGCCATAACCCTGAATTTACTATGATGGAATTGTATGAAGCTTATGCCGACTATAAAGATA
>NZ_CP034346.1:90000-345000 GCF_003991425.1 Paenibacillus lutimineralis
GTGGGAGCCTAGGAAGCCGGAGCGCCAGCTTCGGTGGAGGCGCCGTTGGGATACCACCCTGATCGTGTCGGAGTTCTAACCTAGTACCGTGATCCGGTGCGGGGACAGTGTCAGGCGGGCAGTTTGACTGGGGCGGTCGCCTCCTAAAGAGTAACGGAGGCGCCCCAAGGTTCCCTCAGAATGGTTGGAAATCATTCGAAGAGTGCAAAGGCAAAAGGGAGCTTGACTGCGAGACTGACAAGTCGAGCAGGGACGAAAGTCGGGCTTAGTGATCCGGTGGTACCGCATGGAAGGGCCATCGCTCAACGGATAAAAGCTACCCTGGGGATAACAGGCTTATCTCCCCCAAGAGTCCACATCGACGGGGAGGTTTGGCACCTCGATGTCGGCTCATCGCATCCTGGGGCTGAAGTAGGTCCCAAGGGTTGGGCTGTTCGCCCATTAAAGCGGTACGCGAGCTGGGTTCAGAACGTCGTGAGACAGTTCGGTCCCTATCTGTCGTGGGCGTAGGAAATTTGAGAGGAGCTGTCCTTAGTACGAGAGGACCGGGATGGACGCACCGCTGGTGCACCAGTTGTTCCGCCAGGAGCATAGCTGGGTAGCTAAGTGCGGAAGGGATAAGCGCTGAAAGCATCTAAGCGTGAAGCCCCCCTCAAGATGAGATTTCCCAATTAGTAAGACCCCTTGAAGACGACGAGGTTGATAGGCCTGAGGTGGAAGTGCAGCAATGTATGGAGCTGACAGGTACTAATCGGTCGAGGGCTTATCCAAAAAACACCCCAAAAAGTGACGTAAGGCTTCGAAGGTAATTCCGATTACTTTTCGG
Source organism: Paenibacillus lutimineralis (assembly GCF_003991425.1). Taxonomy (NCBI): domain Bacteria; kingdom Bacillati; phylum Bacillota; class Bacilli; order Caryophanales; family Paenibacillaceae; genus Paenibacillus; species Paenibacillus lutimineralis. The sequence continues at coordinate 90,827 of NZ_CP034346.1, forward strand.
GGACCCCGGAACTGAGTAAGGGCTAAAATGCAAATGAGTTTCGTATCCAGTTTTCAAGGATTAACCTTGAACGTTTGGTGGCGATGGCGGAGGGGTTCCACACGTACCCATCCCGAACACGACCGTTAAGCCCTCTAGCGCCGATGGTACTTGGACCGAAGGGTCCTGGGAGAGTAGGAAGTCGCCAAGCAATAAGAACCACTACCGATAACCGGTGGTGGTTTTTTTGTATATAGAATAAAATAAGAACAGAAGAACTTACGATAATTTTTATATCACCGTATCGATTACGGTGATTTTTTCGTTTATTACAGTGAAGGCTCTGCAAGGAGCGAACAGAAAGATCATCAAATGATAAGGGGGCATGGCCGAGTGGATCGAATAATTCCAATGAATTCGAAGGTTAAGGATACAGAAGCTTCTCCCGAATGGATACAGGAGCATCATCAGGTGCTGCAGAAATATTGTCGTTCTCTGACTGGCTCGGTCTGGGAAGGAGATGATCTTGCTCAAGAGACCTGGATGAAGGTATGGGCATATGTGCAGGAGAGGCCATTGGCACAGACTCATATAACTCGGGCTTTCTTATATCGCGCTGCTCGGAACGCATGGATTGACCAGGGACGCCGGAAGCGCTTGGATACGGTATCGTTGCCCATGGAACCCGAGCAATTAGAAGAGCCATTGAACTCGTATCAGCCATATGATCCTTCTGCTCTCCATCACATCATGGAGTTGATGATTCAGAGGTTCAATCCAGAGCAGAGGACCGTCCTTCTATTGATAGATGGCCTGAAGTTCACGGCTAGAGAAGTATCGGGGATGTTGAATATGACCGAGGGTGCGGTGAAGGCTCTGCTGCATCGTGTCCGGACCAAGCTAAAGGCCTTGGTAGACCCTATGAGCCAGGCTGATGATCCAGGCAAGGTAAAGAGACTATTCGGCTCTTACCCTGCCTCGCAAGTGGATGAGGACACTGTCTATGCCTATATCAAGGCATTCCATGAACAAGATGCCGCAGCATTGCTCTTATTAATGAACGAAGGAAGTAGGGATGTTCTCCCAGCGGTGCAATACGTGCATAAGGATAGATCCAGGAAGAAGACTCATGCCGAGGTGAGGCCTTTTAACTTGTTGCTCGGTCACGACTTGATCCAGAGCATGGTAGCTTAAGTTGTGTGTTGAACTGTTTTGATGATAACGCGTTGGATTAACCAACCTTTTTTAGAGGAGGCAATACAAGATGAGTACAGTGATTCCTTATGTTATTGACCAGACTGCTCATGGCGAACGGTCGTATGATATTTACTCCAGACTATTGAAGGATCGGATTATCTTCTTAGGCTCGGAGATTAATGATACCGTGGCGAACAGCATCGTGGCGCAAATGCTATTTCTGGCGGCAGAGGATCCGGAGAAGGATATTCACTTCTATATCAATAGTCCTGGTGGTTCGACCTCAGCAGGGTTCGCTATCTATGATACGATGCAATATGTGAAGCCAGATGTGCAGACGATTTGTTCGGGGATGGCGGCTTCATTTGCAGCTATTTTGCTGTTAGCTGGAACAAAGGGGAAGCGATATGCGCTTCCGAATAGTGAGGTCATGATCCATCAGCCCCATGGTGGTGTGCAAGGGCAGGCTAGCGATATCGCGATTAGTGCTAAGAGGATTATTAGTATTCGCAGTCGACTTAATGAAATTGCAGCGGAGCGAACAGGGCAACCTTTAGAGCGGATTGAGAAGGATATGGACCGTGACTTCTTCATGACCGCGGAGGAAGCGAAGCAATATGGGGTTATCGATGACGTTATTCAAAGGCAGCATAATATATAGTTCTGAGGAAGATGGGTAACATACTCAAGATCGAGGGATTGTCCAATGTAGTTCTCACTACAGGGGACAGTCCCTGTTTCGTCTGAGGGCATCTACCCAACAGCGGAATCAAAATGATGCGTTTGGGGTAGCATTATGATCATAAAATGTTCGAAATTGCAGATATGTACACTGCTGATGGACAATCGTGTGTACTGGGGAGCCTAACCTTTTTTCCTGACACATTTTCTTGACAGCCTATAGGGGCTTTGCTAAGATTGCAATTAATATATTTTCGTAAGTAAGGAAATGGCCTTGATTTATACGGGAATCGGTCGAATGGTAGTTCAAACTAAAGGAGGAAATTTCAAGGTGTGGGAAAGCAAATTTAACAAAGAAGGCTTAACATTTGATGATGTACTACTAATCCCTCGCAAATCAGAAACATTGCCTAAGGAAGTCGATGTATCGACCAGACTTAGCAATCGGGTGAAGTTGAATGTGCCTTTGATCAGTGCAGGCATGGATACGGTAACTGAATCAGCTCTGGCAATTGCAATTGCTCGCGAAGGCGGTATTGGTATTATTCATAAAAACATGCCAATCGAACAGCAGGCAGAGGAAGTGGATCGGGTTAAACGTTCGGAAAGTGGCGTAATTACGAACCCGTTCTCCTTGACAGCTAATCATCTTGTCTCTGATGCGGAGACAGTTATGAGTAAATTCCGGATCTCCGGCGTACCGATCGTGGATGAGGACAATAAGCTGATTGGCATTTTGACGAACCGTGACTTGCGTTTCGTACATGATTACAGCATCAAGATCAGTGAAGTTATGACTCATGAGAATTTGGTGACTGCACCTGTTGGTACGACCCTCCAAGAAGCAGAGGTTATTCTGCAGAAACACAAAATTGAGAAGCTGCCATTAGTGGATGACAATAATATTCTCAAAGGCCTTATTACGATTAAGGATATCGAGAAAGCGATCCAATTCCCGAACGCGGCCAAGGATTCCCAAGGTAGACTGCTGGTTGGCGCCGCTGTAGGTATCTCCAAGGATATGTTTGAACGGACTGAGGCATTGGTAAATGCCGGTGCGGACGTCATCGTGCTCGACTCTGCGCATGGCCATCATATTAATATTATTGAAGCAGTAGCTGATATTCGTAAAAAGTATCCTGAGTTGACTATTATCGCAGGTAATGTGGCAACGGGTGAAGCTACTCGTGAACTGATTGAGGCAGGCGCTTCAGTCGTTAAGGTTGGTATCGGGCCAGGCTCGATCTGTACGACCCGGGTTATCGCCGGAATCGGTGTACCGCAGATCACAGCGATTTATGACTGTGCTACGGTAGCCCGTGAATATGGCGTTCCAATTATCGCCGACGGCGGTATCAAGTATTCTGGTGAGATCACCAAGGCCTTGGCTGCAGGTGGACATGCTGTAATGTTGGGAAGTATGTTTGCAGGCACAGAAGAGAGCCCTGGCGAGTCTGAGATTTACCAAGGACGCCGCTACAAAGTATACAGAGGTATGGGTTCTATGGCTGCGATGAAGCAAGGCAGTAAGGACCGTTACTTCCAGGATGATGACAAGAAGCTGGTTCCAGAGGGTATTGAAGGCCGTGTAGCTTATAAAGGGCCGCTAGCTGATACGATTCATCAATTGATTGGTGGACTTCGCTCAGGTATGGGCTACTGTGGAGCTAAGAATCTGGACGAGCTTCGTAATGATACAGAATTTGTACGAATTACTGGCGCGGGACTTCGTGAGAGTCATCCACATGACATCCAAATTACGAAGGAAGCACCTAACTATTCTATTAGTTAATAGAAGAATAAGATTGGAGAAAGACAGGCCAGGCGGAAATCGCTGGGCCTGTCTTTTTTTGCAGGGTGCCCTGTGATAGAATAGACTAAGCAATAATTGAGAATATGAGGGGAGCTTAAGGAACATTGAAACTGAAAAGAAAACAACGCGCAATTCCGACTTCCAAACAAACTATGAAACCGCATTTTATTCGTAAAAGTGCTGCTTCTATATTGGTTTTGAATATGCTGTGCTTCTCTCTGGTTCCAGCGATGGCGCTGGCTGAGGGTGGACAAACGCAGCAAACGACGCAAAAGGAATCGACAACAACGACGAAATCGACAACTCCTGCCAAGGGAACGGCTATACCATCTGCGGAATCTCTCGACTTGAAGGTAAGCTCGGCTATTCTGATGGATGCAGAGACGGGGCAAGTTCTGCTTGATGTAAATGGAGAGCAGGCACTGCCACCTGCGAGCATGACCAAGATGATGTCTGAATACATCGTGGCGGAGTATGTGAAGCAAGGAAAGATCAGTTGGGATACCGTCGTGACTACAGGCAAGAATGCCGCCTTAACTAAGGGATCACGTATTTTTCTGGCTGAAGGGGACCAACATACTGTCAAGGATCTATATGCAGCAATGGCTATCGGCTCAGCCAATGATGCAACGGTTGCTCTAGCCGAACACGTTGCCGGCTCCGAGCAGGAATTCGTACAATTAATGAATGATGAAGCTAAGCGTATGGGGATGACTACAGCTCATTTCGCCAATTCTACAGGTCTTGATATAAAGGATATGCCGGAAGAGTTCCGTACTCCTGGTGATCAGGAGACAGTGATGTCGGCCAAGGATGCAGCTATTTTGGCCCGATATATTGTGACTGACCATCCGGATTTTAATCAATTTACTTCGTTGCAGACTTACAAATTCAGAGAGCGCGATAAGACACCAATCGTCAATTTGAACTGGATGCTTGAAGCAAATAAGGACATAACCAATTTCAAAAAATATGCCTATGAAGGTCTTGACGGCCTGAAGACAGGCCATACACAAAATGCGGGCAACTGCTTCACGGGAACCGCTGTTCGTGATGGTCATCGTCTGATCAGCGTCGTTATGGGGACCTCCAGTGATTCGGCGCGCTTTGTTGAAACGCGCAAAGTTCTCGACTACGGCTTCAACAACTTCGAGACCAAACAGGTCGTTGCTCCTAATGCGACGGTAACTGGATCTGAGACAATTACAGTGAAGAAGGCGAAGAACACCGAGATTCCGCTTGTGAGCAGCCAAGAAGTGGCCTTTGTCATTCCAAAGGGTGCGGATATCAGCAAGGTGGAGTCCAAAGTAACAATGACGCCGGAGAGCGCATCTCTGACTGCTCCTCTTCCAAAGGGAACCAAGGTTGGAACAGTGACTTACACCTTGAAGCCTGATGGAATGAATCAGACATTGGAGAAGACGGTTGACTTGGTTACTTCCCAAGATGCAGAGAAAGCGAACTGGTTCAAGCTTTTCATGCGAGCAATCGGTGATTTCTTCAGCGATTTGTTCAATGGCATTAAGAATTTGTTCTAGTACGAATAAATTCCGAGTGAATGGGTTGTATATTTTAGGCGACTGATGTAAAATATCAAGTTAGATTATTATCGGGAGGCGTGGAATTTATGGAAACTGGAACATCGAGAGTTAAAAGAGGTATGGCTGAGATGCAAAAAGGCGGCGTCATCATGGACGTTATGAACGCCGAGCAAGCAAAGATCGCCGAAGCAGCTGGTGCGACCGCTGTTATGGCTTTGGAACGGGTTCCTTCCGATATTCGTGCAGCTGGCGGCGTAGCTCGTATGGCTGACCCAACCATCGTTGAAGAGGTTATGAAAGTAGTATCTATTCCAGTTATGGCCAAAGCAAGAATCGGTCATTATGTGGAAGCTAAAGTTTTGGAATCGCTTGGGGTAGACTATCTGGATGAGAGTGAAGTTCTGACTCCGGCAGATGAAGTCTTCCATATTGATAAACGTGATTTCACAGTTCCGTTCGTATGTGGTGCAAAGGATCTGGGTGAAGCACTTCGCCGTATTAGCGAAGGTGCATCGATGATTCGTACGAAGGGTGAACCAGGAACAGGCAACATTGTTGAAGCTGTTCGTCATATGCGTCTAATCAATAGCCAAATTCGTAAAGTACAGAACATGTCCAAGGACGAATTGTATGCTGAAGCCAAGAACCTTGGCGTAGCCTATGATCTGCTGTTTGAAGTACATGAAGCTGGCAAGCTTCCAGTTGTAAACTTCGCCGCTGGTGGAGTGGCTACTCCTGCAGATGCTGCCCTAATGATGCATTTGGGTGCTGACGGCGTATTCGTTGGCTCGGGTATTTTCAAATCAGATAGTCCTGAGAAGTTCGCTCGTGCGATTGTAGAAGCGACTACCCATTATACAGATTATAAGTTGATTGCTGAAGTATCCAAGAACCTGGGTACGCCAATGAAAGGCATCGAAATCTCAAAATTGTCCCCCGCTGAGCGTATGTCCGATCGCGGTTGGTAAGATGGCTCCGAGGCGCGCTTCATGTTTTATGAAACGCGTCTTAAGTTGATAGCTTGGATAGAGAAAGAAGGTTTGGCCATGAAGGTAGGAGTATTGGCATTGCAAGGTGCTGTAGCAGAGCATATCCGCAGCATAGAGCTAGCGGGAGCAGAAGGCGTTACTGTGAAGCATACTGAGCAGCTTGAAGAGCTGGATGGATTGATTATTCCGGGCGGCGAGAGTACGACGATCGGTAAATTGATGCGGAAATACGAATTTATTGAAGCTATTCGAGCGTTCTCGGAGCAAGGGAAGCCGGTATTTGGCACTTGTGCCGGACTGATCGTAATGGCCAAAGAAATAGAAAACGGAGAAGAAGCGCATCTCGGGCTGATGGATATCAAGGTCTCCCGAAATGCCTTTGGACGCCAGCGTGAGAGCTTCGAGACGAATCTTGATGTGAAGGGACTTCAGGAGCCGCTCAGAGCTGTATTTATTCGCGCACCATTAATTACAGCGGTAGGAAATGAAGTTGATATTCTGTCGACCTACAATGATGAGATTGTAGCGGCCCGGCAAGGACATCTACTCGTTTCTTCATTCCATCCGGAGCTTACGGATGATTATTCCCTGCATACTTATTTTACAGAGATGATTAAGACTTACCAAGCGGCCGTACTATAAGTGCGTTTTGAACAACCTCTATAAAGCTGATAGTGAAGACACCTTGACTCCTTTCCAAGGGTCAAGGTTGTTTTTTGATTGATTCTTGTCGTTTAAGCGATCCCGGCGTCTATTGTTCAGCTTGTAATCGGCACGGCCTGCTACGGGATGATTCTAGGAGGGACTATCCATGTTAGATGTTAAAATATTAAGAAATGACTACGCTCGTGTCGAACAAGCTCTTCAGAACCGAGGTAAATCATTGGAGATGATCTCGGGCTTTTTACCGCTTGATGAGAAACGTCGGGAGTTGCTCCAAGAGAGTGAATCGCTGAAGAACCGTCGTAACACAGTATCTGCGGAGGTTGCCCAGCGTAAGAAGAACAAAGAGGATGCAGATGATCTGATTGCAGAGATGCGTGAGGTCGGCGACCGCATCAAAGCTCTGGACGAAGAAGTACGTGAGCTTGAAGTGAAAATCGATAATTTAACAATGAGCATTCCGAACATTCCGCATAGCAGTGTACCGATCGGCGCCACTGAGGATGATAACGTGGAAGTGCGCCGTATTGGCGAACCGCGTTCGTTCGATTTCGAGCCGAAGGCACACTGGGATATCGCGACGGACCTGGATATTCTCGATTTCGAAGCAGGCGCCAAAGTAACTGGCTCGCGCTTCACTTTCTATAAAGGCTTGGGAGCGCGCCTGGAACGCGCTTTGATTAACTTTATGATGGATTTGCATAGCAACGAACACGGCTATGTAGAAATGCTGCCTCCTTATATCGTTAACCGCGACAGTTTGTACGGTACAGGACAGCTTCCGAAGTTTGAAGAGGATGTATTCAAGCTGACAGAGGAAGGCTATTACTTGATTCCAACAGCAGAAGTTCCTGTAACGAACTATCATCGAGAAGAAATTCTGAATTCCGAGGACTTGCCTAAGAAGTATGTGGCTTACAGTTCTTGCTTCCGCTCTGAGGCAGGCGCGTCTGGACGAGATACGCGCGGACTGATCCGCCAGCATCAATTCAACAAGGTAGAGATGATCAAGGTTGTCCATCCGGAGACATCCTATGACGAATTGGAGCAAATGACGGCGAATGCGGAGCGTGTGCTGCAGCTTCTCAACCTGCCTTACCGCGTATTGGCCCTGTGTACGGCTGATCTTGGCTTTACAGCGGCTAAGACGTATGATCTTGAGGTATGGCTACCACAGAGCAATATGTACCGTGAGATTTCCTCCTGCTCGAATGTAGAGGATTTCCAGGCACGTCGAGCTAATATTCGTTTTCGTCCGGAACCGAAGGCGAAGCCGGAATTTGTACACACCTTGAACGGGTCTGGATTGGCTGTAGGGCGTACAGTTGCTGCTATCCTGGAGAATTATCAACAAGAGGATGGCAGTGTAGTCATTCCTGAGGTGCTTCGTCCGTATATGGGCGGTGTGGAAAAGATCACTACAAAAAAATAACTTGATCATGTGTAGAAAATATGTTAGAATCTGATTTGTTACGCGAATCAGATTCATACATGGAGAGGTACCGAAGCGGTCATAACGGGGCGGTCTTGAAAACCGTTAGGGTGCAAGCCCACATGGGTTCGAATCCCATCCTCTCCGCCATTTTACTAATAATAAGCCTTGATCAAGGTGATATATAGAAGCGAATCGAAATGAGGATGAGATGTCCTCATTTTTTTGTTGTATAAAGCGGGTGATTTCTTCACAAGTTACAGGGGGATATATCAATGGAATTGGAGGGAATCGCAATATGACCAAGCCTAAAGGATATACGACCCCGGGAACCCAGACAGACCAGAATAACCGCCCTAGGGATGACAGGGAGCATGATGGCCCTGAGCCGCTGTCGGGCTCTAAGAAGGTCAAGAACCGTAACCATGTTAGTCATCATAATCCACAGGGCTAGTGTAACAGAATGAGGTCGACTTGGTGATGCTTCAGACTTCCGGCGAATTGCCGGATTTTTTTTATCTTAAATTGAAATAAACAAGACATGAGACAAAGATAATGTCATAATATAAGTAGGGCCTTGACCATACGAGACGCTCACGAGTGGGAGAGAAACTCTAAAATTATACTAAAGAAATGAAAGGAAAGTGATGCGTTTGAACTCTGTCAACCTGGATACGATCTCTGAGGCGGCGAAATCCCAAACGATTAGACGGCATAAGCAGAAGTCTGTAGGGAATATCCTGATGAGATCCATCTTTATTGTTATTGGTGCCATTATTGTCTCAGTAGCGCTGGAGCTATTCCTAGTTCCGAACAAGATTACGGATGGCGGAATCACCGGGATCTCCGTAATGTCCTCTTACTTATCCGAATTACCGCTTGGTATTTTTCTGTTCCTGTTTAACCTTCCATTTCTGATTGTTGGCTATAAGCAAATTGGCAAGACCTTCGCGATTTCTACCTTATTAGGAATCTCGGTCATGTCTCTTGGTACGACATTGCTTCACCCGGTTGACCCTTTTGTCAGCGACACGCTGCTTGCTTTTGTATTCGGCGGGATTCTGCTCGGTTTAGGGACAGGTATCGTCATCCGGTTTGGGGGATCATTGGACGGAACAGAGATCGTAGCTATATTGATTTCACGCAAGACGCCATTTTCAGTTGGCGAGATTATTATGTTCTTCAACTTCTTCATTTTGTTGAGTGCAGGGTTTGTATTTAGTTGGGAAAGTGCTTTGTTCTCATTGTTAGCTTATTATATCGCTTATAAATCAATTGATATCGTAGTGGATGGTCTTAATGAATCCAAATCGGTTTGGATCATTAGTGATCAAATCGATGAGATCGGATCTGCTATATTGAGCCGCTTGGGCCGTGGCGTTACTTATTTGTCAGGTGAAGGTGGATTTTCGGGTGATCCGAAACGGGTTATATTTTGTGTAATTACTCGCTTGGAAGAAGCCAAGCTTAAGGAAATCGTAAATCATTACGATGAGAATGCTTTTATGGCTGTAGGAAATATCCATGACGTAAAAGGCGGGCGCTTCAAGAAAAAAGCTATTCATTAGTGGCTTGAAGACGCTCTTACTACGTTGGTTAATAATATGTATAAATAGGCTGGCTCGGAATGAATCCGGGCCAGCCTAACTATATGCGCCAGTTGAACTTCCTCTATATGCGTTATTTATGACGCAATTGCTTGAAGAATTGCTTGAGCAGGTCTGCACACTCTTCTTCTAATATGCCTGCAGTTAATTCTGTACGGTGATTGAACTTTGGTTCCTGCAGCAGATTCATAATGGTCCCTCCACATCCTGCTTTGGGATCTGTAGCACCGTAGATGACATGTGGCACACGGCATTGGACAATAGCTCCGGCACACATAGGGCAGGGCTCCAGCGTTACATATAGACGGCAATGCAACAGTCTCCAAGCATCTAGATTTTCACTAGCCTCACGAATCGCGATCATCTCAGCATGTGCTGTTCCGTCCCGTGAACTTTCTCTTAGATTATATCCTCTTCCTACAATTTCATCTCCACGAACAATAACAGCACCGATAGGTACCTCTCCAATCGCTCCGGCCTTGCGCGCTTCAGCGATCGCTTCACGCATCCAGTAGTCGTGGGGAAATGTCGATGCAGGGGGTTCGTGTATTAAGGGTAATGACATGACCATTCAGCTCCATTCACGGTTGTTCAGATCAAAAAATTCAGTATTTTGTCCGACGAACAAATATTCGTTGTTAACATGTTGTGGATAACACTGTTCATAACTGCTCATTTATCCCCATTATTATACACATATTAGACTTTTGCGTTGTGTATATGTTTATAACTTGTGCATAACTTTTTCGGTTTTGGGTGATAAATCGTAGAAAATAGATATTTTTTCTTAATTGTAGATAAAGGAAATAGGAATTTCAACGTCTTTGCAAAATCTTACAATACGGTTATGATGAGGGTAGTATCAAAGCAAGATTCGACATTAACCTCAATGTCCTGCAAGAGGTGAGAAGATCATTTGTCCATTAAATTCAAATTATCTATAGTGATGTCTCTTTTTGCTCTGGCCCTATTAACGTTTAACATCGTTCTTAGTTTTCTGTCAACTCGTGACAATCTTCGTAGAGACAGTGAAGCCAATATGATGTTAATTGCTAAGCAAATTGCTCTAGCTGTGGAACAATCCCGTTCCATATATGATTACGTGAAGAGAAATGAAATCGGCCAACAAACTGGGAACGGCTCTTCATTTGGCGGAATGCTAGACATGACGAGTCCAGAGAGAATTGTAAATGAATCTCTCATGTCCAATCATCATCTTTTGGAGATTACGGGTTTCTTCCCCGATGAACTTCGTGATCATCACAGCATCCTATTTGGCACGTACAAGTACAAAAATGATGTTGATATCTTTGAGAAATCCGGAGAAGCAGCCGAGAAGGGGACAAGCCTACTCAAGGATACAATAATTAACGGCAAGCGCGTACTAGAGTGTCTTATCCCCATTCAACCGAACAATCAGCAGCCTTATATGATCCGAATTATCTCCAGCTATGAACCTATTTCTGCAGCGATCACCAAGCAGGTGATTAACGAGATTTCAATCTCCATTATTTTGTTGCAAATCGTCGTATTCTCAAGTTATATTCTTGCCGGAGAACTGATTCGACCGGTTCAAGACATTCTGTATAAGGTGAATCGGTTATCCTCAGGAGATTTTCAGGCGAAGATCGAGGTAAGGCGCCAAGATGAACTCGGCCTGCTGGGACGACAGATTAATAGGATGGCGGATTATATGGGTCACTATACGGAAGAATTGAAGCTTAAGAATGATGAGAATCAGGTGATCAAGGAACGTCTGGAATCGATTATTAATCAGATGGCTGATGCGATTCATGTAACAGATCTAAGCGATAGGATATTGGAAGTGAATCGGGCATTCGAACAGCTGTATGGCTGGAACAGCGCTGAGATCGTCGGCACCAGGCTCGATTTTGTACCACGTTCTTATCAAGAGGAGAGAGAATCCTGGCTGAAGGAGCTCAGAGAAGGGCGTCCTCACGTCCTAGCTGAGACAACTCGTATTTGCAAGGATGGGAGATCTGTTAATGTAAGCATTAGCGTCTCTCCAATATTCGATGAAGACGGTGAGATCGTATCTCTGATCAACATCTCAAGGGATATGACGGAGCATAATAAAATGGAGGAACTGCTCAGACGTGCGGAGAAGCTGCGGACGGTTGGGCAGCTGGCAGCTGGTGTAGCGCATGAAATACGCAATCCGCTGACTACGCTCAGAGGATTCCTGCAATTGCAGCAGCGCGCGCGTACCGTCAATGACACACATACGGATATCATGCTTTCTGAACTGGAGCGGATTAATATGATCGTGAGTGAATTTCTAATCCTAGCTAAGCCACAGGCTGTTCAGTTCGAAATCAAGGATGTCAGATATACCGTCGGCGATGTGATATCGCTGCTGGATAGTGAGGCGCATTTACATAATATTGTGTTCGAGCACCATTTCTCTACTTCTCCTCTTCTGGTACACTGTGAAGAGAATCAATTGAAGCAGGTGTTCATTAATGTGTTGAAGAATGCAATGGAGGCGATGCCTGGAGGAGGACGGATCAAGCTCCAGGTCGCTGATCATGACGAGCATTACATTGCTATTCGCTTCATTGATGAAGGAGAAGGGATATCGAAGGAACGGCTGGATAAGCTTGGAGAACCGTTCTATACGAGCAAGGAGAAGGGGACAGGCCTCGGACTAATGATCAGTCAGCGTATCATAGAAGGCCATAAGGGAATGTTTGAAATCGATAGTGAGCTGGGTAAGGGAACGACCGTGACGATTACCCTACCTCGAGTCAAGGAAGCTCAAGAGCCAGTTGCGACCACTACAGGTGAAGAAATAGCATAACGGGGTGACCATACAACGGTGAGAATTAATAAATTTATTAGTGAGACAGGGTATTGCTCCAGACGGGAGGCAGACAAGCTGGTTGAATCCGGCAAGGTAACGATTAACGGTGTAACCGCACTGCTAGGAAGTCAGGCCGAGCCGGGAGATGATGTGAAGATTAATGGGGTTCCTCTCCAGGAGAAGCCGTCTAAGCACGTCTACATCGCTCTGAATAAGCCTGTCGGGATTACGAGTACAACAGAGCAGCATGTCAAAGGCAATATCGTCGATTTTGTTGGGCATGAAGAACGTATTTTTCCAATCGGACGCTTGGATAAGGATTCGGAAGGATTGATTTTGCTAACCAGCGATGGTGACATTGTTAATAAGATCTTGCGGTCTGAAGGCAAGCATGAGAAGGAATATATCGTTACAGTGAACCGCCCGATTACGCCTTCGTTCCTGAAAGCGATGGAGGAGGGCGTCAGGATCCTAGGCGCGATGACCTTACCTTGCCGGATTACAAGAATCTCTGATCGAACGTTCAGAATTATACTTGTCGAAGGTAAGAATCGCCAGATTCGCCGCATGTGCAGTGCTCTCGGGTATGAAGTACAGAAGCTGCAGCGGATTCGTATTATGAATATCCAGCTGGGATCATTGAAGGTTGGAACGTGGCGAGAATTGAACGAGCAGGAGAAGAGAGAGCTTGGTGGGATGTTGAATTATAAGCTCTAACAAGCTCGGTGCTGATATTAGACTTTATGAACAGCAATAGGTAAGAAAAAAAGATGGAGCCAGAGTTCTGGTCTCCATCTTTTTATTTTATTCATGAGCCGTGGTTACACCTAGCTTCTGATCCGGATCGACATACTTACGAATAATCGATACTTCGACGCGGCGGTTCTGTGCTCTGCCGACTGCTGATTCGTTTGTGGATACTGGATGATACTCGCCGTATCCAATCGCACTGAATTTCTGTGGATCAAGCTGTGTATTCAGCATCAATATCTTCATAAAATTCAATGCCCGGGCAGAACTGAGATCCCAGTTTGAAGGGTACTCTTTATTGGATATCGGTATATTGTCGGTATGACCCGAGACAATAACCTCATAGTCCGGGAACTGCTCCAGCATGTCCGAGATGGCCTCGGCCAGCTTCCGGGCATCCGGTTTCACCTCAGCTTCTCCCGAAGGGAACAGCGCTTTGTCGCTGATCGTAATCATTAGCTGGGACTGATTGAGCTTCGTATCAAGATCATTCGTCAGTCCATTCTGCTTAATATAGTTGTCCAATTGCTTCTTAAGCCCTTCCAGATTTTCCTGCTCCCGGCGCCTCAGCTCATTTACGCTGGCTTTTACATCATCCGGCTTAGGCTGTACTTTGAAGGATTGCATGTCGTTACTGTTGAATGAGCTCTGATCCAGAATACCCGATCCACCGCTAAGCACGTTGTTAAAGGCATCGCTGACCGCTTTGAATTTCTCCGCGTTCACGGAGCTCATTCCGAACAGGACGATGAACATGGCAAGCAGAAGTGTCATAAGGTCAGAATAAGGGAGCAGCCAGCTCTCGTCTGCATGCTCTTCATGCTCTTGATTCCGTTTGCGCACCTTGACCTGCCCCCTTTTCTAGGATATGAGCACGCTCGGCAGGGGTTAAGAATACAGCAAGCTTTTGTTGAATAGCGATCGTAGACACCCCGGATTGAATCGATAACAGGCCTTCTACCATCATTAGTCGGATCTCTATTTCTTTCTTAGAGAGACGTTTCAGTTTATTAGCAATCGGATGCCACATGACGTAACCAGTGAAAATACCGAACACGGTTGCGATAAATGCACCTGAGATCGCATGGGATAGAACTTCGACATCGCTCATATCTGACAATGCTGCAATCAGACCGACGACGGCACCGAGTACCCCGAGCGTAGGTGCATACATCCCGGCTTGCGAGAAGATTTGGGCCCCTGCTTTGTGTCGCTCCTCGGTAGCGGCGATGTCCTCCGTCAGTACATCCTGTACGAATTCCTGATCATTGCCGTCAATGATCATCCGCATTCCGTTTCGTAAGAAATCATCGTTGATTTCTTCTACCTTGGCTTCCAGAGCGAGCAGTCCTTCACGGCGGGTAATTGTGGCCCACTCCGCAAATAGAGCAATCAGTTCGCCCTTTGTAATGATTTTTGGCTTAACGACCGTCATTTTGAGCAGCTTCGGAAATTTCTTCAGCTCGGATAGCGGGAACGCCACGAACAGAGTCGCTGCGGTACCCACGAAGATAATGACAAAGGCCGCGGGGTTGGAGACCAAGCTTTCGATCGGCGCACCTTTGAGGAACATTCCCCAAATAAGTGCCACGAATCCAAGAATAAGTCCAATAATCGTTGAGATTTCCATTGCACACCTCGTCCTTGAGATAATTATTCCATAATTCTGCCACCCGCATCCTTGCAGAACGGCATTTATGATTTTATGGAAATGGCTTATCTTTTTTATCGACAGAATTCCCTTTTTTTTTAAGGGCGATTTTCCGGTATAATAGGACTACGACTGAATATTTGTTAGAGCGAAGGGAGAAAAAGGATCGTGGGCGTGAAGCATGGCAGAGATTATGAATATATTTTGGCAGATCTCACGAAGGCGGTAGGCCAGATATCTGATAGCTATAATTTCTTTGAAATGGAGGCTTCTGAATGGGAGGACCTATCGGCGGAGGAGAAGCTGGAAGTCCAAGAGGCGCTGGCAGAGGACTTGTTCTTTGCGCTAGGTACGGAGTCGGTCATTTCCGTTGGTAGCGCAGTGGTGATCTATGATGCGGACAACCATCGCATTAACTTCCTAATCGGAGAGGATGAACTGGATTTCGTTGCATTGATTTAATATTAATTCCCTTATTTTGTTTATACAGTAAACACTATGGTAATATATTGGATAGCATGATCGTTGAATAGAAGAATATAATGAATTAATATCTCATGTACGAATCGTATGTAAGAATGATATGGGGATATTTTTTGAGAACGAACGGGAGGTAGGAATTAAAATGCCGTTTACACCGCAGGAAATAGAAGCGCATTTAGAGAGACTGGAAGGATGGGAGCTAGAAGAAGGACGATGGATCGTTCGCAAATATACCTTCTCTAATTATATGAAGGGAATCGCTTTTGTCGATGAGGTTGCAGCCATATCGGAAGCGTTCAATCATCACCCTTTTATAACCATTGACCATAAAACAGTGACGCTTCGGCTGACATCATGGGAGGAAGGCGGAATAACGGCCGTTGATATTAAAGAAGCACAGCAGTATAACGAGGCATTTGAGAAAGCACGTTCTGTAGGCTGATGCATCGATAAGCTCTATAGCCAGGCTGAAAGAGGAGTACTATGAATCTTTACAGCCGGCTCGTATAGAACAACGCCCCCAAGGGACTTCCTTGGCGGGCGTTGTTCGTGTTACGGTTATTTTTGCTCCGCAAGCCACAGGGCTACGTTCGCAATTTCTTCGTCCTTCAGCCTATCCTTGAAGGTTGGCATTTGTCCTTTGCCTTTCTTGATGATGCCGTAGAGCTGATCCGCTGATAATGTAGCTCCGATTTTCTGCAAATTCGGACCAACTTGACCTTGCAGTTGATCGCCATGGCAACTGATACAGTTTGCCTTGATAATAGCATCGGCCTGATCAGCATTGAGTGTAATTTCAGGCATGGTTGGTTTGGCCTCTTTGGCCACTTCTTCTTTACCAGGTAAGGTGAAAATCAACACGATGGCCATAATGAATGCCACGCCGAGTAATCCGCTCATGATCCATTTCTGCACACGAATCGCCCCTTTATGTAAGCTATCCATTCCATTATACCGGAACATCGCAGTGGATCATAGCATTTGTGACAAAAAAAGTAATGATAATTTAGTGTTTTCTTGAAAATATATGCAAATCATCACAGACAACATTAAAGTTCGTTGTGGCCAGGATCTTCTCCCTTAGGGAATCCGCGAAATACCATACAATAGTAAGGCTTGGAAATGCCGCCGGGCGTCATCTTCTCATATAGGTCCGTAATGACGAAGCCCGATTTCTGGTACGCTCGGATCGCTCTTTTGTTCCAGGTCAGTACCTCGAGATCCACCTCATTACTAGGCTTACGACGCAGCGCCTCCTCCGCGATCGCGATGACAAATGATTTACCATAGCCGTGACCACATAAATCAGGTCTCATCCCGACCCCAATACGGGTTACTCCTTTGAGAGGGAAGTATTGGGCAAAGCCAGCGAGCTCGCCGGTCTCATCCAATAGGGAGGCGTATTGTTCGGCCCGTAGTGCAGGATTGCCGAATTCTACATCGAGCGCCTTCATCTGTTCCCAAGGGAGCCAGCTATATACGTCATAGGGAGAATCGTAGCGCCAGGTGCAGATATCTGCGCCATGGTCTTCTTCCATAGGTACAATAAGAAATTTCGGAATATACTTTTCCATATTTACGCCTCCTTGCTTATTGCATGATAGGATGGATGCCTAGATTACCTTTTTAAACTCACTCTAACGGGAATTCTATTCCTTGTAAAGGTGTTAGCGCGATTTTAGAATATTTTGCTTACCCAATACGTTGTAGAAGCGGATATAAAAAAATGCAACTGATTCCGGGCTTGGAATCAACTGCATTATATAGATAAATGATGATAAATGAATGAATGAAAGTCAAATGGTTGAACGCTGGAGATTAAGCTTGGGCATACAGAGAATAAGTATATTGACTAAGGATACGCTTGGCGCCGACATAACGCGCTTTGTAGTAGCTATTGCTCAAGCTGTCGATACGAACGCCCTTGGATGAGGAGGAATGCGCGAATTCTCCATTACCAACATAAATGCCTACATGGGACACGCCACTACCCGTCGTATTGAAGAAGACGAGATCGCCAGGCTTCAACTGGCTCTTGCTTACTGCAGTGCCTTGCTTGAACTGATCCGTCGATACACGAGGTAGGGTTACGCCCATTTTCTGATATACATATTTGGTGAAGCCTGAGCAGTCAAAACCGCTACTGGCGCTGATTCCACCTAGTCTGTAAGGTGTACCGTATACCGAGTCAACAACATTAGTTAGAGTGGTGCTCGCAAAAGCATTGCCGCTTTGCATAGTGAAGAAGATGGCTAGGCTTGCTGCGGCTGCGATGATTGTTTTTCTCAAGATGTAAACTCCTTCCAAGGCCTGCGAGGTTAGCTTGCGGATTCGGTTGAAGGTTCCCTATGGCAGCGTGATAGCGGCCAATTCACCCCAGATGGTTCCCCCGTTTCCCGGGTGCTTAGGAATTCGGCTGTTCTTAGTTGATTCACCCAAAAGTTACGATAGTTACAATAAAGTTTACAAACTTGTTACTATTACATTGGTCATTTTACCAAACCCGCCCAGGTTTGACAAGCTTGTCGATAGATTTGATCTGTAAGTCTGTGTTTATATTTGAGTGCATAGGCATAAAGGGCCAGAAGTAGGGGGAATGCAGGCCCTTAGGCAAATAAAAAACCCGCGGTTGTGATTCTAATTGAATCGCCGCGGGCTTAAAATTCGTTATTATTCTACATCATCGTGATCTGTAACTTCTCCAGTAGCATCTTCGTACTTGTCAGAACTCATAACGCGCTTAGCTCCAACATAACGGTCTACATAATATTTCTCGCTCAATTTGCTAATTACAACGCCCTTGGAAGTGGAAGCGTGAGCAAATTTGCCTTCACCTACATAAACACCCACATGAGATATGCCTTTGCCTGAAGTGTTGAAGAACACCAGGTCGCCGGCGAGTAGTTCATCCTTGGATATGGATTCGCCCATTTTATATTGCGATCCCGATTGGTGAGGAAGCTTGATACCGATTTTGGAGAATACATACATCGTAAATCCTGAGCAGTCAAACCCAGAAGTCGTTGTACCACCGGATACATACTTCGTTCCGAGCGCTCCATCAATAGCAGAGTCTAATTTGGAGTCTGCGAAAGCGCTGCCAGTTCCGATGGAGAAGAGCAATGTAACACCAAGAGCTAATGTAGTTAACTGTTTCTTCAAGAAAAATACTCCTTCCGATTGCCTACGAGGTTAGCTTACGGATTCGGTTGAAGGTTCCCTATGATCCCTCTCTAGCGAGATCAATTCACCCAAAGTGGTTCCCCCGTTCCCCGTTAAGGGAATTCGGCCATGATTTCGTAAATAATTGTTATAATTACACTCGCTATTGCTATTACTTGACTTATTATGACAATAATGATTACAAAACTGTTACTGAATTTCTGCTGTTGTTATTGTAACAAAGAGAAGTATATTTTGGCAATGGTTAATTCACAAGATTCAGAGAGAAAAACAAAGAACAAGGCCTCCGATTCTGGCGGAGGCCTTGTGGTATAAGGGATTGTAATAGTGAAAAAAAATTAACTTTTTTGTGATTTCATTTCCCATAGTTGATATTGAGAGGTTATTTCCCAAACTCTAAACAAACTTCGTATGAAAGGATAGCTTTGCTGCAGAATAAGAGCGAGTATTCCGGTCCATATCCACGATACTGAGCCAAAGATTAAGAACAAGATCAGTGCAAAAGCTCCAAGTAAGAGAGAGATGCCTGCTCCAGGAAGCGCATATCGAATACCTATTAGAATAGAACCCCATAGCCCCTTTTTAAAAAGATAGCCAAATTGCGCGAACAGCGAGATTTGGTCAATGAGCCAGCAATAGATCATCCATGCAAGTAGAACGCCCGACATCTTCAGGATCGGGGTGATCTGTATGGTTCCTGAGCGAAGTATGTCTGGCAGAAGTCCCTGAACGTGAGGGAGAATCCATAATAGGGGAAGGCTGATTAATATAAGTTCGATAAATAGGAAGAAGAACACCGGCTTCCCAAACTCCTTCATGCCTCGGAACAGCGGAAGTCCGCTCTTTCGCTCCTCCTTGGACATTAAGCCATACAGGATCCCTGCCTGGAGCAGGGGCGTCACTAGCAGTCGGATGAGAGCCATGCCGAGCAGCATCCCCAGATAGAGACGGATGTCTGGGCTATGCTTGAGCTCGTACTGACCTTCCAGAAGGAATAGAGACTGGCTGAGCATATTGGGCGGGGGATCTGGGTATCTAACCAAGACCTCCGTAACTACTGAATTGACGAGCCTGTATAAAAATAGTCCCCAGAGCAGTTGATACAGAAACAGAATGATAATAGAGGGAAGCTGGTTTTTTATAAGACTCCATCCATTACGTATATAGATCATACTTTTCCCCCTCAGAGTTTTGTTAAGGTAAGGCTTCATAGAATACGGCCGCAGAGGTTAGATATCTACCATAATAACGATCCGAGTACGATCTCCAGCAATTTGACGATCGTTAAGGTAGAGCGGGTACCCACTGGTTCCTGAACCTCCGCCTTCAGGTAGTTGTTAATATGTTTGTTCTCTAGAACGAGCGCATATTCAGGATCGATTTGTACCCAATCCACAGGCTCTTTGTACTGGACCTTAATCTTCAGGGTGTCGTTATCCACATTCCAAGTTTTACGCAGAGTATGTCCGTCCTTGAACGAGAGCAATATGGAAACCTCTGGGTAATTGGCGCCCTTACGGCTTATATCGATGATTGATTCATAGACCGATCCGCTGCTCGAATTGGAGGGATAAATCTGAATTCGATCGACTGAGAAATCAGCCATTTTGTCGCTATATACGTATTGGTTGAAGTATTCCTTCCACGATCGACCCGTGATCTGCTCAACGGTACGCTGGAAATCTTTTGTTGTCGGATGCTTGAAGCGGTATTTCAGGCTGTAGCTGGACATAATTCGCTTCATCGTCTTGGCACCTACTTGCCTCTCAATATCAAGCAGGATCAGTTTCCCTCTATAATAAGCATTCTGGGCGTATACATCGCTATTTCCATATTTCCAGGCATTCTGGGTTAGCGAAGCCGGAGAAGTGATGATCGCTGATTGGACCGGGAGTGGAAGGTTAGTTGTGAATTCCTGCTCCATCAGCTTATCTTCGGCATAGGAGGCGAATCCTTCATCCAACCAGGCTTCCTCGAACTCATTACTAGCAATCATCCCGTAGAAATACTGGTGAGCAATCTCATGGATAACTGTACGCTCCAGCTCATTGTAATCTGGGGAGTCGCTCTTTGCTCCGAAGGAAGTAACCAGAGTTGGATACTCCATGCCCCCTGCACCGTTCGCTTCTGCGGGTGGGACCACAATCGATAACGTAGAGTATGGGTAGCGCCCGTACCACTTGCTGAAGTTAGCCAAGGCTACCTTGGCGGCATAGAAATAACGTTCCTTCAAATCCTTATGAGCAGGATCAAGATATAACTTAATCCGCACGCCGGGAATCGTGTCGGAAGAGAAGGGCTCTTCTGCATAGATGAAGTCTGGCGACGCTGCCCAAGCGAAATCATGCACATCATCGGCATAGTAATGGACGAGCTTCCGTCCATTCTGGATGTTAGCTGCCTTGGTCGGGAAGCCAGTGGCGGCGACGGTGTAGTTGTCGGGGACATCGATCTCCACACTGTATATACTGAAATCGGAATAGAATTCTGAATTACCATGGTATTGATGCAGATTCCAACCTTCAGTGGATCGTCCTCTTGTACCGGCAGGCTCGTACACGCTTATCTTGGGGAACCACTGTCCAGCCATTACAAAGTCGCCGGAGGCGCCCATGCGAGCAAAGATTTTCGGTAGCTTCACTGTGAAGTTAATCTTTAGGGTAATGCTCTCACCACTTTGGACAGAGACAGGCAGACGAACTCTAACCAGCGTTCTGTCCTTGGTATTGCCGTCATCAGGTTGGACATATTGAATCCGATGAAGCAGGGAGATCCCATCGGTTGTCCGAATTTCGGTCAGCTCCATCGATCCCCAGCCATCCTTGGGCATGGCGTCATTCCGCAGCTTGCCGCCCGATTCCTTCATAAATGTACTGTCTGCTGAAGCAAAGGCATTTGGATATAAATGAAGGTAGAGCTCATTGACCGATTTCTTGCCAGGATGCGTCCAGGTAACCGTCTCTGAACCTGTCAGCGTATTTTCCTGTTCATCCAGCTTAACGTTGATATGATATTCCGTTACACGGTTGCTGAGCACCTCAGCGGTTGGCTGCTGGATGCTCTCGCTCTGAGGCGCGGAGGATACGTGCTCTATCCCAGCTATTTGCCCAGGCTTGTTCTTATCTAAGGTGAAGGCAGCCTGATGAGTCTGGCTCTGTTGGTAGAAATACAGGGCCGTTCCAGCGACGAGGCATAGCGCGACGAAGGAAAGGCCAAAGATCAAAATTCTTCGGGTCATACAATGGATACCTCCCGTTGACAAGCATCTACAGCATGTATATGTTTGCATTTGGAAGATTATTAGCTAAAATTAAATTAAGTTGAGGAAACCGTTTCGACTATAGCTTGATGGCGTTTTTCGCTTTGAAATAAACAGAGTATGAACGAAAAGGGGAATTGGAGGATAACATGGATCAATCACAGAAGACGGGTAAGAAGATTTTCTCCCTAAATATTATTAGTAATGAAGAGAAGAGCAAGCATAAGGGCTTCGGCGCGGGTTCAATTGATCTGAACAGTATGTCACCGGTAATTATCGATGTGGACGAGACGTATATTGATATCGGGGCCATGCATGCGAAGAGTAAAGTAGAGAAGGGTATCAAATTCTCCATGAATCGTGAGGACGTACCGAATGGACGCCAGGTATGGATCGTCTGGGTAGCGGTTGATCGGACTCCTGAAGGGCAATTTTATGGCGGGATGACGGCCTGTGAGATGCTCATTGATAAGGAAGCACGCCGTGGCTGGAAGATTCTCGCTGATCACGTGAACAAGATGGACTATGCTTTGAAGCGTAAAGTTATTCTAGACGGCTTGTCGCCGGAACAGAAGGCTTCGCTTAAGCAATTGCTGGTAGACACGAATGCAGAATGGTGGGAGAATTCTCCGGAAGAGTTGAAGGCGGCGCTGGAAGCATAGGAATGGAA
Source organism: Paenibacillus lutimineralis (assembly GCF_003991425.1). Lineage (NCBI taxonomy): Bacteria > Bacillati > Bacillota > Bacilli > Caryophanales > Paenibacillaceae > Paenibacillus > Paenibacillus lutimineralis. Next base: position 113,549 of record NZ_CP034346.1, read on the forward strand.
CAAGCCGACATAAATATTAGAAAGCACCCCATAGAGCTATGAACAGGCCATGCCTGTTTACTCTCTATGGGGTGCTTTTTTGCAATTTATTAGTGTTCAAAGCGTCCACCTTTCAGCACCGAGAAGGTTGGATGAAGCTAGGGACTGAGGAGCGGAACGTACGTAGTTGGTACGTGAGCACCGGAAGGCCCGACTGAATTCAAGATTCGATGTCGAATCAACTCTCAGTGTTACTTCGTGATCAAAGGCGGACTTTATTCGTCTTTACCCAGTAGGACGGTGAGCCCCAGCAAGGTTACGACGATGGTAGCTCCCATATCGGATAAGACAGCGATCCAGAGGGTCAGCCATCCCGGTATCGTAAGTAAGAGAGCGATTATCTTCAAGCTAAGGGAGATGCCGATATTCCACTTGATGATTCGGCTCACCTGTCTGGCGACCTTGATTGCACCTGGCAATTTGCCTAGATGGTCCTGCATCAGCACGATATCTGCGGTCTCGACCGCGCTATCGGTTCCTTTACCCATAGCGATGCCTAGTTGCGAAGCTGCCAGTGCTGGTGCGTCATTAATGCCGTCGCCAACCATCGCGACATTCCAGCGAGTGGCCATTTCCTTCACTTGCTCAACCTTCTGTTCAGGGAGCAACCCGGCATGCCAATCCGTGACACCTGTCTTCATAGCAACCGAACGAGCCGAATAGGAGTGATCACCGGTTAGCATAACGGTGTGTTCGATGCCGTAACGATGGAGTTGGGCGATGACGTCCGGACTTTCCGCTCTGAGTTGGTCGGCGAGTCCGAACAATCCGAGCACCTGATGTTCGGTAGCGATGATCACAACTGTTAGTCCTTCTTGCTTAAGTTGGTTCAGCTCTGCTTTGACTTGATTGCGGGTCTCTTCGCTAATTGTGATCTGCTCCAGTATTTCATCACTGCCAGCCCAGTAGCGGGCCCCTTCAACATTTGCAGCAAGCCCTACACCCGGCAGGGTGATCAGTCCGGAGACGGAAGGAAGCTTCGATTTGTCGATGCCTTGGCTAGTGACCTGACGAACGATAGCTTGCGCGAGCGGATGCAGTGATCCGGATTCAAGAGCTCCAGCAATAGCGTGGAAGCGCTCGGGTTCGTATACGACCTCACGAATAACGGCAGGACGGCCTTCGGTTAAAGTTCCGGTCTTGTCAAAAGCGATAGCATTGATCTTGCCGAGCTGTTCCAGATGCACGCCGCCTTTGACGAGGACGCCATTGCGGGCACTTCTTGTCATTCCGCTAACGAGGGCAATTGGCGATGAGAGCACGAGTGCACATGGACAGCCTACAATTAGAATGGCCAATCCTTCGTAGACCCATTTCATCCATGGCTGACCTAACAGCAATGGCGGAATCAGTACGACCAATGCGGCGATGATCATGATAGCTGGTGTGTAGTACTTAGCGAATTTATCAATGAATAATTCAGTAGGCGTCTTCGTATCTTGAGCCTCTTGCACCAGATGCATGATCTTGGCCAAGGAGGAATCCTCATAGGCTTTGCTGATCTTAATCTTCAATAAGCCTTCACTATTCACACTGCCTCCAAATACATTGGAGCCAGGCTTCTTCGTAACAGGGATCGACTCGCCGGTTATCGCCGCTTCATTCACGGCACTATGGCCTTCAGCGACAATACCATCAGAAGGGATCTTCTCACCAGGGCGAACGAGCACGATGTCACCGACCTGCAGGCTAGCGATCGGTACGATAACTTCTTCTGCTCCACGAATCAGGACAGCTTGCTTCGGTGCTGCATCAAGCAGTGCCTCCATGGACTTCCGTGCCCGGCTCATGCCGTAGCCTTCCAGAATCTCGTTAAGTCCAAATAGGATAGCGACCAGGGTTGCTTCCTTCCATTCGCCGATAATAACGGCCCCTACTAAGGCGACGGTCATCAGGGTGTCCATATTGAACCGGAAACGTGTCAGGTTCCGCAAACCACGCAGGAAGGTAGGGTATCCGCTGAGTACGATGGCGATCAGATACATGCCTATAAGGACACTCTTAGGAAGTACACCTCCTAAGACAAAAGTTAGAATATATATAATTGCTGAAATACTGAGGAACCATTTCTCCTGCTTGCCTTCACCGTCACCATGACTATGTCCGTGACTGTGATCATGACCATGGCTGTGGCCTTCCGTATGGTTATGGCCCTTGGAATGGCTGTGGTCGTGGGAATGAGAATGATCCTTGCCAGGATTCATGGCGACTGTCGGGTCCATAGTGGTGGACGCCTCAGCCTCGGCACGGCTGGTCTCCGGATGAATAAGTGAGGCGCCGTCGCTCTTCAAGATTTTCTCTACCTTTTGAACATTAATCCCAGGTCGCATGAGCAAGCGTCCACTATTGTACATCAGGGCGGCATCATGCCCGTGCTCTAGCTTGCGGATTTGATCCTGCATCTCACGTGCACAGTTGGCACAGGACAATCCTTGAACTCGATATTCAACTCTAGTGTCAGAAGCAGCTGCTTGCTGACGATCATCGGATCTACTCATGATCGTTCCTCTCCTTATGGTGTTCCAGGGTCATCGTAATCAGCGCCTGGATATGATGGTCTTTCAAGGAATAGAAGACATGCTTGCCGTCCTTGCGGGACTTCGTAATGTTCATTAGTTTCAATTGCCGAAGGTGATGTGATGCGGTAGCTACGGAGGTTCCAAGGATAACAGAGATGTCATATACACATAGCTCTTGATCCTGCAGCAGGTAAGCGATTTTCATTCGATTTGAATCGGATAAGGCTTTAAAAATTTGCGTCATGCCTTCTATATCTTCTTCACATAACGTGTGCCGCAGTACCTCTGCTCTAGTGGGATCTCCGCACACATGCCCATAAGTCTCTTCAGTTAATTGGTCGCCCATCGTCTTCCCTCCATTGGAACCATGATTATAAAGTTATATTCAAACGTTTATTTGATTGTTTGAGTATAGTATATACCCTTTCTAAAAATATTCAAATGAACATTTGAATGATTGGACATTTTTTTAATTTTATTATGTAAAAATCAAAGCCAGCCGGATTATCCGGCCGGCTTGAACTTTTGCTGAAGCATGGATATGGTTTTTTTTGTCAATCTTGCTTCGAATTCATCCACCAGCGCTTCAGATCCTTCCACCACGATTTGCTCTCAGGCTTCTCCGAGGTAGGTATCGGCTCCGGAGGAGGCTCGTTGCTACTATGGGCGGAGCAGAACTCTGTCGGTTCTGTGCCTTGAATGAATACTTCCAGCTTCTTATTAGGACAATCAGCCGTGGCCAGTTTGCCGGTAATGGGATCGATATAGACGCTGACAACACTGTCGGGGATCGGGAATATTTTTGGCGGGACCTTTTCCAGCGCCTTCTCTGTAAATTTGGCGAAGATCGGGGCCGCCTTTCGCGATTCTGTTGTATCCAGCGTCTTACCCTTGTCATAACCGACCCAGACTGCAGTGGATAATTCGGGCGTGAAGCCAACAAGCCAAGCGTCAGTACTCGTTGTGCCTGTCTTTCCAGCGACCGGCCGTTTAATATCTGAGGATACCCGGTTGCCAGTTCCGCCTGTCTCAAATACGCTCTTCATCAACTGGGTCAGGACGTAGGCGGCGGCTGGCTCCACGATTGTCTCTTCTTTGGGCTGCGGCGCTTCATACAATACTTTTCCGTCTTCATCGGTGATTTGGAGTACGGCGATTGGCTTGACGCTGCTGCCCTGATTGCTGATAACCGCGAAGGCGGTAGCCATCTCAAATGGACTGATTGGCGAGGTGCCCAGCGCTAGGGAAGGAACGGCCTGCATCGGGCTGGTGATGCCCATTTTCCGAGCCATCTGAATAACTTGATCGGCGCCGATATTGAGTATCGTATTTACGGCATAAATATTGTCGGAAGCAGCGATAGCCTGACGCATATCAATCTCCCCCAAATATTTTCCTCCGAAGTTTTTAGGACTATAGGTTTTGCGATTATCGTCGTAATGGAACAAGGTCGGTTGGCTGTTGAACTGGCTGGCGCTAGTCATCTTCCCTGAAGCCAGCGCTGACAAGTACATAATCGGCTTGAAGCTCGATCCGGGCTGTCGGGTTGTAGCGAATACATGATTAAATTGGCTCTTGGTGTAGTCCGTCCCACCTACGAGTGCTCTTATCTGACCGTTACGTGGGTCGATGGAGACAAGCGCGGCCTCCAGATCACCGGAATCGCTCAGCTCAGACTTAACCGCATTTTCTGCCGCTTGCTGGGCCCCTAGATCAAGGGTTGTGTAGATTCTAAGGCCACCATGCTCCAACTCGTTCTCATCAAAGCCCAATTCATTAACGACGATATTCCGTACATAATCACGGAAATAGGGGGCGATGCTTAATGCAGCGCGCTCCTGACGCGTCTGGAAGGACAACATCTCTTCATAGGCCTGGTCTGCTTGTTTCTGGGTAATATCGCCGGTGGCCACCATCGCTGAGAGCACGATCTTCTGACGGTCCTTGGCGTTCTTCATATGATTATATGGTGAATAGTAGGTAGGACCCTTTGGCACACCAGCCAGCATGGCGCTCTCTGCCAAGTCGAGATCTTTAGCATGCTTGCCAAAGTACATTTGCGCTGCTGTCTCGATTCCATATGCCCCGTGACCATAGTAAATTTCGTTCAGATACATCTGTAGAATATCTTCTTTGCTGTACTTCATTTCCAATTGCGCCGTGTACATGGCCTCTTTAATTTTTCGCGTCCAGGTGCGTTCATGGGAGAGATAGAGATTACGGGCGAGCTGTTGTGTCAGTGTACTTGCTCCCTGCACTTTCTCCATTTCTTTTAAATTTACGAACATGGCTCGGGCCATCCCTTTGACATCGAAGCCGAAATGATCATAAAATTGCCGGTCTTCCGTAGCAAGCGTAGCCTGGATCAGCCATGGCGAGATTTCAGTTAGCTTTACGCTGGCACTGTTCTTTCCCCCATCGGAGAAGACGGCGATGGTCTCGCCGTTTCGACTGAAGAGCTCAGAGCTCTGTTCGGAATAGGATAGTGGGAGATCGGTCTGATATAGGTAGATCAGCAAGATACCGGCGGCGAGTACGCCAAGTAGTCCGGTGGATATCGTGAGCTTAAGAAACAACCGCCTTTTGCGCGGTGATTTGCGTCGATTGCCGCTGCGTACGAGCCTTTGCATGACTGTACGCCTCCCTCCTGTGAATGTATCAAGTATTTGCTTAAATGCCGCTAGAGGCCATTAAATAGTATTAACCTTGTAATAAATGATTAATTAGCAGAGCACTTTTCATAGCCTAGGAGCACTTGCGGGCATAGTATATGTACTCATAGTATGGGAAAGTTTGAAGGAGATATTCATAGGTAGGAACAGCAAAGCGGGGAGTTTACATTTTTACAGAATAGAGAATGTTGCAATTTTACCTTGTTTTAATATAATCATTCTTATGTTTGGTGCAATATATTAGGAAGTGAAACTTTGCGAGAAGTCGAGAAGTGAAGCTAGAGGCCCCGAAAATCCGCTCGTGGGTGTAATATGGCGGCTAGACAACTATTCTATTGGAAAAGGTAATTCAAAAGTCCATTTTTGATCATGAAGCCGGGCTTAGGCAGATGCTTGCAAAAGACATATTTCCTTTGGAAACATCTCAGGTGCTCACGTACACACCACAAGCGAATGCTTTCGAGGTCGTTTCTAAGAAAACGTGTAGCTGCACTCCTCATGCCTGCTTCATTCAACCTTCTCAGTGCGGAAGAGTGGACGCTTTGAACTTTTACTGGAAGGAATGATGTACGATGGAATTGTGGTTTACGGAGAAACAAACTCCCGTCTTTGGCATTACCGCAAAAATTAAGGAAACGTTAGTTACGGAGAAGACGGATTTTCAGGATTTGTCGATCATCGATACTGAAGAGTTCGGGCGAATGCTCGTCTTAGATGGAATGGTCATGACAACGGTTAAGGATGAGTTTGTTTATCATGAGATGGTCGCTCATCCGGCTCTCTTTACGCACCCGAATCCGAAGCATGTGTTAGTAGTAGGAGGCGGTGATGGCGGCGTGATCCGTGAAGTGCTGAAGCACCCTGAAGTGGAGAAGGCGGTCCTCGTAGATATCGATGGCAAAGTTATTGAATATTCGAAGAAGTTCTTGCCGGAGATTGCCGGAGAATTGAACAACCCACGTGTTGAGGTTCAAGTGAATGACGGGTACATGCATATTGTAGAGAGCAAGAATAAATATGATGTGATCATGGTTGATTCTACAGAGCCAGTCGGTCCCGCTGTACAACTGTTCGAACGTGGATTCTATCAAGGAATTTATGAAGCGTTAAAAGAAGATGGTATCTTCATTGCGCAAACGGATAACCCTTGGTTCAAGGCCGACTTGATCCAGAAGGTGAATCAGGACGTGAAGGAGATCTTCCCGATCGTACGTGTATATGGAGCTAACATTCCAACATATCCAAGCGGTCTTTGGACATTTACGCTAGGCAGTAAAACCTATGATCCACTACAAGTCGATGAGACGAAAATACCTGAGATCGATACGAAATACTATACGCCGCGCCTGCACAAGGCCGCATTCGTGCTGCCTAAGTTCGTAGAAGATCTTGTAAAATAGGAGGAACAGTAAAATGAAATTAGATCAGGCTTACTCTGGTAACGTATTTATTTGTAGTTCAGAAGATTATGCTGCTTCGAAAGCAGTCATTTACGGGATGCCAATGGATTATACAGTTAGCTTTCGTCCAGGCTCTCGCTTTGGTCCGGGACGAATCCGCGAGGCTTCCGTTGGTTTAGAAGAATACAGCCCTTATTTGGATAAAAGTATTCTGGACCTCGATTATTTCGATGCTGGAGATTTGCTGCTCCCATTCGGGAATGCATCCCGCAGTCTTGAGGTGATTGGGGAATATGTGCGCGGTCTGCTGGCTGACGGTAAATTCCCGATGGGTCTGGGTGGGGAACATCTTGTCACTTGGCCAGTAATTCAGGCGATGTATGAGAAGCACCCTGATCTGGCCCTCATTCATATCGACGCACATGCGGATTTGCGCGAGCAGTATGAAGGCGAGGTTCTCTCCCACTCGACTCCGGTTCGTAAAGCGGCAGCTTTGATGGGCGGAGAGAATGTATATCAATTCGGTATCCGCTCAGGCTCCAAGGAGGAATTCCTGTTCGGACGCGAGAATACGAATTTCTATCCATTTGACGTAGCTGCTCCGCTCAAGAGCGCTCTGCCTAAGCTGGGAAGTCGTCCGGTATATGTTACGATCGATATCGATGTGCTCGATCCTTCATGCGCACCAGGAACAGGAACTGCCGAAGCAGGTGGCATCACTTCTAGAGAATTACTGGAAGCGATCCATATGATTGCTGGTTCTGATGTTCATGTTGTTGGTTGTGACTTGGTTGAAGTTGCACCGATTTATGATCCAACAGAACAGACGCCAATCGTGGCTGCCAAGCTGATTCGCGAAATGCTGCTCGGTTTTGTAAAATAATTGGACTGAAAATAAGATATAATCGAAGCCGCCGGCACTTTTGCCTGGCGGTTTTTACTTTTAATATTTTGTTAACATTCCAAGGTAGGGGAAGGCTATGGCTAGTGAATGTTTGCCAATTCCGATTGAATTGCGGGAATGAACTGGATATAGTAGTACAGTGAGATACAATGTAATATTATAGAGGTTGTTCAAAAAGCTTGCTTTTGAACGCGCACATATAGAATGGAGATTTGGGCTATGACCGATAAGAACGGAGCCAAAATTGTAATCACGAGCCGTCAGGGACAAGAGGAGACGATCCAAGAACTGACTGGCGAAGCTATGGTCCGTGGCGACGTTATCTATATTCGCTATGAAGAAGTGGAGAAAGGGCCAACCGGCGGAGTAACACGGGCACTTGTTAAAATCTCAGGAGATGAGGTTAAGATTATGCGCCATGGAGAGGTGGAGTCAGAGCAGACCTTCCGCACCGGACATAAATTACCCGGATTCTATTTTTCCCCATTCACGAAATTCCATTTGTCCACGGTAACACATCGATTGGAATCCAAGTTCTCAGGTGCTTTTGGACAAGTTACCTGGGACTATGATCTATATGTCTACGATGAGCTATCAGGGAATTTTAATATTAGTCTACTTATTCAGGAGGAAGCGTAAGATGACACTCAATCCATTAGAACAGGTGAATCAGGATTTAAAAGAAGCCATTTTCGAGGCGATTAGCGCCGCTGGTCTGGCAGCGGGGGAGGAGATTCCGGCAGTAGTATTGGAAGTTCCGAAGGATAAGGCACATGGCGACCTGGCAACGAATGCTGCGATGCAATTAACCCGAATCGCCAAGCGGAACCCTCGCCAGATTGCTGAAGCGATTATCGAGCATTTGGATTATGACAAGGCGGGAATCGTCAAGGCAGAGATTGCGGGTCCAGGCTTTATCAATTTCACACTGAGCAAGAGCTATCTGTTCCCGATTATTGAACAGGTCTACCGTCAAGGTGAGGATTATGGTCGTACGGATAAAGGGGCAGGGCAGAAAATTCAAATGGAGTTTGTCAGCGCCAATCCAACAGGCAGCCTGCATCTAGGCCATGCCCGCGGAGCTGCTGTAGGCGATGCACTCTGTAATGTACTCGATTTCGCTGGATATAAGGTAACTCGGGAGTATTATATTAATGATGCCGGGAACCAGGTCGTTAATCTATGCAAATCGATCGAAGCAAGATATTTGCAGGAACTCGGGCAGGATGCAGAAATGCCAGAGGATGGTTATTACGGTGAGGATATTAAGGGCTTTGCCAAAGAATTGGTTGCCGAGCAGGGCGATGCATTGATGTCGATGGCTCCAGAGGAACGTGGACAGTTCTTGCGTAAATACGGCTTGAACAAAGAGCTGGACAAGATCAAGCGCGACCTGGGACGCTTCCGGGTCAGCTTCGATGAATGGTTCAGTGAGACATCCCTCTATGCGGACGGACAGGTTGAAGCTGCGCTAAATGAGCTTCGTTCCAAAGGAATGACCTATGAACAAGAGGGAGCTACATGGCTTAAGACGACGCCATATGGCGACGACAAGGATCGCGTGCTCGTGAAGAATGACGGCACCTATACTTACCTGACTCCTGATATCGCCTACCACCGGAATAAGTATGATCGTGGCTACGACCGGATGATCAATATTTGGGGCGCCGATCACCATGGTTATATTCCGCGGGTCAAAGCGGCTATGCAGGCGCTGGGCAAGGACCCTGAGAAGCTGACGGTTCTAATCGCGCAGATGGTCAGCTTGTTCCAGGACGGCGAGAAAGTGAAGATGTCCAAGCGGACAGGTAAAGCGGTCACCATGGTTGACTTGATGGATGAAGTAGGTGTCGATGCAATTCGTTACTTCTTCACCATGCGTAGTATGGATTCTCATCTCGATTTTGATATGGACTTGGCTATTTCCACTTCAAATGAGAATCCGGTGTATTATGTGCAATATGCCCATGCGCGGATTTGCAGCATTTTCCGCCAGGCTGAAGAACAGGGGATTGCCCTTCCGACACCAGATTCTGTGAATCTGGACAAGCTGACGTCAGAGCATGAGTATGATTTGCTGCGGAAGATTGGCGAATTACCAGAGGAAATCGGAATCGCTGCCGATAATTTCGCCCCGCACCGTCTTGTTCGTTACGTGTACGAGCTGGCTGCGCAGCTTCATAGCTATTACAGAGCGGAGCGTGTAATTACGGAGGACAACGAGCAGACAGCGGCACGGCTTGCCCTGCTCGGCGCTGTACGGACGACGCTGGCTAATGTACTTCGTCTGATCGGTGTGTCTGCCCCGGAACGGATGTAATGATAGAAGGCGATGTTGACTTCGATAGAGTCAGCATCGCCCTTTTTAGATTTTAACGGGAATTACAGCCATTAGGAAGACTTACTGCGACTTTTATTGCGAAGCAGCCGTGACGCGTTGAGCTCCCCTGCAGTGGGCTTTGCCCTCGACGCAGTAGCAGGGATCGGCCGTGCGGCGCGGCGCAGCTTCCTCTTAATCTCCGACAGCTGCAGTCCGGGACGGGCCGCAAGCAGCAAAGCAACAGCTCCGCTAACGTGAGAAGTGGCCATAGAAGTACCATTCATCTCATGATAGCCTCCGCCTAGCCAGCATGAGCCAACCTTCTCTCCAGGAGCGTAGATATCAATATAGGGACCGAAATTACTGAATGAAGCGATACGTCCGTCCTTTCCGGTTGCTCCAACGGAGATGGTATTTGGATACCGCGCCGGGTAATCGATTCTTCGAGTTTTCTTATCATTGCCTGAAGAAGCAACGACGACGATGCCTGCTGCGTGGGCTTTGCTAATAATATTTTGTAGAGATTGACTCTTACTCTTCATTCCAAAGCTCATGTTTATAATGTGCATACGGTTTCTAATGCACCAGTCGATTCCGAGGATAATATCGGAGACGTAGGCGGAGCCGTTATGGTCGAATGCTTTCACGGGATAGACGAGCGAGCGGGGGGCTACGCCCATCATTCCTCTAGAGCCGCCGGATGCGGCGATCGTGCCAGCGATGTGGGTGCCGTGTCCATTATCATCGTAAGGAAGCATTCCGCGGTTGAACATATTGATCCCTCTGCCCAGGCTGTATCTGAGATCAGGGTGGCTGAAGTCTGCACCTGTATCAATGACCCCGATGCGGATTTGGTTACCAGTGGAGATGGACCAGGCATCTTGCGCACCGATACGCTTCACTCCCCAGGGTTGGGGACTTTTCTTATCTTTGTCCGTGGAAGTAGAGTGAACACGAATTCGGGTGTCCTCTTCTAGCACTAAACCGAATCTCGTGTCGACGCTTCCGCTATTATGGGATAAAGGGCAGAAAAAGGCCTGCAATAGCGGTGAGACGCGAACTCTCCGCAAGGCCGGGAATTGACGTTTGTAATCCTGCAGCTGGCGCAAGCATTCTTTATACTGCAATTTCTGGGCGAAGCGGAGAATATATCGCTCGCCTGTTCCAGAGGTGTCTAGGTGTTCGCTCAGATATCGCAGGAATTTGGAGTAGTCCATTGGTTAGCCCCTCCTGACGAAGCGTGTTGCAGTATATTATGACAACGCATCAGGACTCGAATGGGGAAGGGGCCCTGTTTCCAGGAAATGGGCAGGGGGTGAAAAATGAGTCAAGTTAAGATGATTTTTCTAACTTAGGCGTAGGTGCGGCGTGTCAATGCAGCAATCTGGACATAGGATAAAGTGAAGGCCCTCTGCGGCCTTCAGGGCCATCGGAGAGGAGATAAGGGTCTCCTTTTCGAACGGATACAGTCAGTTGGCAGGGCGATAGCCCTGCCTCTTTTTATATTTGGGCGGTCACTTTTTAAACACATTTTAAAACTTGCAATTTAATGTTAAATAAGGTTTACTATTTTGTGATATGGATAAGTTAGATTAAGAAATCGATATTTAAGCTCGATTTTTTGGTGAACATTGCGTGAGAGGATGTGTCCGTAACGTGAGTAATTCGCTCAATTTGAAAATTGACTCGGAGAAAGCACAGGAGATCCCAATGGTGGACCTGGCTTTTATGGTACTGAAGGCGGCTAATACGCCGTATTATTATCGTGACCTAATGAATGAAGTTGCTAAGATTCGTGGAATGTCTGAGGAGGAAATTAGCGACGTTATTGCACAACTGTATACGGAGATTAATATCGACGGCCGTTTCGCTTGTGTTGGCACCAATCTTTGGGGTCTGAAGCGCTGGTATCCGCTTGAGAAGTCTGAGGATGCAGTTAGCAGTGGCAAACGTCCTCGTATCATTAATGACGAAGATGATGATCTGGATGACGACTTCGTTGAAGAGGAAGAAGATGGTTACAACTCCGAAGAGGACGACGATTATGATGCAGCCGACGAGGATTCTGATGAGGACTTGTTTGCAGATGATGACGAAGAAGAAGACGTTGAGGCTGTGGAAGATGACTCGCTTCTGGATGAGGAAGATATGGATGACGAAGAAGAGGATCCAGCGGATGACGAGTCTGAGGAAGAAGATTATAGCGACAAAGACTAAGAGCGCATGATCCAGAGGAGTTTTTGAACTGCCTAATAAAGTGCGTGTTCAAAAAGTTCGGTTTTCAGCACCGAGAAGGTTGGATGAAGCTAGGGCATGAGGAGCGGAGTGTACGTAGTTGGTACACGAGCACCGGAAGGCCCGGCTGAATTCGAGATTCGACGCCGAATAAAACTTTCAGTATAAACTTCGTGATCAAAAGCGGACTTTTTGAACTACCTCTTAAAGAGAGAGAAACTTCGAATATTTTACCTTCCTCCTTCACTTGACAGGGGCTAAGGTAACGAGTAAACTATTGCATGGGCTTATGATTCAACCATAAATAATGTATTTTATATAAAAGTGCCCCGACGTTGTTCGGGTGTCACTTTTTTGTTTTTTTATGCCCATTTGGCTATGTTTTTACGCTAAATGGGTTACGCTATATTGATCTATAGTCGCCAGGGAATTGTTAGTAATGTTCATAGGTTGTTCAAAGGTCATTTTCATCGTTAAACGTACCTGGTTGCTGATTTCCACTTATCATGAATTCAGCCCGGACTTCTGATATGACTGACTTTTTGAACCCGTACAAATTTAGGAGGTTTTTGGACTGTGACAAAATATATTTTCGTGACAGGTGGGGTCGTTTCTTCATTAGGTAAAGGGATTACGGCTGCATCATTGGGAAGACTGCTCAAGAACAGAGGATTGAAAGTAACGATTCAGAAATTTGACCCTTATATCAACGTGGACCCGGGAACGATGAGCCCTTATCAGCACGGTGAAGTGTTTGTTACCGATGACGGCGCCGAGACTGACCTTGATCTGGGCCATTATGAACGGTTTATTGATATTAACCTGTCGAAGAACAGCAATGTTACGACCGGCAAAATCTATTCTTCTGTTATTGGTAAAGAACGCCGCGGCGAGTATTTGGGCGGCACGGTACAAGTCATCCCTCACATCACGAATGAGATCAAAGAACGGGTATTCCGCGCTGGCCGTGAAGCAGGCTCGGACGTAGTCATTACTGAAATCGGGGGTACAGTAGGCGATATTGAGAGTCTGCCATTCCTGGAGGCGATTCGTCAGATTAAGAGTGAAATCGGCCGTGAGAATGTGATGTATATCCATGTTACGCTGATTCCTTATATCAAAGCCGCTGGTGAAGTGAAAACCAAACCAACTCAGCATAGTGTAAAAGAATTGCGCAGCATCGGTATTCAACCTAACGTGATCGTATGCCGTACTGAGCATGAGCTGTCCGAAGATATGAAGGCGAAGATCGCCCTGTTCTGCGATATCGATCCTAGCGCGGTTGTAGAGTGTCGCGATGCGAATACTTTGTACGAAGTGCCTTTGAATTTGCGTGAAGAAGGTCTAGATGAGATTGTAGTTAATCATCTGAAGCTGACCACTCCTGCACCGGATATGAGCGAATGGGAGCATCTGGTTGACCGCATCAGCAAGCTGGAGAAGAAGGTAGAGATTGCCATCGTAGGTAAATATGTTGCTCTGCATGATGCTTATTTGAGCGTTGTAGAATCCCTCTCCCATGCCGGATTTGATGCGAATGCTGATGTATCGATTCGTTGGGTCAATGCTGAGGAAGTTACCGAGGACAATGTTGAGCAAATGCTGAAAGGCATAGGCGGCATCCTCGTACCAGGCGGTTTCGGAGACCGAGGAATCGAAGGTAAAATTACGACGATCCGTTATGCTCGTGAGAACAATATTCCGTTCTTTGGAATTTGCTTGGGCATGCAAGTTGCTGTTATAGAATATGCACGTGCACTTGCCGGCTTTGAAGGAGCTAACAGTTCTGAGATCAACCCATCCACTGAATTCCCTGTGATCGATCTGCTTCCAGAGCAGAAGGATATTGAAGATCTGGGCGGTACGATGCGTCTTGGCTTGTATCCTTGCAAACTGCAGGAAGGTTCTTTGGCTATGCAATGCTATAATGATGAACTGGTCTATGAGAGACATCGCCATCGTTATGAATTTAATAATACTTACCGTGAAGCGATTGAAGCAGCCGGTCTGAAAATTTCCGGTACTTCGCCAGACGGAAGATTGGTCGAGATCGTCGAGCTTCCGAACCATCCTTGGTTCCTGGCTGTACAGTTCCATCCGGAATTCACTTCCCGTCCGAATCGTCCGCAGCCGTTATTCCGCGAGTTTGTGAAGGCGGCAATCACTCATATATCCTAATCGGACATCTAGCATAGGCAGCTTGAACCATACGATCTATTCAAAATATTCGCCTCAAATGATTTTTATAGTATCTTTTTTCCATTTTAGAAGGGATATACAAATTTGAAGCGAATATAGTCATTCAGTATGAATTGGGTGGATCGTAGGAGGTCTGTTTTGTGGATGAGAAGAAGGTATTGATTGTTGATGATCAGAATGGTATCCGCATCTTACTGATGGAAGTATTCAGCAGTGAGGGATACATGACGTTTCAAGCACCAAATGGCAAAATTGCCTTGGAGATTGTACGTGCTGAGTCGCCGGATCTAGTTCTGCTTGACATGAAGATTCCAGGAATGGACGGACTTGAGATTCTGAAGCATATCAAGGAAGCGAATCCTGAGATCAAAGTGATCATGATGACGGCTTACGGCGAGCTGGACATGATTAAGGAAGCGACCGAGCTCGGGGCACTGATGCACTTCACCAAACCTTTCGACATCGATGAAATACGTACGGCAGTAAATATGCACTTAAAGGGCGGGGCCGTCCTTTAAGGGTCAGAAGGAACCTCGGCAAGTAATAGGCGGGGTTCCTTCTTCCTTTTAGCTGATTTCACCATTATTTACATGATAATTTGTGTATTTTGTATACAAAAGCATGAATAGTATTTTTGCCCCGATGTGGTATAATAAAACATGTGTGAATGTCGGCTAGAAATCTAGATAATCCAACATCCTTAGGAGGATTGAAACCATGCCATTAGTATCCATGACTGACATGTTGAACAAAGCGCTTGAGGGAAAATACGCCGTAGGTCAATTTAACATTAACAACCTCGAGTGGACTCAAGGAATTCTTGCTGCTGCTGAAGAAGAGAAATCCCCAGTAATTCTGGGCGTATCCGAAGGCGCAGCACGCCACATGAGCGGCTTCTATACCGTTGTTAAGATGGTAGAAGGTCTTATTCATGACATGAAAATTACGGTTCCAGTTGCGATCCATCTGGACCATGGTTCCAGCTTCGATAAATGTAAAGAAGCAATCGATGCTGGCTTTACTTCCGTTATGATCGATGGTTCCCATCATCCAATCGATGAGAACATCGAAATGACGAAGAAAGTAGTAGAATACGCTCACGCTAAAGGCGTGTCCGTTGAAGCTGAAGTAGGAACAGTAGGCGGACAAGAAGACGACGTAATCGGCGGCATCCAATATGCTGACCTTCAAGAGTGCGTACGCATCGTTAATGAATCAGGTATCGATACTCTTGCTCCTGCGCTTGGTTCCGTTCATGGACCTTACCATGGTGAGCCTAACCTTGGATTCAAGGAAATGGAAGAAATTCGTAATGAAGTGAAGCTTCCGCTCGTTCTTCATGGCGGTACAGGCATCCCTACACACGATATTCAGAAGGCAATCTCCCTTGGTACTTCGAAGATCAACGTGAACACGGAGAATCAAATCTCCTTCACGAAGAAGGTTCGTGAAGTTTTGGCAGCAAAACCAAACGAATATGATCCTCGTAAATATATCGTTCCAGGCCGTGACGAGATCAAAGCTACAGTTGTCGGCAAGATCCGTGAATTCGGTTCGAGCAACAAAGCATAACTAATGTTTTGAGTTAGCCTGGCTTGATGCTGTGATTATAGATAGCCTTTGTTAACAAATAGGACAGCCTTTGACAAGAAGGCTGTCCGGTTATATATATGGAAACGATGAGTACACCGCGCTTGCCGGTGTCTTTCCATTTCCATTACTTTATTACATGGGGCGCTCAGTCGTCCCGTCTGCAAAATACGTGGGGGGACCCTTAAACTTATGGAGAAATTAATGATTAGCGGCGGACGCCCGTTACGCGGCACGGTTTCGATCAGCGGTGCCAAGAACAGTGCGATTGCTCTGATTCCGGCTGCGTTGTTGGCGGAGTCCGAAGTCGTGTTGGACAACTTGCCGCATTTGAGTGATGTTGCGGTCTATTCAGAAATTTTGGAGGAGCTAGGTGCCCGCGTATCGTGGGAAGGCAACTATATGAAGATTGACCCTTCCAATGTAGTATCCATCCCTATGCCTAACGGACCTGTGAAGAAGCTGCGTGCTTCCTATTATTTAATGGGTGCTCTGCTAGGCCGGTTTAATGAGGCAACAATCGGTTTGCCAGGGGGCTGTAATTTCGAGCCTCGTCCAATTGACCAGCATATCAAAGGGTTTGAAGCGCTCGGCGCTACTGTAACGAATGAACACGGTTCCATACATTTATATGCCAAAGAACTGCGGGGAGCCAAGATTTACTTGGACGTTAGCAGCGTAGGCGCAACTATTAATATTATGCTGGCGGCCACTCGGGCCAAAGGCTCCACAATTATCGAAAATGCGGCCAAAGAGCCTGAAATTATAGATGTAGCTACATTATTGAATTCCATGGGTGCGAGTATTAAAGGGGCCGGCACGGAGACGATCCGGATTGAAGGCGTGTCCAAGCTAAGAGGTTGCCGGCATTCTATCATTCCTGACCGTATTCAAGCGGGTACCTATATGATAGCCGCGGCAGCAACTCGTGGCGATGTAGTGATAGATGGCGTTATTCCTAAGCACCTTGAGGCACTTACTGCTAAATTGCTAGAAATGGGTGTGACTGTAGAGGAATTGGACGAATCCATTCGCGTCATCGGTTCCGATAAATATGAGCATGTTGACGTCAAAGCGTTCGTATACCCTGGATTCCCAACGGATTTGCAGTCGCCTATGACTAGTCTGCTTACACAAGCTGAAGGGGTTAGTGTATTGAGTGATTTCGTGTATAGCAACCGTTTCAAGCATGTTCCGGAGCTAGTACGAATGGGAGCTAAGATCCGTGTAGAGGGCCGTTCGGCTGTAATCGAAGGCGGATTGCTCAATGCAGCTAAGGTGAAGGCATCCGATTTGCGCGCTGGCGCTGCCCTAGTTATTGCCGGATTAACGGTGAAAGAAGGAATTACCGAGGTATCTGGAGTAGAATATATTGATCGCGGATACGATAATTTGGTTACGAATCTTAGGTCCTTGGGTGCTGATGTATGGCGGCAGGTGGAATAACATCCCTGCTGCCCGCATAAGTTGCCTGAGAACAGGAGATAATATAGTATGGTGTCAACAAAAAATGCTCTCATAGATTTCAAAATTATATGATAGTAAATGATTAAAATTGAATAGGTGGTTTTCACATGGATCTTCAAATTGCCGACTTGGAAGGGATGAAGCTGACGGAGCTGTACAAGCTGGCCAAACAGTATCAGATTCCATATTACGGCCAATTAAAAAAGAAAGAACTGATTTTTGCGATTTTAAGAGCTCAGGCAGAGCAGAGCGGACTTATGTTTATGGAAGGCGTTCTTGAGATCTTGCCGGAGGGTTATGGCTTCCTCAGGCCAATTAACTATTTACCTAGCACGGAGGATATTTACATCTCCGCCTCGCAGATTCGCAAGTTTGACCTTAGAACCGGCGATCTAGTCTCAGGTAAATGCAGAGCGCCGAAGGAGAATGAACGCTACTTTGGACTTCTGCAGGTAAATGCCGTTAATGGAGAGAGCCCTAACATTGCTGCAGAACGTTTGCATTTCCCGGCACTTACTCCACTTTACCCACAAGAAAAAGTTGTACTTGAAACATCCCCAACACATTTATCCACGCGAATTATGGATTTGCTAGCTCCCGTTGGACTTGGACAGCGCGGCCTGATCGTTGCGCCACCTAAAGCGGGGAAGACGCTACTGCTTAAAGAAATTGCCCACAGCATATCCACTAATTATCCAGATGTTGAGCTATTCGTATTGTTGATTGATGAACGTCCGGAAGAAGTAACGGACATGCAACGTTCCGTGAAGGGTGAAGTCATCGCTTCAACCTTTGACGAGCTGCCTGAGAATCATATCAAAGTAGCTGAACTTGTATTGCAGCGTGCATTGCGTTTGGTGGAACATAAGAAGGATGTTGTTATTTTATTGGATAGTATCACCCGTCTGGCGCGAGCATATAACCTGGTTGTACCGCCATCAGGTAGGACCTTAAGCGGTGGTATTGACCCGGCAGCTTTCCATCGCCCTAAGCGATTCTTCGGCTCAGCCCGGAACGTGGAAGAAGGCGGAAGCTTAACTATTCTGGCTACTGCGCTGGTGGACACCGGTTCTCGTATGGATGATATTATTTATGAAGAATTCAAAGGTACTGGTAATATGGAGCTGCATCTTGATCGCAAATTGGCGGAGAGAAGAATTTTTCCGGCGATCGATATCCGTCGTTCGGGTACACGGCGTGAAGAAGTGCTGCTGAATAAGGAAGAACTGGATACCATTTGGGCGATCCGTAAAAATATGAATGATTCCTATGATTTTGTCGAAGGTTTCTTGAAGAAACTGCGCGACTCTAAGACGAATCAAGAGTTTCTTGCTTCATTTGATGCATCGGCATCGGGAAATAACACCTCGTCTGGCGGAACCAGTGCACGCCGTTCTGTACGCAGCGGGACGCAAGCTTCGGGTTCAGGGTCCAATTCCGGGTCTTAATAAACGCGGTTGCGCGATGCCTTAATCGTTGATAAATGTTCGACAAGTCTGTACCTAGGTTTATGTTTATGATGTGCTTTTTCATAGCGCTTTAGCTGAATAAAGCTGAGAAGCGGAGCTATATGTTTTCGTTGAAAACAGCTCGTAAGCATTGAACTTCCCCAAGAGAGTTATTCTGAAGAGGAGAACAACATGTATTTAGTATATGCTGATGCGCAAGGACAGGTTTACGATCACCCGTCATTGTATGGCTTGGCCCGCAGTGCTGATATGATCGTAGAGATCATGGAGGATGAATTAATTCCACTGCCGGAGGGGGCTACACTAGTAGGTCTTCCCTGTACACGTCCGATTGGAATGGATCCAGATTCGGGTGAGATGCTTCCGCTCCAAGGTGATGTTCAAGCCGTGGGAGCGCTCCTTCCACAAGGATATACAAGGCTATGTCTCCCTGGTTACGTGAAGACAGATAAAGAATACAAGCTGCCGCTATTTGGCTATTCGGCTGTAGTGTGGAAGGATGGGCAGTTCTATGTAACGGCTCGGCGATCAGATGATCCTGAGAAATGGAATCCACTGAATTGCGATCCGCTAGAGTTAAAACATAATGTGAAGGCTCTAAAAGCGAAATATCCGGATAATCGTCTTTATGAGCATCTCTCGAATTGCGCTTTAGGATATGAGTGCTTGACTGCTTCCAACACTTTTCTGAATCGTTGGGAGGGGGCAGTCCCTGTCTCCTATTCTTGCAATGCTGGTTGCTTTGGCTGCATCTCGGAGCAGCCAGATGATAGCGGATTTGTCTCCCCGCAGACGCGAATGAATTTCCGTCCGCGTGTTGATGAATTGGTTGAAATTATGCTAGAGCATCTGAAAACTCCAGAATCGATTATTAGCTTTGGCCAGGGCTGCGAAGGAGAACCGTCCACGCAGGCTAAGCTGATTATTGAGGCAATCCGTGAAGTACGGCGTCAGACCAATATGGGCTATATTAACATTAATACGAATGCGGGGTTATCCGACCATATCCGTGGTATTGTTGATGCTGGGTTGGACCTGATGCGAGTCAGTACGATTAGCGCTCTGGATGATCATTACAATGCATACTATAAGCCGCGGGGCTACACACTAGCCAATGTAGAGAAATCACTGAAATATGCAGCTAGCCAAGGTGTCTATACTTCCATCAACTATTTAATATTCCCTGGGGTAACTGATCGGGAGGAAGAGATCGAGGCGATGGTTGAACTTGCCCGCCGTACGGATTTGAAGCTGATTCAATTGCGGAATCTGAACATTGATCCAGAGAGCTATCTAGAGCTTATCCCTAAGGCACAAGGCGATATTCTCGGTATGAAGCAGGCCATTGAAATATTCCAAGCGGAGCTGCCTGATGTTGTCATCGGATCTTATACGCATGTGCCCCCAGCTGAACTGGCAAGGGCGAAGGTAAGATGGTAATCTCACATTTATTGTGATTGCATAGTGAACAGCAGCATGCTATAATTTTTTTTGTTGCCATTATAACTCTGTACACGCATGAGGTGCAGGGCGGAAAGAGGTGAAAGTCATGAACGAAGCAATTCAACCGAAATACCACGTGACTACGGTAACTTGCGCTTGCGGCAATACCTTTGAAACAGGTTCCGTAAAACAAGATCTACGCGTTGAAATTTGCTCCAACTGCCATCCATTCTTCACAGGTAAGCAAAAATTTGTGGATGCTGGTGGTCGTGTGGATAAATTCAAAAAGAAATACGGCATGTAAGAGAAAGCTGCTTAGCAGCGAATTGCATAAATGCAAATCCCCTGTCCATAATATAGGACAGGGGATTTTTCTTTTTACAACGAAATGTAAAAGTGCCTGAATAGATGATGTGTTTTTTACGATTTAAATTCAACTGTGTTATAAATGGAGTTCCACTCATTCTTATTAACAATACCGAGCCGCCAAATGGCGATGCCCTTCAGATCATAACGTTTGGCAAGTCCAATCAAAGTGTTGACGGAGTTCTCATCCTCATTATCCATATTCAACCCAAGGATCAGCTTGGATTTATCGGTCTCTTTCAGAGCCAACGTAATCGCTTCGTTCACTTTATCAACCGGCTCTGGCTTCTTGGAGCTGCCGCCTTCATAATTGTACGCCATGATGATGAGTTCATCCGCGAATTGACCGAGTATTTTATAATCATATCCTTTATAGGAGGAATTAAGCGGATGCAGAGCCAGCGATAATTTCAAGTTAGCCGCTTTTGTCGCTGTAGCAAGTTGCTTGACGAAGGTGTTGAAGGAGGAACGGGTTAATTCCTTGTCCGTTGTTAGTCCTAAACCTTCGAAATCAAGCATGATTCCTTGAAACTTGTAATCATTAGCCGCTTGAACCATGTCTGCTATCGCTTGTTCCCTGTAGGCTTGATCCTCAATGATTTTTGTTAATTCCCCCTTGACATCACTCGAGTAGACCATCAGATAAGGAGTTGTATCTGCCTTGGCTGCATCGCTAACTAGAACTTCAGGAGTTATATCACCGGCAGCCGGAGGGATTTGAAATACGTTCCCTTTAGTAGTAAACTTCCCATCCTCATCGATCCTGCTCCACCCATAAGATATAGCGTTAAAGTCAGGAACCGCATTTACATCGGAGAATGAAGAGATTGCATAGAAGCCGAGCGTATACATCTTCTTCGGTGGTGAAGTGATTGATACTGTGCGGCTTGCTTGGTTCCATCCTACTTTGGCACCAAATTGTTGGCTAAAGAAGCTGAGCGGAATCAATGTGGTGCCGTTCTGTGATATAGGGGCAACAGCCAGTTTGACGGAAGAGTCATTCACGATTGCCTCTGGGTTATTCAGTGTAAGCACAACTTGAACTGAATCATCTCCCGTACCTTTGATTGCTGTAATGGTCTTCTGTGTCTGATTCCAGGTCACTTCGATACCTAACGCTTCGGAGATCGAACGGAAAGGTACCATAGTTGTTCCCTTGAGTACTATAGGTTCTCCAGAGAAGGACAATGGATAACCGTCAAGCAAAATTTGTACTGATGATGCCGCTTCTGCTCTTGCTGGATATGAACCTGACAGGGTAGCAGCGAATAAGGAGACTCCTAATAGTAGTGTCCCAAGTTTTTTCATTTTCAAAATCAACTTCCTCCCTCTACCAAATCCTTCGAGACTATACTCTATAAATATATCAATATTTTCCTGATATTGATAGTTTCAGAGGGATGACAGCGGTTTATCTATTTTTAATGTACTGCTCTTAGAATTTATGCGATTGTTATGGCCCTACAGGTACAATGAATTTGTAATTGCTAACTACATGATTAGGAGGGATTGGCTTGCTGCACATTATCATTAAGCCAAACTTATATCAAGATTCCGTAAGTCTGATGCTTATGTCCAATAAGCTGTCTGGTATTGAAGGTGTAAATCAGGTTTCTGTTATGATGGGAACCCCGGCTAACATTGACATTATGAAAAATACGGGGATGTACGCGCCTGAGCTCGACAAGGCCGCACCTAGTGATCTATGCATTGCCATCGATGCTGAAAATGGAGAGATTGTCAGCACCGTTCTTGAAGAAGTAGAGCAATTTTTGAAGAATCAAGCAACTGCATCTGCTAGTAATAAAGTAGAAAAAGTTAGAACATGGGATCGTGCCGTGAAGGCTATGCCGGATGCTAATCTGGCCGTAATTTCGATTCCGGGTAAATATGCTGCTGAAGAAGCGATGAGCGCGCTAGAAAACGGGCTCCATGTCTTCATGTTCAGCGACAATGTAGCGATTGAAGATGAGAAGCGTGTTAAAGATTTTGCGAAGGAAAAGGGCCTGATTGTAATGGGACCAGATTGTGGTACCGCTGTTATTAGCGGAGTACCTATCGCCTTCTCCAATGTTGTAAATAAAGGCAATATCGGTGTGGTTGGTGCTTCTGGTACAGGAATTCAAGAAGTAATTACGCTGATTGACAAGATGGGTGCGGGTATCAGCCATGCGCTTGGAACTGGTGGACGCGACCTGTCTGAGGAGATTGAAGCGACTACGATGTTGGATGGAATCCGTGCTCTTGCTAACAACGCAGATACAGAAGTAGTGGTTGTTATTTCTAAACCACCAGCACCGAAAGTACGCGAACAAGTAGTAGCATTGTTGGCGAATATCGGTAAGCCAGTTGTAGCTATCTTTATGGGCGAGAAGCCTGAATCGTATTTGCCGACCATTAAATTTGCTCATACGCTTGAAGAAGCAGCGATTATGGCGGTTGAATTGGCAAAAGGGTCCAAGCTGGAAGTAGCGCCTGAAGCTGCATTGCCTGCAGATCTTGGACTGGCATCAGGTCAGACGAAAATCCGTGGTCTGTATACGGGCGGTACGCTTGCTTATGAAGCAGCTACGATCATGAAGGAATCCCTTCATGCGGCCAAGGACAATAAACATGATGAAGGATATTTGCTGCAATATGATGGTCATGAAGTCATTGACCTTGGTGATGATATGTATACGCAAGGCCGTCCTCACCCCATGATCGATGGAACTACTCGCTTCCAATTCATTGAGAAGGTGGCTAAGCAATCCGATGTTGCGGTTATTCTGTTTGATCTTGTGTTGGGTTATGGCTCGCATGAAGATATGGCTACTCCTCTATCCAAAGTTGTGAAGAGAGCAATCGCAGAAGCGGCGAACGAAGGCCGTAAGTTGTATTTTGTAGGCTCTATTTGCGGAACGAAGAACGATCCTCAGGGATATGATACGCAATTGAAGCTGATGCAAGAAGCTGGCGCAATTATTACAGACAGCAACTTCAGTGCTGTACGTACTGCACTTCATATTATTGGTCATGAAGTTCAAGTGGGCTCAAGAGAGCTTCCGGTTCAAGAGGCAGATCTGCCTAACGTAACTGTTGCTGCACCATCCGAAGAGTTGAAGCAATTGCTCGATTCCAAGCCTCGTGTTATCAATATTGGTCTGAGCAGCTTCGCTGACAATCTGGAGACAGAAGGCAGCCGCGTTGTCCAGTTCGATTGGAGACCGGTAGCTGGCGGCAACGAGAAGTTGAGAAAGATATTGAGCATCCTCAATAAAATGTAAGAAAAATAAAACATGGGGTGATGAGAATGTATTCAACCATTGATGAGGCCAATCAAGCGGTCATTGAGAAAATTAAAAATTCACAACCATTCCTATTGGACGTTGTTCCAGCGAAATCGGTCATTCCTGAACTGAACGGGAAAGTTTTGCTTCATGCAGGCCCGCCAATGAAGTGGGATAATATGACAGATCCAATGAAAGGATCATGTGTCGGCGCTGTCTTGTTTGAAGGCTGGGCTGCTGATGAGACCGAGGCACGGAAAATGTTGGAGGGCGGAGAAGTCCAATTCATTCCTTGCCATCATGTATCTGCTGTAGGGCCGATGGGTGGAATCACGTCTGCCAATATGCCTGTATTGGTTGTTGAGAACAAAGAGCATGGCAACCGTGCTTACTGCACGATGAACGAGGGTATTGGTAAAGTGCTTCGTTTTGGCGCTTATAGCGAAGAAGTTATCAACCGTTTGAACTGGATGAGAGACGTACTCGCTCCAACGTTGTCCAAGGTTCTGAAATTGATGGATGGCGGATTGAACGTGAACGTTATTATTGGTAAGGCAATTACAATGGGCGACGAATTCCACCAACGTAATATTGCTGCATCGCTTGTATTCCTCAAAGAAGTCGCTCCTTACCTGACGATCGTTGATTTGGATGAGAAGACGAAGCATGATGTTATGAAGTTCCTTGCTGATACCGACCAGTTCTTCTTGAACATTATGATGGCTTCGGCAAAAGCGGCTATGGATGCTTCTCGTACAATCGAATACGGTACGATCGTGACCGCAATGACACGTAATGGTCATGAATTCGGTATCCGTGTGGCAGGACTTGGCGACCAATGGTTTACAGCTCCTGTTAATACACCGGAAGGTCTATTCTTTACTGGCTATACTCAAGATGATGCGAACCCAGATATGGGTGACTCCGCAATCACTGAGACATTTGGTGTCGGTGCTATGGCGATGGTAGCAGCTCCTGGGGTAACCCGTTTTGTTGGTGCAGGCGGATTTGATGATGCGCTGGCAATCAGCAATGAGATGAGCGAAATTTGTATTGCTTACAATTCCAACTATGCTATTCCTACATGGAACTTCCAAGGCACTTGTCTGGGAATCGACATCCGCAAAGTCGTAGAGACAGGAATTACACCGATCATTAATACCGGTATTGCGCATAAACAAGCAGGCGTAGGCCAGGTTGGCGCAGGTACGGTTCGTGTTCCGTTCGGTTGTTTCGAGAAGGCGTTGATCGCCTATGCGGAGAAAATGGGAATTGAAGTTTAATGCTCTATCCAGCTACGTTCATATCTAGAGGGCGGTATAGCGCATCTATGTTTTTTCTGAGCCAGACGAGGAGCTTTGGAGTTGTTCAGAGCATATTTACCAATGGACTTAATATAGCCTTCGGTAAAAATCTTGTCTTTGTAGGAACGGAATATGGCAATGGAGTACCATTCGGCATCCACATCGAGTCGTATTTATATGATCGTCTGCTTGCTGAGACATTCATCGGCGAGGAGGTTGTGTGGAACCGCGAGAAGCAGCAGCTCTCATTTACGAACTGCAATGTTCACATTCACATCTCATTGATGGATTCCTTCGATTGTTCTTTGAAGCTGCGGGCACAACCGGACCTTCGGTTATCTGAATGGGCTCCGAAGATGCGTGATTTAGCCACAAGCATGAACAAAGAGCTGGGACTAGGTTTGACCTTAAATGATGCGTTGGCATTGCTTGAGACCCGGGAGGCAAATTCGGACCTGGAGCGCCGTTTATTAACTTTATCACAGGCCATCAAAGAACCGGGTCATGAGATGAATATCGACTTGATCAAATATTTTATCGGTCGGGGGCAAGGGTTGACGCCAAGCGGCGACGACTTCCTCGTTGGTATTATGGCGATCGAGCGAATACTCGGCAAGGCAGACTCCGGGGTATCCTGGGCGATAAGCAGAATTATGGGGAAGCTACCTAGCTTAACGACACAGGTTAGTGCCAACTATTATTACAGCGCATGCGACGGCTATTTCAGCACAGTAATTCTGGATTTACTTGCCGCGCTGCTGAATGAACCGGATTATGATTTCGAAGAATGTGCAACGGCTTTATTAGATGTAGGCAGTAGTTCTGGGATGGATACGTATTTCGGACTTTCATTTGCCATCATGTCATGTGGATTGTTATAGATTTGTAATGCAGCTAAGGGGCGGGTTACGGGAGAGAGTCGTTCAGCTACGAGTTCAGAATTCTCATAACTCGCCCTAAATATTGTTTCTGTGCTCCCTTCATTCACACTAAGGGAAAGCGACCGTTTATAACAACTTTTGTTATGTTTATTTTATTTTTTTGAAGCTGAATTGCCGATTATTTTAATGAACTTTTGATTAGATTTAAGGGATTTTCGTACGTATGATTAAGGTATAGATAGCTATCTTATTTAGTTTCAATATGGAGAGGTTATTATGAGTAAAATGCTTATTGCAATTGGTGGAAACGCCATCATCCAAGAGGGTCAAAAAGGCACTATTGCCGAGCAGAAAGTGAATATATTAACAAGTTGTGAACCCATTGTTGATATGATCGCACAAGGACATCAAGTTGTTGTCACACATGGCAATGGACCGCAAGTAGGTAATTCATTAGTTAAGGCGAAAATGTCCGCCGATGTTATTCCAATGTTTCCTCTCGACGTATATGGGGCTGAATCGCAAGGGAATTTAGGTTATTTAATTCAGCAAACGATTACAAATATGCTGGCTAGACGCGGATTGGACAAGAAGGCTGTATCGTTGGTAACGCAAGTGCAAGTTGATGCGGACGATCCAGCATTCAATCATCCAACCAAGCCAATCGGTCCTTTCTATACGAAGGAAAGTTTGGATAAGGCTTTTGCTGAGGCAGGAGCTTTCCCTTATGTTGAGGACAGCGGCCGGGGTTACAGACATGTTGTTCCATCACCGATTCCTTCCAAGATTGTTGAGAAGGAAGCCATTGAAGCACTGCTATCCCAAGACTTGACGGTTATTACTGTGGGCGGGGGCGGAATCCCTGTCGTAGAGGAGAACGGACAGCTTAAAGGTGTGGAAGCGGTTGTGGATAAGGACTTTGCCAGCGCTTTGCTTGCTGCAGAGATCGGAGCTGATTATTTGTTCATTCTGACTGGTGTTGCTCAAGTTGCAGTTAACTTCGGTAAGCCGGACCAGAAGAACCTAGATCGTATTACGCTGGATGAGGCTATTGGCTACCTAAATGAGGGTCAGTTCCCGAAAGGTAGCATGGGTCCTAAGATCGAAGCGGCGATTCTATTCTTGAAGAATGGCGGCAAGAATGTCATCATTACTTCAATTGATAAATTGCAAGATGCACTGGAAGGCAAATCAGGTACTTGGTTAGTTCCAAATGCAGATTCAATGAATCACAAACTCGCATAGAAAGGTGCATACCATGAAGACGAAAAAATACTTTTTAACGTCAATATTTACTTTGGCAATGTTCTTGCTCATGCTACCTATGCAAGCCTTCGCAGCAGATTCTATTGGTGCTGATGTACCGACTCCTACCGGATGGTACGCGCTATTAACGATTCTGCCCCTGATTGTCATTCTGGTCCTGCTGTTCATGAAGGTTGATATGATTGCAGCTGGTCTGGTCGGTGGCGTGATGGCTATGATCATCGGCGGCATATCTTTGACTGAGGCCAATCAGGCCTTCCTGGATTCGATTCCAGGTATGCTCTCGATTACCGTACCGATCATTAACTCCGCGGTAGCGATGGCTGTGTTTAAATCAGGTGGTTATACCTCGGCCTTGACCCTGGTTCGTAGAGGGATTAAGGGACGCGTTGAAATTTTCGCTGCATTTATCGTTCTGCTGCAAGCTGCAGCGACTTATATGTCAGGTATCGGCGGCGGAAGCGCGATGGTTATCGCACCACTGGCGATGGCGGCATTGGGCGCTATTCCAGAAGTTATTGCTGCGATGTCTATCGTATCTGCAGTCAGCTTCACAACATCTCCTGCATCGCTGGAGTCTGGTATCGTCTCGAAGTTGTCCGGCATTCCAGTAGCCGACTATGTAGCTGAAATGCGTCTGTTCACTTTGGGCTTCGTTATCCTTGGTGTTGCTATTGCATTCTGGGGAGCTAAGCGCAGAAAGGCACTCTTCGTAGGTGAAGAGAGCAGCGAGTTTGCCGGAATGAACAACAAGCAATTATTCAAAATGACGATCCCAGCGATCTTCTTGCTCGGATCGGTTATTCTCGGCCCTATCATTAATAAAGCAATTCACTATAGCTTGTTTACACCGCTTGTGTATACAATGTTGACCGTGTTCTTGATTTTCCTTTGCACGAAATTCACACTTAACAAATCGCTTGAGGCGATGGTTGATGGTTCAACTTATATTTTGACACGTCTGTTCAGTGTAGGTATCTTCCTAGCGTTCATTAATATGATCGGTCAGACCGGCGCTTTTGCAGCGATCTCGAACGTAGCAAGTCAGGCTCCTACAGCTATTGTTGTTCCTGTAGCCGTACTGGCAGGTATATTGGTTGGTATTCCAGCCGGAGCATATGTTGGTTCCATTCTGACCTTGGTATTGCCGATTGCCGTAACACTCGGATTCTCGCCTATTGCCTTTGGTTTTGTAGCTATGGGTGTAGGTCTGGGAAGTCAGCTCAGCTTCGTTAACATTACCATGCAAGCTCTTTCGTCCGGGTTCCAAATTCCAATTTTGCAAGTCGTTAAAGGTAATGCGAAGTGGGTAGGACTCTCGATGGCAATCTTGTTGGTACTTTCGTTGATCTTCGGATAAGTCACAGTCGTTCGGATTTACTCAATTCATTAATTATTCAACCGGGAGGAACAAACAATGGATATCTTGATTAAGAAGGCAAGAATTGCTGAGGGTGCGGAGCTCCGTGATATTGCGATCGACAACGGGAAAATCGTTGGAATAGAAGCTAATATCGAGGCAGAAGCAGGCCGTGTTATCGAAGCGAACGGTAAGGTATTAATCCCAGGCCTAGTTGAGAGCCATCTTCATTTGGATAAAGCGCTCATCGCAGACCGTCTGCCGAACAAATCAGGTACATTGCAGGAGGCCATTCGTGTTACAGGCCAATTGAAGCCTACGTTTACGAAACAGGATATTCGCGATCGTGCCAGCAGAACATTGGACATGTTGGTTAAGAACGGTACGACTCATTTGCGGACTCATTCTGAATTCGATCCATCCCAGGGCTTCACAGGACTTGAAGTGATTCTTGAGCTCCGTGAAGAGTATAAGAACCTGATCGACATTCAAGTTGTTGCCTTCCCTCAAGAGGGAATCTTCAAAGCCCCAGGTACAGATAAAATGATGTACGAGGCTATGGAGATGGGCTGCGATATCGTTGGTGGGGTTCCATACAATGACATCTCAGCTAAAGAGCATATCGACTTTGTGTTCGAGCTTGCTAAGAAATACAATAAGCCTATCGATCTTCATCAGGACTTCAAGGATGACGCAGAAGGCACCACGATTGACTATGTTGCTGAGAAGACCATTGCTGAAGGCTTCGTAGGCAGAGTATCGGTAGGTCACTTGACCAGTATCGCCGCTATGCCTCGTGAGCAATTGCTGCCAATCATCGAGAAGATGAATGAAGCGCAAATCAGCGTTATGAGCCTTCCATGCACAGACTTGCATCTTGGAGCGCGTAATGATGCTTATAACGTTCGCCGCACAGTTACTCCTATCCGTGCACTTCGCGATGGCGGTGTAAATATGTGTATTGCGACGAATAATATTCGTAACGCATTCACACCATATGGTAACGGCGACTTGATGCTGACAGCTATGATCGCTATCCCTGTAGGCCATTTGGGTGGTGCAGATGACTTGCATACGGTTCTGCCGATGATTACTACGAATCCAGCTAAGGCTCTTGACTTGAAGGGCTATGGTATTGCTGTGGGTAATAACGCGGACCTTGTATTGCTCGACTCTGAATCAGTTACGAATGCTATCATTGATGTACCGACAAGATTATTCGTCATCAAGAGCGGTAAAGTAACGGTTGAAACGGTACGCACTGTTAAAGTCAATGCATAGTTTTTCGAAACGGATTTAATAGAATTACTCCATATTCTTCGCTGAGAATATGGAGTTTTTCCATTTCTGTTGCTCTTCACAGAATTCGGCCTGAGTTATAATATTTAATTAGAATGATATCAACAGTCTTAAGAATGGAGACCGACGAATGACTCAGAAAAAGACAGCGAGCGAAGAATTTGATACGGATGATCGATTTAATCCAAATGTGCAGATTGTTGGGAAGGAGTTCTTCTTGAAAGAATGCCTAAAGGAATTGCAGAACTTAACAAATTATCAAGTAAGTTGCTGGTTCCCGAATTATTCGATTATCGCTAGCGGTGCTGTTCATCAAGGGGAGGAGTGGGAGGATTTCCTTCGTGAACGAATCCCGAACCCGAACCCAGTTGTTCATTCGATTCAAATTCATGAGGTTGAGAATGGTAAGATCGTATTTGATGACGGGGGTAATGAGGAAGCGAAGAATGAACCGCAGGAGCGCTTAATCACTCTTGCCAACCTATTCAGCTCCTTATACCAAGCGAAGTTGAATTCGGATCTATATAGAGACTGGTTATATAAATTGGACAATTTGTTAAAGAGTATGTCAGACGGGATTGTTCTGTTGAACTTGCAGAGGAATGTGATTCATCAGAATGATGCTTTCGTTCAATTTATTAAGACATATAATGATGGTAAAATGATTATTAATGAGAACCAGCTCATTAAGATGTTCATACAGATCAACGAACTCGAGTCGGTCGATATTGAGGAATTTGCATCCCAGAATGAAGCTTCGATCCGAATCAAGGCGCAGCTTCCTGGAAAGATTCGTTACTTTGAAATTAAGAAATTCGCTGTGTATGAGAGTAGTGAGCCCTTGGGTAATGTGTATAGTATCCGGGATATTACGAAGGAATATGAGGTTGACCAGATCAAGAGCAACTTGATCTCGATCGCCAGTCATGAATTCAAGACTCCGCTGACCAATATCAGGGGAAGTGTGGAGACTCTCTTAAGAGGGGCATCCAATAAATGGGACGAGTCCTTCTCTCATGATCTGCTGCTAGGAATCCATGAGGACGTGCTTCATTTACAAGAGCTGATTGACGTCTGGATGGATGTGAAGAAGATTGAGACAGGCACCTTGCTGTTGCATCAGGATTTCTTCCCACTGTTCCAACTGATCAAGGGAACGATGAATCAACTTCCTGAGAAGGCAATGAGCCAAGGCGAGATCGTGTTTAATTATGATACGATGTCTAACTTCCCGTTATTATACGGAGATGAAGCTCGTGTAAGGCAAGTTCTGATCAATCTGATTATTAATGGACTTACTTATAATGATGCGAATGAAAAGAAGATTGTCGTCAATATTTATCATGATGATCAATTTATTTATATAGAAGTAACAGATAATGGAATCGGCATTTCTGAGAAATATCAGAAGAAAATATTTGAGCGTTTCTATAGAGCCGATATTTCAGCGGCACGAAAGAGCGGAGGGTCCGGCCTCGGTCTGTCGATCAGCGAGGGCCTGATCCGCGAGCATGGCGGCGAAATATATGTGAAGAGCCAACTAAATGAAGGAAGCACCTTTACCGTTAAACTGCCGATTATTCAAGTTCCATAGGAGGTAAAGATGAAGAATAACTATAAAATAGCAATCGTGGACGATGAACCGAAGATCGTACGATTCATTAAAGCGAATTTGCTGTCTTTTAACTATCAAGTCTGTACATTCTCCAACGGCGAGCAGTTCCTGGAGCAATTCGACTTGCATGAGCCTGACCTGGTTTTACTTGATGTGATGATGCCCGATATGGATGGCTTTACGGTATTGAAGCAGCTCCGCAAATTTAGCAAGGTCCCGGTAATCTTCCTGACGGCGCGCAGCGCATCCGACGATATGCTTCAAGCCTTCGATCTGGAGGCTGATGATTATTTGACGAAGCCGTTCTCTCTGGACGAGCTGTTCGCCAGAGTGAAGGCTGTGTTGCGGAGAACAAAGGTGAATTATGAGCTCGGACGTGAGGAGAGCCGGATTACAACCTTTAATCTCGAGATCAACATCGCCCAGAAGCGCGTCTATGTCAAAGGGAATGAAGTGAAGCTGACGAATATTGAATATTTGATTCTGGAGCTTCTAGGGATGCACATGGACAAGATTATTAGTCATGAGCAGATATTGACGACCGTATGGGGACCGGACTATAGTAACGAAATTGAGTATCTGAGAGTAGCGGTGGCTCGGGTCCGCAAGAAGCTGAAGCAGGCTGGCTGTGATCACTATCTGGAAGTGATTAAGACCTACTCGGGTATAGGTTATTCACTGATATCCAGTAAGGGTGATTATGAATCGGAGAACAAGCCAGCTAGCGAAGAGAACTAACTATTAGAAGAGTAGATTTGCTGCCAGAATTGGTTGGGCAGCCAAGTTTTTCTCCTAGGTTGCAATTTGGATAGGCATGAGATATACTTAATTTCACCGTGCTAGATGGGGAGGTAGCGGTGCCCTGTAACTCGCAATCCGCTATAGCGAGGTTGAATTCCTGTTAGAGGTCTTGTCGATGTGAGGTCCGGTCTTTATGGCAGACGTTGACGGATGGGTCCTCCGCAATGAGTAACTGTGAATCTGGTCAGGTCCGGAAGGAAGCAGCCATAAGCAGTCCCACTCATGTGCCGGAGGAGTGCCTGTCCCGAGTTGAGCCATAAGGGTGCCGCTCGGATCGCAATGATCAATAACAGGTGCACGGCTACATATTGAATAAGAGTACATCTTTGTCTTGGGACAGAGATGTTTTTTTATGGGGATGTGGCTACTCTGGTAGATACCTCTTCTTAGATAGCTGATGGGTAACATATAGTGCGTGTTCAAAAAGTCCGGTTTTCAGCACCGAGAAGGTTGAATGAAGCTAGGGACTGAGGAGCGGAGCGTAGGCAAAACCTACGTGAGCACCGGAAGGCCCGGCTGAATTCAAGATTCGATGTCGAATAAGCTCTCAGTGTTACTTCGTGATCAAAAGCGGACTTTTTGAACAACCTCTTGTAGAAGTTTTTCTGTTCACGTGAGTATAGTATAATAAGAGGGCGGCGACTGAGCCGCCCTAGGGATAGAAAGAAGGTGCCGCAATGGAGCATATTGCGTTGTACCGTGCTTGGCGGCCGCAGTCGTTTCAAGACATGGTAGGACAACAGCATATTATCCGTACACTGCAGAATGCGATTCGTGAGCAGCGCCTATCGCATGCTTATTTATTTAGCGGACCGCGCGGGACGGGGAAGACGACAACTGCCAAGGTCCTGGCCAAAGCAGTTAACTGCGAGAAGGGTCCTGCAGCAGAGCCTTGCAATGAGTGCGAAGCATGCCGGAGGATTACTGCAGGCGCTGTGATGGATGTGCTTGAAATTGACGCCGCTTCCAACCGGGGGGTCGAAGAAATCCGCGATCTTCGGGAGAAGGTGAAGTACGCCCCTACGGAAGTGCGGCAAAAGGTTTATATTATCGATGAAGTTCATATGTTAACAACTGAAGCTTTTAATGCGCTACTCAAGACGCTTGAGGAGCCGCCTCCACACGTGATGTTCATTCTGGCTACAACTGAGCCGCACCGGCTTCCGGCGACGGTAATCTCGCGCTGTCAGCGCTTTGACTTCCGTCGTGTCTCATTGGAAGAGCAGGCTGGTCGTCTGAAGATGATATGCGAGCAAGAAGGGATCACCGCCGAAGAAGATGCTATTCAGTATATTTGCAGGTTGTCTGATGGGGGAATGCGGGATGCCCTCAGCATTCTGGATCAGATCGCTTCATTTACGGATGGACATGTCTCTTACGAGCAAGTGATGAGCTTAACCGGTGGGATTCCGTCCAAGCAGTTCGCTCAGCTGGCTCAGACCCTAATTGAAGGTGATGTCGGCAGCATGATGCAGATCATTGAACAGCTCATGCAGGAAGGCAAGAGCGCCGATAAGTGCATGGAGAACTTGATGTATTATTTCCGCGATCTGCTGATGATCAAGACCGTCCCTCAGGCGGACAAGCTGACCGAGCGTGTACTTGATCCAGAGGATTACAGGGAGATGGCGCATGCTTTCTCACGGCCTCAATTGTTCCGGATTATTGAGACGTTGAATCACTATCAGACGGAGATGAAGTATTCTCAGCAGCCGCAGATGCTGTTCGAAGTCGCTTTATTGAAGCTCTGTAGTATTCCGCAGCAGGAATCTGCGTCGGGAGAGGGTGCGGGAAGCGCTGCTCACGTAGCCGAGGCTTCGGAGATTAAGCAGCTCAAGCAGCAGTTGGTCGAGCTGGAGAAGAAGCTTGAGAAGGCGCTGCAGGGTGGTCTGGCAGCGGCTGGTGGAGGTGGAGCACAGGCTTCTAGCCAAGCAAGCTCAGCCCGATCATCCAGAGGTGCATCGCCACGCGTCTCCTCGGCGGCCAAAATACCGTCCGGCATGGATCGGTACGTCGCTCAGAAAGACGATTCGGATACCGCCAAGGTTCAGAGCAAATGGCACCAGGTGCTGCAGGCCGTTAAAGATGAGAAGGTGACGATTCACGCCTGGTTCATGAATGGGGAGCCTGTCTCTGTACTGGAGGATGCTATTCTGGTTGCTTTCAAGAATGAGATTCACCGGGAGACAACAGAGAAGCCAGCCCATAAAGGTGTTATCGAGCAGGTACTTGAACGCCAATTCGGTAAGCCATACCGTCTGGTAACTATGATGCTTAAGGACTGGAGTGAAGCGATTCAGAGTGGGACGGCTGCTCCGGCGCAGCCTCTGGAGCTTGAGCATGAGGAAGAGCAGGGCGGGAGCAAGGAACCTTGGGTCGATGAGGCTCTAGAAATGTTTGGAGAAGATCTCGTCGTGATTAAAGAGTAACTTTTTGGTATGATTAACAACACATAAATAAATCACTTATTGAATTG
This sequence comes from Paenibacillus lutimineralis, assembly GCF_003991425.1. NCBI lineage: Bacteria > Bacillati > Bacillota > Bacilli > Caryophanales > Paenibacillaceae > Paenibacillus > Paenibacillus lutimineralis. The sequence continues at coordinate 148,443 of NZ_CP034346.1, forward strand.
AAGGAGATGTGTCTTACGTGAACAATATGAACCAAATGATGAAGCAAGTGAAGAAAATGCAAGAGCAAATGCTGAAGGCACAAGAGGAACTTGCCACTAAGACAGTGGATGGTAGTGCAGGTGGCGGCGTTGTAACTGTAGAAGTGAATGGACATAAGAAGGTGTTGTCCGTCAACATCAAGCCAGAAGCGGTTGATCCGGATGATGTGGAAATGCTGCAGGATCTTATCCTTGCTGCGGTAAATGATGCTCTTGGCAAAGCCGAAGAACTCGCTAACCAGGATATGGGCAAATTTACAGGCGGAATGAAAATTCCAGGTCTATTTTAATCCAGATTGAAGGAGAACACTCCCATTGTATTATCCCGAACCGATCGCGAAGCTGATCGATGCTTTTACACATTTGCCAGGTATCGGCCCTAAGACCGCAGCTAGGCTGGCTTTTCATGTGCTACGCATGGAAGAAGATGACGTCATAGATTTCGCCAAAGCCCTCGTCAGCGTGAAGAGAAATCTTCATTACTGTTCCGTCTGCTGCAATATTACGGATACGGACCCGTGTCGGATCTGTCAGGATAAGACTCGCGATCCTTCTGTGATCTGCGTTGTTCAGGAATCGAAGGATCTGGTAGCGATGGAGAGAACGAAGGAATTTGACGGCTACTATCATGTGCTTCAAGGGGCGATATCCCCTATGGAAGGTCTTGGCCCGGATGATATCCGTCTGAAGGAACTGCTAACTCGTCTAAGTGATGAACGGGTCAAGGAACTGATCCTTGCTACTAATCCGAATATTGAAGGCGAAGCCACAGCTATGTATATTTCGCGGCTGGTGAAGCCTTTCGATATTCGGGTTACACGGATTGCCCATGGACTGCCGGTTGGCGGTGACCTTGAGTATGCGGATGAGGTAACACTGTCCAAGGCACTTGAGGGTCGGAGAGAACTCAGTTGATTTATACCTTTTGTGGAGAACCTTAATCCAGAAGAATAACCTCTTCTTTTGGATTAAGGTTCTTTGTTTTTTTGGTTCTAAGTTTGTCCCTCGCCCGATACACATGGAATAAACCGGAATGAGGGGGTTAACGGCCATGAGACATAAGATTGCTGAGAGCAAGGAGCTATTGTCCGTAACATTGGAGCCGGGTCAGGAGGAAGAGTATAAGAGGATGCTCTACCATGAGGTCAATAAGGCTCGTAAGGAGTGGGAGTGGGCCTATATGGCATTTCAGGAGGCGGTAGGTCAGGATAATATTGATGTGGCCATTTATACACTGGAGGCCGCGGAGAGAAGGTATCAAATTGAACTTAAACGGGCCAAACAGGCTAATGTAAGATGGGATGCCTTCCAATATGGTTCCTATTTTGAGTAAGGTGAATGTTCAAAAAGATCGGTTTTCTTATCAAAAGTGGTTTTTTGAACAACCTTTTAAGGAAAGGATGGGACGAGACGGTGAGAATTATTCTAATAGGTGTTTTAGCTGTTTCTTTGCTCTTTCTGCTGTATGTCGTCTTTTCACGTAAGCTAGGTCTAGCGTGGTTAACCCGGATGGGGCTACATATTGTCCTGGCTGCGCTAGGGATTTATATCGTGAATTTCTCCGGATTGTTGAGCGAGGCATACATCCCTCTGAACCCGATTACAATTAGTACGGCGCTTGTGCTCGGATTGCCAGGGGTAGCTCTTCTGTTAGGGTTAAAATTAACTATGATTTGACTGTTGACGAGCAATCCGTTTCTATGGTACATTATTAATCGCTTCTCTAAGAGGTCAAGCTGTTTTGATAACTTCAAAAAAACAAAGTTAAAAAAACTTCTTGACACAAACGAGGCGAACATGATATATTATAAAGGTCGCTGCTGAGAACGCAGCAGCGCTGAAAACGAAGTTGATCTTTGAAAACTGAACAACGAGTGAGCGGGTTTCACGTCAAGTGAAATCTAAGAAATAAGTCAGATTCAAAATGAGCTAATCGCTCTTTCAATGAAACACTTTATTGGAGAGTTTGATCCTGGCTCAGGACGAACGCTGGCGGCGTGCCTAATACATGCAAGTCGAGCGGACTTGATGGAGAGCTTGCTCTCCTGATGGTTAGCGGCGGACGGGTGAGTAACACGTAGGTAACCTGCCTGTAAGACTGGGATAACTAGCGGAAACGTTAGCTAATACCGGATAATTTATTTTCTCGCATGGGGAGATAATGAAAGACGGAGCAATCTGTCACTTATAGATGGACCTGCGGCGCATTAGCTAGTTGGTGGGGTAACGGCTCACCAAGGCGACGATGCGTAGCCGACCTGAGAGGGTGAACGGCCACACTGGGACTGAGACACGGCCCAGACTCCTACGGGAGGCAGCAGTAGGGAATCTTCCGCAATGGACGAAAGTCTGACGGAGCAACGCCGCGTGAGTGATGAAGGTTTTCGGATCGTAAAGCTCTGTTGCCAGGGAAGAACGTCCGGTAGAGTAACTGCTACCGGAGTGACGGTACCTGAGAAGAAAGCCCCGGCTAACTACGTGCCAGCAGCCGCGGTAATACGTAGGGGGCAAGCGTTGTCCGGAATTATTGGGCGTAAAGCGCGCGCAGGCGGCTATTTAAGTCTGGTGTTTAATCCTAAGGCTCAACCTTAGGTCGCATTGGAAACTGGGTAGCTTGAGTGCAGAAGAGGAGAGTGGAATTCCACGTGTAGCGGTGAAATGCGTAGAGATGTGGAGGAACACCAGTGGCGAAGGCGACTCTCTGGGCTGTAACTGACGCTGAGGCGCGAAAGCGTGGGGAGCAAACAGGATTAGATACCCTGGTAGTCCACGCCGTAAACGATGAATGCTAGGTGTTAGGGGTTTCGATACCCTTGGTGCCGAAGTTAACACATTAAGCATTCCGCCTGGGGAGTACGGTCGCAAGACTGAAACTCAAAGGAATTGACGGGGACCCGCACAAGCAGTGGAGTATGTGGTTTAATTCGAAGCAACGCGAAGAACCTTACCAGGTCTTGACATCTGAATGTAACACCTAGAGATAGGTGCCCTCTTCGGAGCATTCAAGACAGGTGGTGCATGGTTGTCGTCAGCTCGTGTCGTGAGATGTTGGGTTAAGTCCCGCAACGAGCGCAACCCTTGATTTTAGTTGCCAGCACTTTGGGTGGGCACTCTAGAATGACTGCCGGTGACAAACCGGAGGAAGGCGGGGATGACGTCAAATCATCATGCCCCTTATGACCTGGGCTACACACGTACTACAATGGCTGGTACAACGGGAAGCGAAGCCGCGAGGTGGAGCGAATCCTAAAAAGCCAGTCTCAGTTCGGATTGCAGGCTGCAACTCGCCTGCATGAAGTCGGAATTGCTAGTAATCGCGGATCAGCATGCCGCGGTGAATACGTTCCCGGGTCTTGTACACACCGCCCGTCACACCACGAGAGTTTACAACACCCGAAGTCGGTGAGGTAACCGCAAGGAGCCAGCCGCCGAAGGTGGGGTAGATGATTGGGGTGAAGTCGTAACAAGGTAGCCGTATCGGAAGGTGCGGCTGGATCACCTCCTTTCTATGGAGAATCGTTCTCTGCAACGAGAACATTCAAATAAGCTTCCTTAGGGAAGCGCAACGCTCACTCGTTGGTCAGTTTTGAGAGTTCAACTCTCATGCGTTTGGTGGCAATGGCGGAGGGGTTCCACACGTACCCATCCCGAACACGACCGTTAAGCCCTCTAGCGCCGATGGTACTTGGACCGAAGGGTCCTGGGAGAGTAGGACGTCGCCAAGCGCTAACCCTTCTAGGGTAAGCACAATATAGTTATGGGCCCTTAGCTCAGTTGGTTAGAGCGCACCCCTGATAAGGGTGAGGTCGGTGGTTCGAGTCCACTAGGGCCCACCATCTAAATCCCATAACTTAACTTAATGATTTTGGGAAGCCTATATGGGGGCATAGCTCAGCTGGGAGAGCGCCTGCCTTGCAAGCAGGAGGTCAGCGGTTCGATCCCGCTTGTCTCCACCATATAATCTTTACAATTGATCCTTGAAAACTGGATATACGAAACGAAATTTTGCGTTTTAGAAACATTCCTTTAGCGATGGATTTCAATTTGGCTTAACGTCAAATTGAAATCCATCGTAGCTGAACTTGTGTCAACAAGTTTAAATAAGTAGTGTAGGTTAAGCTACTAAGAGCACACGGAGGATGCCTAGGCACTAGGAGCCGAAGAAGGACGTGGCGAACAACGATACTGCCTCGGGGAGCTGTAAGCAAGCGTCGATCCGAGGATGTCCGAATGGGGAAACCCGGCTGGATTAATCTCCAGTCACTCATACCTGAATACATAGGGTATGAAGAGGCATACCAGGGGAACTGAAACATCTAAGTACCCTGAGGAAGAGAAAACAATAGTGATTCCGTCAGTAGCGGCGAGCGAACGCGGAACAGCCCAAACCAGGGAGCTTGCTCTCTGGGGTTGTAGGACGTCTCACATGGAGTTACCAAGGATTAGGGTAGGCGAAGAGGTCTGGAAAGGCCCGCTAAAAGAGGTAAAAGCCCTGTAACCGAAATTCTAATCCCTCCGAGACGGATCCTGAGTAGTGCGGGGCACGTGAAACCCCGTATGAATCCGGCAGGACCATCTGCCAAGGCTAAATACTCCCTAGTGACCGATAGTGAAGCAGTACCGTGAGGGAAAGGTGAAAAGCACCCCGGAAGGGGAGTGAAATAGATCCTGAAACCGTGTGCTTACAAGAAGTCAGAGTCCTCTATATGGATGATGGCGTGCCTTTTGTAGAATGAACCGGCGAGTTACGTTTGCAAGCAAGGTTAAGTCGAGAAGACGGAGCCGCAGCGAAAGCGAGTCTGAATAGGGCGACTAAGTTTGTAGGCGTAGACCCGAAACCGTGTGATCTACCCCTGTCCAGGGTGAAGGTGCGGTAACACGCACTGGAGGCCCGAACCCACGTACGTTGAAAAGTGCGGGGATGAGGTGGGGGTAGCGGAGAAATTCCAATCGAACTCGGAGATAGCTGGTTCTCCCCGAAATAGCTTTAGGGCTAGCCTCGGAAAGAAGAGTCGTGGAGGTAGAGCACTGATTGGGTGCGGGGCCCGCCAAGGGTTACCAAGCTCAGTCAAACTCCGAATGCCATAGACTTATTATCCGGGAGTCAGACAGTGAGTGCTAAGATCCATTGTCAAAAGGGAAACAGCCCAGACCATCAGCTAAGGTCCCCAAGTGTGTGTTAAGTGGGAAAGGATGTGGAGTTGCACAGACAACCAGGATGTTGGCTTAGAAGCAGCCACCATTTAAAGAGTGCGTAATAGCTCACTGGTCGAGTGACTCTGCGCCGAAAATGTAACGGGGCTAAACACACCACCGAAGCTATGGCTTGATACTTATGTATCAGGGGTAGGGGAGCGTTGTATGCGGATTGAAGTTGGACCGGAAGGACTGGTGGACTGCATACAAGTGAGAATGCCGGTATGAGTAACGAAAAGATCAGTGAGAATCTGATCCGCCGAAAGCCCAAGGTTTCCTGAGGAAGGTTCGTCCGCTCAGGGTAAGTCGGGACCTAAGGCGAGGCCGAAAGGCGTAGTCGAAGGACAACAGGTTGAAATTCCTGTACCACCGTAAACCGTTATGAGTGAGTGGGGTGACGCAGGAGGGTAGTGACGCGAGCTGATGGATGCTCGTCCAAGCAGTGAGGCTGATGTGTAGGCAAATCCGCACATCGTTAAGGCTAGGCTGTGATGGGGAGGGAAAATTTATAGTACCGAAGGTCATGATCTCACACTGCCAAGAAAAGCCTCTAGCCAGGTGAAGGTGCCCGTACCGCAAACCGACACAGGTAGGCGAGAAGAGAATTCTAAGGCGCGCGGAAGAACTCTCGTTAAGGAACTCGGCAAAATGACCCCGTAACTTAGGGAGAAGGGGTGCCCCGGTAGTGTGAATAGCACGAGGGGGCCGCAGTGAAAAGGCCCAAGCGACTGTTTAGCAAAAACACAGGTCTGTGCGAAGCCGCAAGGCGAAGTATACGGGCTGACGCCTGCCCGGTGCTGGAAGGTTAAGGGGAGTGGTTAGGGATTTATCCCGAAGCTATGAACCGAAGCCCCAGTAAACGGCGGCCGTAACTATAACGGTCCTAAGGTAGCGAAATTCCTTGTCAGGTAAATTCTGACCCGCACGAATGGCGTAACGACTTGGGCGCTGTCTCAACGAGAGATCCGGTGAAATTTTAATACCTGTGAAGATGCAGGTTACCCGCGACAAGACGGAAAGACCCCATGGAGCTTTACTGCAGCTTGATATTGGACTTTGATACGATTTGTACAGGATAGGTGGGAGCCTAGGAATCCGGAGCGCCAGCTTCGGTGGAGGCGCCGTTGGGATACCACCCTGATCGTGTCGGAGTTCTAACCTAGTACCGTGATCCGGTGCGGGGACAGTGTCAGGCGGGCAGTTTGACTGGGGCGGTCGCCTCCTAAAGAGTAACGGAGGCGCCCCAAGGTTCCCTCAGAATGGTTGGAAATCATTCGAAGAGTGCAAAGGCAAAAGGGAGCTTGACTGCGAGACTGACAAGTCGAGCAGGGACGAAAGTCGGGCTTAGTGATCCGGTGGTACCGCATGGAAGGGCCATCGCTCAACGGATAAAAGCTACCCTGGGGATAACAGGCTTATCTCCCCCAAGAGTCCACATCGACGGGGAGGTTTGGCACCTCGATGTCGGCTCATCGCATCCTGGGGCTGAAGTAGGTCCCAAGGGTTGGGCTGTTCGCCCATTAAAGCGGTACGCGAGCTGGGTTCAGAACGTCGTGAGACAGTTCGGTCCCTATCTGTCGTGGGCGTAGGAAATTTGAGAGGAGCTGTCCTTAGTACGAGAGGACCGGGATGGACGCACCGCTGGTGCACCAGTTGTTCCGCCAGGAGCATAGCTGGGTAGCTAAGTGCGGAAGGGATAAGCGCTGAAAGCATCTAAGCGTGAAGCCCCCCTCAAGATGAGATTTCCCAATTAGTAAGACCCCTTGAAGACGACGAGGTTGATAGGCCTGAGGTGGAAGTGCAGCAATGTATGGAGCTGACAGGTACTAATCGGTCGAGGGCTTATCCAAAATCTTAAAATGCAAAATGAGTTTCGTATCCAGTTTTCAAGGATTAACCTTGAATTTATGGCTTTGGAGAGATACCCAAGTGGCTATAAGGGGACCCTCTGCTAAGGGGTTAGACTGCGTAAGCGGTGCGAGGGTTCGAATCCCTCTCTCTCCGCCATTTCCATACAAGCTATAAATAATAATATGGCGGTGTAGCTCAGCTGGCTAGAGCGTACGGTTCATACCCGTGAGGTCGGGGGTTCGATCCCCTCCGCCGCTACCATATTTACCTGGAGGCTTAGCTCAGCTGGGAGAGCATCTGCCTTACAAGCAGAGGGTCAGCGGTTCGATCCCGTTAGCCTCCACCATTTAACTTCATATGCCGGTGTAGCTCAATTGGTAGAGCAACTGACTTGTAATCAGTAGGTTGGGGGTTCAAGTCCTCTCGCCGGCACCATTTGTATCACAGCGCGGAGCCGTGGTGTAGAGGCCTAACATGCCTGCCTGTCACGCAGGAGACCGCGGGTTCGAATCCCGTCGGCTCCGCCATTTATTTCAAATGAATGTTTCCACAAAGAAGTGGGAAGGTTATCAAGACTTACCCATTTATTTTTTTGACCAAATTACATATGGCTCGGTAGCTCAGTCGGTAGAGCAGAGGACTGAAAATCCTCGTGTCGGCGGTTCGATTCCGTCCCGAGCCACTTTGCAAGTTTTAGGACAAACCTAGAGCTGGCATATTATATGGAGGCTTAGTGAAGTGGCTAAACACGGCAGACTGTAAATCTGCTCTCTACGAGTTCGGTGGTTCGAATCCATCAGCCTCCACCATTTTTATGAGCCATTAGCTCAGTTGGTAGAGCACCTGACTTTTAATCAGGGTGTCGAAGGTTCGAGTCCTTCATGGCTCATCCCAACAAGAACCCTTTCCAAGTAGTGATCATGCTACAAGGAAAGGGTTCTTTTCTTATGATCTCTCATATAATTTGTGTTCGCGGCAGTGAGCGCAGTTTTCCTTGACACATACTCGTTCTCGCAGGGCTTGAAGATTATGGATGAGAAAACCTTTGCGATTTACGGTCAGTAATCCTTCTTTACATAAGCTGCTTAATAAACGGGTGACCGACTGCCTTGTGAAGCCAATCAGATTTGCAATCTCCTGGTGAGTCCTAGGTACATTAATCAGGATATTTCCATCAATTCTAATACCGAAATCCTCAGCCAATTTAATTAAGAAAGAGATTCCTCGATCTTCTAGATTTCTTGAAGTAAATCCTTGTAGTTTATTGTGCAACTCTCTAATTTCACTGGCCATAACCGCCATCATTTTAAATGCGATACTTGGCGAGCCCGCTAGAATTTGCTCAAAAGAAGATATAGGCAATGCAAACAGCTCCGTGTTAATGACAGTTGTAGCCGTGGTAGGGTAAGGGTTAGAGCCAAATTGTCCGGTATGTGGGAACATATCCCCTGTTTTTAATAAAGAAAGGATTTGTTCGTTGCCCTTTTCATCAATTTTATGGGTTTTAATTAGTCCATGGATGATGAAGTAGATAGGATGTGTGTATTTGTTAATTAAACATACTTTCTACCTCATTATAAAAACGTAGAATTGGATTGAATCGTGAGGGGGGTCACAGCAAATAATCCAAAATTGTTACATTTTCAATATTAAAAACCACCCCATCCATTAACTACGTGGAAAGGGTGATCAGACTTCACAATATTGCGAAGTGAATATAACAGTACAGCAACGGCAAACATACCATAGACACCCATCATGGAGCCGTGCGCATGCGCAGTAGTCAACGTTGATCCATGTTCAAAATAACTAACAGCTGGCAGATTTATGAGGAAGCCAAGTACCCCGGCACCGAGTAAATTCCAAACCGCAGTTGAAACTAGGAATCGGAAGGACGAAGTATACGGGAAGTTCGTTCCGCCGTCTTTCATTACTTTGTATTGATCGTAAGCCTCCATGATCAAAAGGGTAAGCGTAATAACTTCTAATGCTGAGAACAACGCACCCAGGGCGATCCATATTTCAGAGGATCCATTGTAATCGTAATGGTGGCCGATGCCAAGTATACCGCTAGGCCCTTATTTCGGCTAGTCCCTCTGCCTGGCCATCTGTCAGAGTCAAGGTATGACTCTGCTTGTCGTAGCGATTTTGCTTCATCTCCCGCTTTACTTGATCGAATATCGATGTTTGTTGATCTTGAGTGAGCTCTGCATAAGGTTTGCTGTATTCGGCATGTGCATGCTGATCATGCATCGCGTCGACCATGATTTTAAGTGACTCTGCAGTATAATCTGGACCGAGATAGGAGCCATATCCAAGCACTGTAGCATAGACCATCAACCCGTATTTCTGGAATACTGTCTGACCACCAGTGATTTGTTCTTGCGTAGTTAACACATCACCTCGGCTATTTACTACTTTAAGCGGGATAGGAGCCTGTGATTTGAAAATCCAGAATCCGCCAGCAATCAGTACAGTGAAGCATATAATTAGGGTGGATACCTTTCGATAATCTTGCCACTCCAAGCATAGGATTGAGCCAGAGGCAGTTTTGTGATTTCAATTACAAACTGGAGAAAATTTTTGCTGCCTTGTTTGTGATACAATAAATTCATACAACCAAAACCTATAGATCAGAGAGGCAATTGAGGTATGGATATAAAAGAGCTGAAGCGACAGTTAGAGGGGATTATAGGATCATCCTTATCTTTGTTAGAGATGGATCAAGAGATTTGGAATAGCTTGGCAAATGGCAATAGCTTGAATCAACCATCTTCCGGAATGGCTCGGTTGCATGACCGGCCTCGATGGCTATGGAAAACGGATTCTTCCAAGGTGTATGTTTTTGAGGCCGAAACTCCACTGACAGAACGGGAAATTAGATTGATCGATCTCCTGCTGTCTGCAGCCCGTGAGAAATCGAACCATCATCCCTTTCCGTCAAAACGAGATGAGGAATCCCGCTGCATAGAGCTTGGCAAATGGCTGCAGGAGCAAATTAAAAGCGGCAATATACAGAGTACTGTTCCAGATGATATGGCTATTAAGCCCAAGCTAGCGGAAAATTTATTCCTTTTTCTGTTAGGCTGCGAGGATCGGCCGGGTCAGGAGGTTCAATATTCCAAGCTAAACAAATTGCTACGTAGTTATTTTGGGGGTGAGGTTGTCCTCGTTCCTATGAGAGAGTCATGGCTTGTCCTGGTTCGGGAGGCTCTTTTGCTGGATGTGCAGGATGAGAGCAATGAGGGGATTGAGACAGAACGTGATATGTTAGGTGCGCTTTGTCAGGGATTGTATGAGCTGATCGCCAATGAATGGGGTGGAGGAGGATTCCGCTTAACTGTAGGGGACAAGCTGATCAACCAGGAGCGGCTTGTACCGACGACGATTGCTCTGCAGGAAACGCTGTTGCTCGGGCGGATCTTTCAGGTATCAGAGCATATCTATCTGCCTTGGGATTTGGAGCTTGAACGGCTTGTATACCATATACCGGATGATCGGAGACTGCAATTTATTGAGGAGAGCGGGGTCGACTCCCATCTGCTTGAGGATGAAGAGACGCTGATTACACTTGAGAATTTCTTTCAGCTGGATTGCAATGTAAGCGAGACAGCGAAGCGCTTATATATACATCGCAATACCTTGCTTTACCGACTTGATAAGTTCAAACAGGAGACGGGGCTTGATGTTAGGAGCTTTCAAGATGCGGTTCTGGTGAAGCTGAGGATCCTATTGTATAAAGTTACGAAAAGGCTATAGTATTTTTGTGCAGTTTGTGGATGGTAGTCTACTGGGCTTATGGGTTACTATATATACAGAAGTTGTATCCGATTACATTTAAGCAAAGACAGTTTATAAATCACTTATTATTAGGAGGAAAACAAATGGCAGGCGTACGCTTAGAACACATTTTCAAGAAATATGCAGGTGCTGATAAAGCAACGGTTATGGACGTAAACCTTGATATCGCAGATAAGGAGTTCCTCGTACTCGTAGGTCCTTCCGGTTGCGGTAAATCTACAACTCTTCGTATGATCGCTGGTCTTGAAGAAATTACCGAAGGTAAATTGTATATCGGCGACCGCGTCGTGAACGACGTAGCTCCGAAAGACCGTGACATCGCGATGGTATTCCAATCCTACGCTTTGTATCCGCATATGAACGTATATCAAAACATGGCGTTCGGTTTGAAACTTCGCAAAGTGAAGAAGGAAGAAATCGATCAACGTGTACGCGAGGCTGCTAAGATCCTCGACATCGAGCATTTGCTTGATCGTAAACCAAAAGCTCTCTCCGGTGGTCAGCGTCAACGGGTTGCCTTGGGCCGCGCTATCGTCCGCGATCCTCAAGTGTTCCTTATGGACGAACCTCTTTCCAACTTGGACGCTAAACTTCGTGGTCAAATGCGTGCGGAAATCACAAAGCTGGTTAAACGTCTGGAAACCACTTGTATCTATGTAACGCATGACCAAACAGAGGCTATGACGATGGGTGACCGTATCGTAGTTATGCACGACGGTATCATTCAACAAGCTGCTTCTCCGGAAGAATTGTATAACCAACCAAATAATATTTTCGTAGCTGGATTTATCGGTTCCCCTACAATGAACTTTATTAACGGTAAAATTGTAGAGCAAAACGGTTCTGTATACTTCCAATCCGATTCTCTCAAAGTTGAAGTACCTCAAGGTAAAGCTGTTACCCTGAAGGAAAAAGGATGCATAGGCAAGGAAGTAATCATGGGCGTACGTCCTGAAGATATTCATGAAGAGCCGATCTTCTTGGAAGGATCCCCAAATACCGTCTTCACGGGAAGTGTAGACGTAACAGAGAACCTTGGTCACGAAATGCTGTTGTACTTGAACAGCACTTCCCCATTGATCGCTCGCGTTGATGGCCGTTCGAACACTCGTGAAGGCGACAATGTGAAGCTTGCCATCGATATGAACAAGATTCATATCTTCGACAAGGAAACTGAATTGAACGTTTTCAAATAACTAATAGCTAATTGATAAGATAATCCCTGGATTATCTTTCAAAGAACCGTCCTTCGGGACGGTTCTTTGTTTAATAGGAGAGCTGTGATTGATTTACGAGGCGTTTTCATTTACGATGAATACATTAGCACGGTATAAATTGGTTTTTGTTGACAGCTTAACATATTCGGCAGACATCCTGTTCAAGAGAGGTATATACTTGGGCCTGGATGCCTGATAGGAAAGGAAGAACACCATGGCAAAAAAGGTTAAGGTATCGGAATTGGTGGGTCAATTTGGACTCGAGGTCATTTCCGGTGAACAAGGGCTAAAACGTGTGATCACGGTTGACGATCTATATCGTCCAGGTTTGGAAATGGCTGGTTATTTTGAGTATCACCCACCAGAACGTGTTCAGATCTTAGGCAAGACCGAGTTGGCTTTTTATGAAACATTAACGATGGAGCAGCGCCGGGAACGGATGCAGCTGTTGTGCAGCAACGAGGAGACACCTTGTATTATCGTGACGAGAGCATGGAATGTTCCTGAGGAATTGATCGAGATCAGTGCGGAGAAGAACCTTCCTGTACTGCGCAGCAGCATGGCTACAACGATTCTATCCAGCCGTATTACGAGCTTCTTGGAGAAGAAGCTGGCACCTACGGCCACGATTCACGGCGTATTGGTAGACGTGTATGGCGTAGGAATGCTCATTACAGGCAGCAGCGGGATCGGGAAGAGCGAGACAGCGCTTGAGCTGGTGAAGCGTGGCCATCGACTGATAGCCGACGATGCGGTTGAAATCCGCCAAACATCGGACAATCAGTTGCATGGTACAGCGCCTGAATTGATTCGCCATCTGCTTGAGATCCGCGGCGTTGGTATTATTAATGTTATGACGTTATTCGGTGCAGGAGCCATCCGCAACAATAAGAGAATTACCCTCGTCGTCAAGCTTGAGGCCTGGCAGCAAGAGAAGCAGTATGATCGGCTGGGACTTGATGAAGAGACGACGCGCATCATCGATACGGACGTACCACTAGTAACGATCCCTGTACGTCCTGGGCGTAACCTCGCGGTCATTATCGAAGTAGCTGCAATGAACTTCCGCTTGAAGCGGATGGGCTATAATGCGGCCTTGCAGTTTACATCGAAGCTGACAGAGACGATTGCTGAAGATATCGATGATTTAGATTAGGAGCGTGAACGATGGGTACCTTGTTATTGAACCCGATAGCATTTTCTATCGGTGCTTTGGAAGTGCACTGGTATGGTCTGATCTTGGGAACAGGTGCGCTAATGGGCTTGCTCTTTGCCATCTGGGAAGGGAAGAGATTCAAAATCCCGCAGGAGTTCTTCATGGACTTGCTTCTGTTCGGGGTCCCATCGGCGATTGTCGGGGCAAGGATTTATTTCGTTGCCTTCAAATGGGAGGATTATAAGAATAATCTATGGGATGTCTTCAAAATCTGGAACGGTGGCATAGCTATCTATGGAGCGCTGATCGGAGCCATTATTTGTGCCTTGATCTTCGTGAAGAAGCGCGGTTATACCTTCTGGCGTATAGCGGATATTTGCGCACCATCACTTCTCGTCGGTCAGTTAATCGGCCGTTGGGGAAATTTCGTTAACCAGGAAGCGTACGGTGGCGAGACAACGGAGGCATTCCTAAGAGATTATCTACACTTGCCTTCATTTATTGTGAATCAAATGAATGTGGAGGGCATTTTCCGCCATCCTACTTTCCTATATGAATCGGTCTGGAACTTCGTAGGATTGCTTCTACTTCTAATCTTGCGTAGACGGAAATTTCTACGTGCCGGCGAACTATTTTGTTCCTATTTCATATGGTATTCGATCGGCCGCTTCTTCATTGAGGCCCTGCGTACGGATAGCCTGGCCTTCCAAGGCGCCGCTTGGCTGGCATCATTTGTGAATGGTCTGTGGGCACCGATGCAATGGATCGGATTTGAACAGGGATATCTGGCACCGTCATATGGGAATGTACGGATATCGCAACTGCTGGCTCTTCTGATTGTAATCACTGCGGTCTTGTTCATCATTGTTAGACGCAAGACGATTCCGAATATGCCGGTTTATCTCGATCCGATTGTATCGACCAAGGCTACGGAAATCGATATCGCTACCCTGCAAATGCCTGCTCCAGCAGCTAAAACTGCTGCTGAGCAAGACAACGGTACAACCTCAGCCGAGGAAGCAAATACGCTGAATGGGCCGAATAGTACGGAGGATAAAAAGGAGTAACATACTGCATGATGCGCACAGTATTATTTGATTTGGATGGAACAATTGTAAATACAAACGAGTTAATTATTAAGACTTTTATACATGTAATAGACAAGCATCTGGACAAGCCCTATACGCGCGAGCAGATTATTCCCTACATGGGTATGACGTTGGAGGAACAGCTGCAGATATTTTCAGGTAAAGAGGAAGTAAGCCATCTGGTGAAGGAGTACCGTACCTATAACAATGAACATCATGACGAATTGGTACGGGAATTTCCTCATGTCCTGGAAGTCATTCGCGCGCTGCATGAGAAGGGTATCAAGCTCGGCGTGGTGACGACGAAGATTCGGCATACGGCGATGCGTGCTCTGGAACTATTCGGTCTTAGACCGTATATGGATGTCATTATTACCGTGGAGGATGTGCAGCATCCTAAGCCGCATGCGGAACCAATTCTGACGGCAATAAGTCAATTGAATGCAGATCCAGCTAGCACATTGATGGTTGGAGATAGTGCTGCGGATCTGTTGTCTGCCCACGCGGCAGGCGTACGCTCTGCGGCGGTAGCTTGGTCGCTGAAAGGCACTAAGGAGCTGCAGAAGTATGACCCGGATTATATCCTTAATGATATGACTGATCTATATGATCTTGTGGGGATGGGAGCCAGGAACTAAGTGAGGAAAGTGGAGCGTTATCCAGTGAACGGCCCGAATGCGCTATGGCAGCTATATCGGACCGTCAGCCCCTGGAAGGGCGTCAAAAACTTCATCTTCATACAAATCGCCAGATATTGTCCGATTTTACCGCTGAAGAACTGGATTTATCGCCATATTCTTGGGATGAGGGTCGGAGAGCATACCGCGTTTGGCCTGATGGTTATGGTAGATGTCTTCTTCCCGGAGAAGCTGACGATCGGTCGTAATTCGGTCATCGGTTATAACACGACGATCCTTGCCCATGAATACTTAATTCGCGAGTATCGGCTTGGGGAGGTCCATATCGGTGATGAAGTGATGATCGGGGCCAACACGACGATTTTGCCGGGAGTAACGATTGGGGATGGCGCAGTTGTCGCGGCCGGCTCGGTGGTTCATAAGGATGTAGCGCCCGGAAGCTTTGTCGGCGGGAATCCGATGCGTGAAATTGATCGTAAAAGCCCGGAGGGAGTCCGTGAATCCGCTAGTCAGGAATAACGGATAGATTACCTGGACGAATGTCATAAGGCACAAATACTCGCAAAAAAATAAGCAATTGGAGCAGCTTGGACAGGCGCTCTAATTGCTTATTTTATTTAGACTTATTAAGAGTTTCACTGTAAGCAGCTGCTGCTAAAAAAAGTGGAAAATAAGGTAATATTGCAAACGATCTCCCCAACTCATCCTACATAAGGTATGATAAATGATGGTAGTAAAACGATGGAAACTATGATTACCGGGAGTTGATACAGTGAGTCAAAGCATCAAAAAGGAGAGACTGCCTCAGCTTGATCTGTTTAGGGCGATGGCTATCTTCTGTGTTATTCAGGTACACTCTTCATCTTTTGCGGCTGCGGAGCAAGCCTTGAACTCGCCAATCTATTATTTCTATAATTGGATGAATATTTTCTTCAAGATTGGTACCCCTTGCTTTATCTTTCTAAGCAGCTTTGTATTGTTCTATAACTATTATGATCGACCTGTAAACAAGGAACTGATTGGACATTTCTATAAGAAGCGTCTTGCGTATATTATTCTCCCCTATATATTGGTCTCTTGCTGTTATTTCTTGTTGGTTGCTTGGCAGCGCGGGGAGCTGGCGAGTAATTCCAAAATGTATGAGCTGCAGCAGCTTGGCATGAAGCTACTTACGGGTACGTCTTATACGCATCTGTATTTCGTATTCATCAGCATTCAGTTCTATATCCTGTTCCCGCTGCTACTATGGCTATTCCAATCGTTCCGGAAGAGCAAAGTACTATTAGCCCTAATCATACCGTTAGGCTTGGCGATTCAGTATGGTTTTTATTTCTGGAACAAATTTGAGCTTCATATCCCTAACAAAGGGAGCTATGCCCCGTCCTACATGGCTTATTATTTCATGGGGGCTGCGATCGCTATCTACTTTGAACACCTCAAAGGCTGGCTTAAGAGCGACTGGAAGGACATGTCTGGGAAACAGAAAATGTGGACAGGATTGCTATGGGGAAGCTGGCTGATTATCGCCTTCACCCATGTTCAGATCTGGCTGTCTTACCGTCAGCATTGGAGCAGTCCGAACTCTACCTGGTTTGAAGTGCTGTGGAATGCTCATACGTTATTGTCGGCGCTGGTGCTGATGCGGGCATCCTTCCTGATTCAGCGGAGAGGCTCGGTATTCTGGAACAAGGCGCTGACTCGTCTGGGCGAACTGTCCTTCGCCGTTTATTTGTTCCATCCCGTAGTTCTGCTCTATTACCGGAGATTAAGAAATCATTATACGATCCCGGGCGACTCTGCGATGTACTTCTTATACATCATCGGCGGTTCTGCGTGCGCTCTGGCCATTTCATGGCTCTTCACACAGTTCTGCTTCAGAAGGCTCCCATTTGCGTCCATATTCTTGGGCAGTGTCCCATATTCACTAAAGAAAAAGAAGAAAGCACCGGGTACTCACGGTCCTGGCCAGGATCGTACGGTGAAGATGAATGGCTAAAAAGAATAGTCGGTTGGGGAAATCCCGGCCGACTATTTGTTTATATGGACTAAAAATAATGGGCATATATCACTATATTCATGTAAAATTGATGTATTGGGAGTTAATTATCTATTTATAACTGATAAGGTCTGATAGGGATGGAATAACGGCGAATTCAATCGATTTTGCAATAATATATCTTGGATCTAATGTTCAAAAATTCGGGGGATCGATCGTTGACGGTTCAAGATAAAGTATGATAAGATATGCCATATTCTTTATTTTGGTAGTATGGTAGTACTTTAATGTGATAAAATAAATGAACTTATAATGGATGTATTTTAAGCGACGAGAGGTGAGGACATTGTCAAAACCGAAGGGCTTTGAAAAACCGGCTGGTGTACGTGATTATTTACCGTTTGCAGTCGAGAAGCTAAGGGAGATCGAGCGACGTGTGCTGGATTGTATGGCTGGCTGGGGTTACTGCCAGATCATGACCCCGACGATGGAATACTATGACACGGTTGGTGTAGCCAGCTCTACGTCAGATCAGAAGCTGTTCAAATTGCTTAATAATCGGGGGACGACGATGGTTCTTCGTTCCGATATGACAACGCCGATTGCCCGGGTTGTATCTTCCCTATTGAAGGAGGAGCCTTTGCCACTGCGCTTATCCTATCATGCGAATGTCTTTCGCTCAATTGAAGAGGAAGCGGGCAAGGAAGCGGAGTTCTATCAGACGGGGGTTGAGCTGGTCGGGGATAATTCTGCCGAGGCGGATGCCGAAGTGGTGGCTCTTGCCGTAGCTTCTCTGCAAGCTGCGGGAGTATCTTCCTTCAAGATTGCACTTGGGCATGTTGGTTTCTTGAATGGTCTGCTGGAAGAGGCGATTCCGGGCCGTGAGGATGTGCAGCAGGAGCTAAAGGCTAGATTGCTGAGACGGGACTTTGTAGGATATCGTGAGATCTTGGCTCGGCTGGATCTATCGGCAGGCCAGCGTGACGAGTTGGCTGGTATTCTGAAGCTACGTGGCGGCAAGGAAGTTTGCCGTGAGGCGCTGGAGCTGAGCAATAATTCGCTCGTCCAGAGCTCGATCGAATATTTAAGTGCAGTCTGGGAGGCTCTAGAGGACTTCGATGTGGCCAGACATGTCATTATCGATCTGACGATGATCGGCGACTTCTCCTATTATACAGGGTTGATCTTCGAGGGATATGCAGCTGATATCGGCTTTCCCGTCTGTGGCGGGGGGCGCTACGATAAGCTGCTGCAGCAATTTGGCCGCCCGGCTCCAGCAACAGGATTCTCTCTTAAGACGAACCGGATTCTGGATGGTGTCGATGGGTTGAAGGTTGGACGCGAGCTGCCTGTATTGATGCAGTATGATGCATCAAATCGCAGAAGGGCCTATGTAGAGGCGGAGCGATTGCGCAGTGAAGGAAGAGGCGTACGGATGCAGCTTGTATCTGGGCCCGATGAGTTAGAGACCGGGGACGACGTTATTACGTTGGTAAGTTTCTAAACAGGCTGGTATTCAAGGTTAGAGCAGAACTAGAAAAGGTTGAGATCATATAAATTTCCGATAAGGCAGTACTGATGAGAGGAGGCGGGTCGTCATGAGTGAGATCATTAAGGTTGCCATGCCTAAGGGGCGTATCTATAAAAAAGCTTCGGCACTGTTCAGAGAGGCGGGCTTCCATATCCCGAACGATGTGGATGAGACCCGGAAGCTGGTTATTCCATTGCCGGAGATCGGTATGGAGTTTATTCTCGCTAAGCCGGTAGATGTGCCCACTTATGTGGAGTATGGCGTAGCTGATATAGGTATCGTCGGCAAGGACGTGCTGATGGAGGAGGATCGTGACGTATATGAGCTGCTCGATCTAGGCATTGCACGCTGCCGGATGTCGGTTATCGGGCTGCCTGACTGGAAGCCAGGTATCCACCAGCGGGTGGCTACCAAATATCCGAACGTGGCCTCGCGATACTTCAGGGAACAGGGGCAGCAGGTAGAAGTGATTAAGCTGAACGGGTCGATTGAGCTTGCCCCATTGATTGGCCTGGCCGACCGAATTGTGGATATGGTAGAGACCGGTCAGACGCTTAGAGAGAACGGACTTGTGGAAATGGAGCGTATATTCGAGATTACGAGTCGGCTTGTTGCTAACCGGGTCAGCTATCGGATGAAGAATGCCGAGATCCAGGCTCTATGTGATGCTCTAGCCTTGGTGATCGAACGGTAACAGGAAGCCCGGTTGAGCGGTTGGGATGGATAGAAGCGGAGACTATTAAGTCCCATGAGCAGGATGAATGTGAAGCAGTATTGATGAGGAGGAGCCAGGATGAAGATCGTAAGGGCACAGGATTTTGATTTGAAGCGGGAAGTCGAGTATGGCTCAGTAGAGCAGAATGCAGCTGTGCGTCAAATCGTCACGGATGTGAAGCGGGAAGGTGATGCGGCGCTGCTTCGATATACGGAGCAGTTTGACAGGGTGAGACTGGACGCGGGAGCGCTGCGGGTTACTGAAGCTGAGCTTAAGGCCGCTTATGATCACGTAGAGCCTTCGTTCGTCACAGCGATTTCTGCGGCAGCCGCGAATATCCGTGCGTTCCATGCCAGACAGAAGCGGAACTCCTGGATGGATCTACAGCCGGATGGCAGTCTGCTTGGACAGATCATCCGCCCGTTGAAGCGGGTTGGCGTATATGTCCCTGGCGGCAAGGCGGCCTATCCTTCCTCCGTACTGATGAACGTCATCCCTGCCCAGGTCGCCGGTGTTCCCGAGATCGTCATGGTAACTCCGCCTGCGACTGGCGGTAAGGAAGGGATTGACCCATACATTCTCGTCGCTGCTGCTGAAGCTGGAGTGAATGAGATTTACCGGATTGGCGGTGCACAAGCGATTGCTGCATTGGCTTACGGTACGGACACGATCGTCCCGGTAGACAAAATCTGTGGACCAGGCAACATTTATGTAGCTTTGGCCAAGCGGGAAGTGTACGGAGTCGTAGATATCGACAGTATTGCTGGTCCGAGCGAGATTGCTGTGCTGGCCGATGATAGCGCCGATCCGGCGTATATTGCCGCGGATTTGCTGTCCCAGGCAGAGCATGACGAGATGGCGTCAGCTATTCTGGTCACGCCGTCTGCTACGTTCGCATCCGCCTGCCAGGCTGAGGTGGAGCGTCAATTGGCGGAGTTGCCGCGCCGGGATATCGCGGCGACCTCAATCGCGGATTACGGCGCGATCGTTATAGTAGACTCGATCGATGAGGGAATCGAGGTCATTAATCGGCTCGCTCCGGAGCATTTCGAATTAATCGTGGAGGACCCGCTCGTCTACCTTGGTAAGATCGAGAATGCGGGCGCTATTTTCCTAGGACCGTACAGTTCAGAGCCGGTTGGAGATTATTTCGCCGGACCGAATCACATCATTCCAACGAATGGTACAGCGCGCTTCTCGTCGCCGGTCGATGTGGATGATTATATTAAGAAATCGAGTTTGATTTACTATAGCAAGGAAGCTCTTCTCGCGAACGGAGAGACCATTATGGAGCTGGCGCGTCGTGAAGGGCTGGAGGGTCACGCCCGAGCAATTGAGGTCCGGCTTCGTAAGGAAGAATCACAATCTGGCACTGCATTAGAAGGAAAGGCGGGGGCATACGATGGCGACAAATGAAGAGAAGGCAGTAGCAGTAAGGCAAGGGGAGATCAGCCGTGTCACGAATGAGACGCAGATTAAGCTGAGCTTTGGCCTGGATGGTAGCGGTAAGTCTGAATTGGAGACGGATGTTCCGTTTCTGAACCATATGCTGGACTTATTCACGAAGCACGGCCAGTTCGATCTATCAGTTGAGGCACATGGGGATATTGAGATCGATGATCACCATACGGTGGAGGATATCGGTATTTGTCTGGGCCAATGTCTGTATCATGCGCTTGGTGACAAGCGGGGGATCAAACGTTATGCTAGCGTGTTCATTCCAATGGATGAGGCACTGGCTCAGGTAGTTATCGATGTCAGCAACCGCCCGCACTTCGAATATCGGGCTGAATATCCTTCGGACCGCGTTGGCAGCTTCGATGTACAGCTCGTGCATGAGTTCCTGTGGAAGTTGGCTCTGGAAGCGCGGATTACGCTGCATGTTATCGTACATTATGGACAGAACACCCATCATATGATTGAAGCGGTATTCAAGGCATTGGGCCGGGCGCTTGATGAGGCGACGAGCATCGATCCGCGCGTTAGCGGTGTGCCTTCGACGAAGGGAGTCCTCTAGTCATGAAGCTCGCGATTGTCGATTATGGGATGGGCAACTTACATAGTGTTGCCAAAGCCATCGAGCGTCTCGGCTACGAGGCCGTCGTGAGCGGTGATGCAGCCGTACTTCTGGCTGCGGACGGCATATTGCTGCCTGGAGTCGGCGCCTTCGGCGACGCGATGGAGCAGCTTACCGCCTCCGGCCTCGATGGCACGCTGAGGCAGGCTGTGGACAGCGGCAAGCCGCTGCTCGGTATCTGCCTCGGGATGCAGTTGCTCTTCTCCGCTAGCGGAGAGCATGGCTTGCACGACGGCCTGGGTCTGCTACCCGGCCGGGCCGTGCGTTTCAGCCCGGAGAGCGGCCTGAAGGTGCCGCACATGGGCTGGAACCGGCTGCAGTTCAAGCAGCCGGAGCACCCGCTTCTGGCAGGACTTGACGAAGGACATGTATACTTCGTCCACTCCTATCATGTACTGCCAGAGCGGGAGCAGGATCTTCTGGCCGTGACCGACTACGGCCAGCCAGTTACCGCGATCGTAGGTCGCGGTAATGTGTTCGGGATGCAGTTCCATCCCGAGAAGAGCGGTGAGCTGGGCATGGCGCTGCTGCGCAATTTCCTCGCGCTAGTTGCGTCAGGTGCAGCGATAAGCTAATTGATGCAAGGTGCTACCAAGACAGAATGAGCAAGTACACTTATAGTACGTGATCAAAGTGGACTTTTTGAGGAACCTCTTATATTGTTCTATAGAAATCATAACTAACCAGTGCGGGGGGAAGGGAAATGTCATCATTCGTAATTTATCCGGCGATCGATATCCGCGGCGGGAAATGCGTTCGTCTCATTCAGGGCGATTATAGCCAGGAGACGGTATATAATGATAATCCGATTGAAGTGGCTAAGTCATGGGAGAAGCAGGGCGGACAGTTCATCCATCTGGTCGATCTTGATGGAGCCAAGGCCGGTCATCCGATGAACGATCAGCTGATCGGCGAGATCGCACGGGCGGTACAGGTTCCGGTTCAGGTCGGAGGCGGGCTGCGCTCAGTTCAGGATGTGGAACACTTGCTGTCGCTCGGAGTCAGCCGGGTTATTATCGGGACGGCAGCGATTGAGGATCGGGAGTTCACCGAGTCGGTGCTGGGCACATATGGCGATAAAGTGGCGATTGGCATCGATGCCCGGGACGGACTTGTTGCGACACGCGGCTGGCTGGAGACATCAGAAGTTAAGGCAGAGGAACTGGCCAAAGAATTGGCATCCAAAGGGGCCGAGACGTTTATTTTTACCGATATATCCCGCGACGGTATGATGCAGGGACCGAATGTAGAAGCAATCCGCCGTCTAGCTGAAGTATCGGGGCGCACGGTGATTGCCTCCGGCGGGGTGACGGTGCAGGATGATCTGCTGAAGCTGGCTGCTTATGCCAAGCAAGGCATCGGCGGGGCAATTGTCGGCAAGGCGCTTTATACCGGCAATATTGATCTGGCGAAGGCAATTCAGGCGTTCTCTGCATTGTAAGTGCGTATTCAAAAAGGTCGGTTTTTAGCACCGAAGCTTATGCTCCGATGTGCGTTTTTTCAAAACGCTGCAGTTGGATAAAGCTAGGGTCTGAGGAGCGGAGCGTACGGTTAGTACGTGAGCACCTAAGATGTTTCCGTAGGAAACATGACTTCGTAAGCATTCGCTTAGACCCGGCTGAATTCAAGATTCGATGTCGAATAGCTGCCTGATTGACTTCGTGATCAAAAGTGGATTTTTTTTGAACAACCTCTATAAGGTTTGCTAACACACCGTAAATTTGGAGAGGAGAGCGATGAGCATGCTCGCAAAGCGTATTATTCCCTGCCTTGATGTGAAGGACGGACGAGTGGTAAAGGGCGTTAATTTCGTGAATCTTTGTGATGCTGGAGATCCGGTGGAGCTGGCTGCTCTCTACGATCGGGAGGGGGCAGATGAGATCGTATTTCTTGATATATCCGCTTCCCATGAAGGTCGGGCTACGATGATCGAGGTAGTGCGTCAGACTGCCGGCGAGATCGCTATTCCCTTCACGGTCGGCGGAGGCATATCGCAAGTGGACGATATGAAGCGGATTTTGAGGGCAGGTGCTGACAAGATTGCCATCAATACTGCAGCTGTAACCAATCCCGAGCTGATCTTAGACGGAGCGAGAAGATTCGGCTCGCAGTGTATTGTAGTGGCTGTAGACGCCAAGTACAATGCGGAATGGGGAGATTGGGAAGTGTTCACCCATGGAGGCCGTAAGCCTACGGGCATGAGAGCCTTAGCCTGGATCCAGGAGGCTGAAGCGAAAGGAGCGGGCGAGATCCTGCTGACGAGTATGGATGCCGATGGTACTAAGGATGGCTTCGATCTTGCGCTAACGAAGGTGGTTAGCAGTCAGGTTGGCATACCGGTGATCGCTTCCGGCGGAGCTGGCAAGATGGCAGATTTCTACGACGTATTCACGGAAGGACAGGCGGATGCTGCGCTAGCGGCGACGATCTTTCATTATAAAGAAGTAGCAGTACCTGAGCTTAAGGCAGACTTGAAGGCTAGAGGGGTGGAAGTAAGATGACGATGAATCAGCCGCTACAATTGGCATTATCATATACGGAGCTGAAGCAGAATATAAAATGGGATGCGGATGGGCTTATCCCTACGGTCGTCCAGGATGCTGCTACAAAGGATGTGCTGATGCTCGCCTATATGAATGAAGACTCGCTGCAGAAATCGATTGAGACGGGCCAAACCTGGTTCTGGAGCCGTTCTCGCTCCGAGCTGTGGAATAAAGGGGCTACTTCAGGCAATACGCAGCAAATTCTCTCGCTGAATTACGATTGTGACGGGGATACGCTGCTAGCACTCGTGAGCCCGCAGGGTCCGGCTTGTCATACGGGGGAGACAACTTGTTTCTACCGGTTGTTAGCTTCTGCCGATCAAGAGGGACTAGCAACAGAGAGATCGGTTACGGAGAGTCTGAATCAGGCTACGACGCCAACTTCAAATGCTTCGCCACAGGAAGCAGCAGGTATTTCCGAAGCAGACAGCCGTTTTGCCGTATTAGCTGAATTGGAGAGTCTGATTGCCCAGCGTTATATTGAACGTCCTGAAGGAGCTTATACGACTTACCTGTTCGAGAAAGGCATTGATAAAATCCTGAAGAAGGTAGGCGAAGAGACAGCAGAATCGATTATCGCCGCCAAAAATCAGGATAACGACGAGCTGCGATACGAGGTCAGTGATCTCATCTATCATTTGCTGGTACTGCTGCGGGAGAGAAACCTGCCGCTGGATGATATTATGGCTGAGCTGGAGCGCCGACACGAGCGTCCGCGTCGTGATTAAGGGCGGAGGTGAGGCGATATGCTTATAGATTACCATACGCATCATGCCCGCTGCGGGCACGCCGTTGGAACACTCGAGGAGTATATCCAGCGTGGTATCGAAATCGGCTTGTCCCAAATCGGAGTCTCCGATCATATGCCGCTTCTGCATGTAAACCCGCAGACTTATTATCCAGAGATGGCTATGCCAATGGAAGAGCTGCCACGATACGTGGAGGAAGCATTTGAGCTGAAGCAGAAATATGCTTCTTCGATTTCAGTACGGGTTGGGCTTGAGGCCGATTATATTGAAGGCTGGGAGAACGAGATTGCGAAGATCATCAATGATTACCCGTGGGATTATGTCATTGGCTCGGTACATTTCCTTGAGGAATGGGATGTCTCCGATTTCCGTCAGGTCCATCATTGGGAAGGACGGGACGTATTCGAGGTATACCAAACCTATTATGACGCTGTGCAGAAAGCGGCCAGAACAGGATTCTATGATATCATGGGGCATTTGGACGTGATCAAGCGGTTCAATTATAAGCCGGAGGGGCGTCAGCAAGAAGTGGCCGAACTGGAGCAAAAGACTCTAACTGCTATTGCTGAGGCTGGTATAGCGATGGAATTGAATGCTTCGGGACTAACGAAGCCGTGCGCAGAGATGTTCCCTTGCGACAGAATATTGAAGGCTGCGATAGAATTGGGCATTCCGTTAACGGTCGGTTCTGATGCCCACGACCCGAAGAAGCTAAGCGAGAACCTGGATATCGCCCGTAGTACATTGTGTAAGCTGGGGGTTCGTGAATTGGCGACGTTCGAACAGCGGCAGAGGGTGATGGTGCCATTGCAGCTCAAGAGCGGCCATAAATAATGTTCGGCTGTAGTGATATAATAGTGTTAGCAACTTTAAGGGTATTGAACAAGCAATTCAATGAACTCTAGGAGGGCATTATGGAAGGCAAGTTACGGATTTTCGCAGGCTCTTCCAACCCGGTACTGACGCGGCAAATTTGTGAGCGGTTGGGGGTTGAACCAGGTAGAATCACTTTGTCCCGCTTCAAGAGCGGTGAGATTTACGTTCATTATGAGGAGAGCATCCGCAATTGCGATGTGTTCCTGGTCCAATCTCTGGCGCATCCGATTAATGAGCTGTTCGTTGAATTGCTCGTGATGATAGATGCTGCCAAGCGGGCTTCGGCCCGAACGATTAATATCATTATGCCTTATTACGGCTATGCGAGACAGGAGCGCAAGTCGGCTCCGCGCGAGCCGATCTCGGCCAAGATGGTAGCCGATGTACTTACTACAGCCGGGGCGAGTCGGGTTGTAACTATCGACTTGCATGCGGCGGCCATACAGGGCTTCTTCAACATTCCTGTCGATCATTTGACTGCGCTGGATTTAATGACAGATTATCTGAAGTCACAGAATATCTCTAACCCGGTCGTCGTATCCCCGGATGCGGGACGAGCCTCTATGGCAGAGAAGCTCGCCAATGGTCTTGATGCCCCGTTCGCAATCATGATTAAGAAGCGTCCAGCCCATAACGAATCGGTCATTACACATGTGATTGGCGATGTAGAAGGCTATACGCCCATCATTATCGAGGATTTGATTGATACAGGTTCAACGATTGTCAATGTGGCCCAGGGATTGAAGGAGCGCGGGGCAGGCGAAGCTATTGTGTGTGCGACGCACGGTCTGTTCTCGGACCACGCGGAGGAGAGACTGCGTCATCCTTGGATCTCCCAAGTGGTCATCACGGACTCGATTGCCCAACCGGATCAGCATGGTCCGCATGTTACTGTCCTATCCGTAGCTCCTATGCTGGCTCGGGCAACCCAATACATTCTTGATGGCGGTTCGATTGCTACGCTGTTCAAAGACCAGGGGATATAATAAACTGACATTTAGCCTACCCTGGCTTTGCAGCATAATCGGGTATGTTCTATTATGAAATCGAATACAAGTATTTAGAGTATTTGATTCTCTGACTCATGACTCCCCCTCTACTATTTCCTGAGCTTAGTAACTAGCCAATATACCAAGCCACCCATACATGCTAGTATGAATGCGATTGCGATTAAGGTAATAATTATATTTCCCCAGAAGATCTCCACCACAAATTATCCTACCTCTTCCAAAAAAATATATGACCAATAATCTTTTTACCATTTATGTTGGAAGTTACATCGCTAAATATTAGATTTATCATGCGCTTTCATTTAACAACCGTAATTCTCCAAATGCATTTATCATGGGAGGACGGGGTTGGCTGTGTTATACTGTGAAATGGATAGCATTCAAAAGATGTTGTTTTGAACATGTATTTTAAAAGAATGAATTAAAGAAGGAGGTGCCTTGTTTGAAAGAGACTCAACAACCTGGAAGAAGAAGCAAGCGGGCCAAAGTGCTGCCTATATCTATGGATGCTGGCTTTTTCTTTGAGAGAGCTGTCTCTTCATTGGATCGTTTTCACTATGACAAGGCATTGAAGTATTTTCGCAAAGCAGTAGAGTATGAACCGGATAATCCGGTCAATCATTGCAATATGGCAGGCATCCTGTCGGAGATGGGCGATTACGAGGCTTCAAACGCCGCCTTGTCCGTTATACTGGAGAAGATCGATCCTGCGATGACAGAGTGCTATTTTTATATGGCAAATAATTATGCGAATATGGATATGTTTGAAGAAGCGGAGAACGCACTAATTACTTATTTAGAAGAGGACCCGAACGGTCAATTTCTAGCCGAGGCTGAGGAAATGATGGAACTGCTCCAATATGAGCTTGAACGTCCTGCAAAGGTAACGAAGATCAAGTCATTGGCTGGTGTTCTGGAGCATGACCGAGCCCGCGAGCTGTTAGAGCAGGGTAAATTCACCGAAGCCGTGAAGCTGCTGGAGAGCATCGTGGAAGGTCAGCCCGATTTCTGGGCGGCGCGCAACAACTTGGCTCTGGGTTATTACTATATGGGGCAATGTTCTAAGGCCATCGAGACGATATATGGGGTGCTTGAGCAGGAACCTGGCAATTTGCATGCCTTATGCAATTTAGCCATTCTGTATCAGCATGAGGGAGAGACTGCATTACTGCTGGAGCTTGAACACAGGCTTCGCAAGATTGTTCCCTTCCATCAAGAGCATCTATTTAAATTAGCAACGACGATGGGAGTACTTGGTGCACATGATGTGGCATACAGACATTTCCGGCGTCTACTCAAGGACGAGGATTTAAGGTTGGACCCGGCTCTTTATCACTATACCGCTGTAGCCGCGTGTAATATTGGGCGATTCACTGAGGCAGAGGTGTTATGGCGTCATGTAGATAGGCTTGAACCGGGCAGTGAGGTATCCGAGTATTACTTAAGCCAGATTGAAGAGATGTCAGCAGGAACGAGACCGGTACCGATCCATTATCATTATCATCTCCCATTCGAGGAGCAGATCAAGCAATGGGAGCAGCCGGGGGAAGGGGTTCCGGCCGATCTAGCTGATAATCCGTTGGTTCGATCCTCTTTCTTCTGGGCCCTGCGTTATGGGGATAATCGAACCAAGCTTCAAGTTATTCAAGCATTTGGTCTTATAGGTGATCATGAAGTGGAAGAGGCGCTGAAGTCGTTCCTGCTGGAGCCGAATGAAGATCTCTATCTGAAGGATCTGGCACTATATGTACTGCGTAGTCTCGGTGTTAATTACGAATTGCCTGTATGTACCGGGGAAGCAACGCTTATGATAGACCCGAGCCAAACTTCGCCGCAGCTTCCGATCTGGAAGCACGAGTGGCAGGCCGTATTGGATTTGGCTAGTGAGCATATGCGCAGCAACACAGATATCAAGCAGCAACATGACTTGGAATCATTATGGGTGCAATATTTGAACTTATCTTATCCTGATACTCCATCGATTTCACATATTGAAGGCTGGGCAGCTGCATTGGAATATCTCACAGCAAAAATGAATCACCGCCCTATGTCCTATGAGAAGATAGCGGAGCGGTACGGTATTTCGTCTTCGACGGTAAGAAGATATTGTCGCCGAATTGATGAGGTATGCGGAGCAGAGGGCGCGTCAAAGACGATCTTCCCGATGTGTAAATAACAATTGAAATCATTCTGTGATCCTAATGAGCCGATTTCTTCCTCCCTGATATGGGAGGGAAGGATCGGCATTTTTGCGTCTCATTAAAGGTGAATGGAATGAAACTTATGTCCGCATAGAATATAAAATGCTTGACGGAACAATCCTAATCTATATCTAAGTTATATACTTCGAATGAATATATATCCTGATTGGAGAGGGATCACAATGTATAAATCAATTGTTATTGGCACAGGTCCATCTGGCCTGACGGCAGCGATCTATCTGGCACGAGCCAATCTGAATCCATTGGTGATCGAGGGGGTTCAGCCGGGAGGACAGTTAACGACGACGACAGAGGTGGAGAATTTCCCGGGCTTCCCCGAAGGCATTCTGGGACCGGAACTGATGGATCGGATGCGCAAGCAGGCCGAGCGTTTTGGTGCGGAATTCAAAAATGGATGGGTGAAGAAGGTTGATTTCTCAGATAAGCCATTGAGACTCACTCTGGAAGGCGGGGAAGAACTTACTTCGGAGACGGTTATCGTATCTACGGGCGCCTCAGCAAGATATCTTGGCATTCCTGGAGAGCAGGATAATGTCGGGCGTGGAGTAAGTACTTGCGCGACCTGTGATGGCTTTTTCTTCCGCGGCAAAGGGATTATCGTCGTCGGAGGCGGTGATTCAGCGATGGAAGAAGCGGGATTTCTGACCCGGTTCGCTACGAGCGTAACGGTGGTACACCGCCGTGATGAGCTTCGTGCCTCTAAGATTATGCAGGAACGGGTGCGGAAGAATGAGAAGGTGAAATGGGCGCTAAATCGGATACCGCTTGAAGTTGCTACAGATGATGGAGGTGCTGTGATTGGCTTGAAGGTGCGTAACAACGCGAATGGACAGGAGGAGTTGATCGAAGCGGAAGGAGTATTCGTCGCCATCGGCCACACTCCGAATACGAAGTTCCTGGAAGGCGTAGTGAAGACGGATGAACATGGTTACATCGTCGTTGCACCAGGCACCACCAGGACCAGTATTCCGGGGGTATTCGCTTGCGGCGATGTACAGGATACGCACTATCGCCAGGCGATTACGGCCGCAGGTTCAGGCTGTATGGCTGCAATGGATTGCGAGAAGTATCTGGAAGGGGATATGGTCCATGATTGGAGCAAAATGCTCTAGCAGCTATAAGAAAACTGGCCTTTTTGAACACGTATTTTATGGGCTATATCCAGCCCTTCTCTTCTGCAATTCGGACAGCTTCCATCCGATTTTTGGCCTCGAGCTTATTAATGATCTCGGATATATAATTACGCACCGTGCCATAGGATAAATGCATCGACTTGGCGATATCCGCTGCGCTGCCTCCTTGAGCAGCCAGCTTGAGAATATTGATCTCTCTGGCTGTTAACGGATTCTCATTGTGCAAGCTGCCGAAGATGAGCTCCGGAGAAACTTCGCGATGTCCTGCCATGACTCGGCGGATCGCTTCGGCTAGTCTGTCGCTGGGCTCATCCTTAAGTAAGTATCCATGGATATTCGCCTTGATGGCCCGTTCAAAATAACCTGGACGTGCGAAGGTGGTCAGGATGATAACGCGGCAAGGGAGTGCCCTAGCCTGTATCTCTTCTGCGACGTCAAGACCGCTGAGCTGCGGCATCTCAATATCCATGAGACAGATGTCCGGTTGAAGTTTGCAGATCAGCTCCAGTGCCTCAGCACCGTCTGACGCCTGTCCAATGACCTCAATATCATCCTCAAGATCAAGCAGAGAAGCCAGGGCTCCGCGCAGGAGGCGCTGGTCTTCTGCGATCAGAATCTTAAACATGCTGTCTCACCATCTTCCCGTTCTTTAATAATCTGTGGTATTGTCACGGTCATCATCATCCCCTGTCTAGCTCCGGCTGCTACTGATAGGGAGCCTTCGATGAGGGACAGTCGTTCACACATCCCGTTCAATCCGTTGCCATACCTAATGCTCGCCTGATCCTGCTGCGCGGGACCGATCCCGTTATCCTCGATTTGAACTGTAATTTTCCGCTCTGTTCTTGCTATCGTGATCTGGCAGTGCGTAGCTTGGCTATGCTTGACGATATTCGTAACCCCTTCCTTGATACAGAGGCTAATGATGTTCTGATTCAAGAGGGCAACATCCTCCAGCGTCGCATCTCCTTTGATCTCCAGCTTGATATTCGCCACCTTCAATATCTTGGCCGTCTCAGCCAGCTCTTCAGCAACTGTGATGGCTCTCATATCAGAGACAAGCTCCCTCACTTGCCGTAATGCGGCCCGCGACGTCTGATAGATTTCCCTCGCCTCATTTTGGGCACGCTGCGGATCCTTGGTTGTCATTTTCTCAACGAGTTGGCTCTTCAATATGATCAATGACAGCGTGTGCCCCAGTGTATCATGCAGATCACGAGCGATGCGAACCCGCTCCTCCCGCTTGACGAGCTCCTTGATTCGTTCATTGGCTTGATCCAGCTCCTTCTCCAACTGCTGCCGACGGTTCATAGAGCGAATGCCAAATGGAGAGACCAGCATAATGAGGAAGAAGGGGATACTGAACAACATCTCTTGAATCTGCATTTGTTTCACTAGAAGGATCACTGGTGTTGATTCCACGGCGGCAAAGGCAGTCATAGCAATCTTGAATTTTCGCTTGTCCGTGAACCAGCCGATGAAATTGGCGGTATAGAAGCCCATATAGAGGTTGTAGAAGCTGTAGAACCCGCTCATGATGGAGATAATCAGCATCTGCAGTCCAAGCCAATAGGAGAAGCTTCTGCCCGTGGCAAAATATAATTGACGATACGTTAAGACGAACAAGCCGATCATCATATAACCGATAATCAGCTTGATCCCGGATTCATTCTGAATGTTGATGATTGGCATAATGATATATATTAGCCATATATAAGGGAAAAATCCGTATTTTCTAGGGAACATTCAGAGAACTCCTTCCTACGGCATTACGATTAAATCGCTTCTTGCTTCCTTCTTGTATATATGGATATTAACATAAATAGGATAAAGTAGCCTGCCAATATGAGAATATTACTCCATTCCGGAGGATTCCCTTGGACAAGCTCCCAAGCTCCGTTGCCGAAGTTGTAAGAAGGCATCCATTTACCGATATTTTGCATGATGTTGGGCAATATCTCGAGCGGCATCCACATCCCTCCCAGAAGGGCCATCACTAGATATAAGGCATTACTTACACCAGAGGCGGTGTCAACCCGCTTCATGCACCCGACAAGTGTGCCTAGTGCCAAGAATGGCGAGGAGGCTATCAGAAGCCATAGTCCACAATAAATCCAAGTAAGTGCTGGCAATGAGACGCCGTTAATTAGGTAGCCTGCTACGAAGATGAAAATGATCGATGTTAGATGCATAATCGTCTGTCCGAACATTTTACCCAGAAAATATATCGCTCCCGGAAGCGGGGTAACGCGCATAAATGTGCTCCAGCCATGGTTGCGTTCCTGTACGATACGTATGCCTAATGTCATTATAGCCGAGCCCATGATGCTGAAAGCAGCCATCGACATGAGATAATGATTATTCCAGGCTGCAGCGTCGGGAGCTCCAGTACTAATGATACGAGTAAAGAGAAAATAGAAGACGATCGGCATAGCCAATGACCAGAATACATAATAGGGATTACGGAATATCCGTAGTAGCTCCATTTTGAATTGTGTAATTACTAGTTTCATATCGCGGTCTCCTCCTGGGTCATCGTTAACTGCTCAAATACTTCATCAAGGCTTCCAGAGTGAATCTTTATATCCCGGACAGGGAGTCCGGCTGCAAAGATGGCGGCAAGCGCGGCATCGGTGTTGTCGGTGGATACATAAATTCTTCCGTCTCGGTTATAGCAGTTCGTAACCGGTGGCAATAAGCTAAGCTTGGCTCGCAATTCCGGTCCGTCCTCATCGGATAGAAAGGACAGGGAGCTATGGATGATCCTCGACTTGATCTCTCCTGGAGACCCATCGGCTACGATTGATCCTTGGTTGAACAGGATGATGCGGTTTGCCGTATCATCAGCCTCCTGCAGATAATGGGTGGTGAATAGAATTGTCTTGCCTTGTTTGGCCAGCTTATGCACCGTCTCCCAGAAGCGGCGTCTTGCCATGGTATCGAGACCAACGGTAGGCTCATCGAAGAACAGTACCTCCGGATCGCCGGCCAGTGCCATGGCGAAGCCCAGGCTACGCTTCTGTCCGCCGGATAGCTTCTCGGTATAGCGGTTCAAGTCGCTAGGCGTTAGACCGGTGAGATGGATAAGGAATTCCATGTCCATGGGATTCGGATAATAGTTGCGAGTCAGTTCGAGAATCTCTCGCACCTTCAAGCGATCCATGATGCTGACATGCTGCAGCATGACTCCGATTCGTTCTCTGACGGACCGTTCTTTGGGCGAGCGGCCAAACAGCTTGACCGTTCCTTGGGATGGCTCCAGCAGGCCGAGCATCATCGAGAGTGTGGTCGTCTTCCCGGCTCCATTAGGGCCAAGGATGGCTGTGACAGAGCCCGGTTCGATTTGAAATGATACATCATTTACAGCTATTCTATGGTTAAAGGTTTTGCTCGTGTTACGCAGTTCAATAATAGGATTCAAGATATTCGCCTCCATAACTTAAAGTACATGACCTTTATGTCGTAATTTAAAGATATAGAATTTTCAAAAACCTTAGTAGTAAGCTTTGTCATGACTTCAAAGTGACAGATGTCATAAATATGAATGGATGTTCTATTCTTAACTTGATCCTCTAGGAGGCTAATGATGAAGACGAGAAAATCGATCTACGAACTGGTGGAGACAAGCGATACTTTACCGTTTGATGTCTCCTTGCATAGTGTGAATTATGTGCCGAGCCACTGGCATAACAGTGTGGAGATGATCTTTGTCCTCCGGGGAAGCCTGGAAGTGACGGTGGGTCATAAGCAGCAGACGTTGTCAGAGGGCGATGTCAAACTGATTAATTCGGGGCATGTACATGAGGTAATTGGCTTCCACAACAACATCATCGCGACTTTTCTAATTCCTGATACCTTCATTAAGGGGAATATCAAAGGTGTGGAGCATGCTTACTTCGATTGTGATTCCAGTACGGCGGGCAAGGAATCCCGTCCTGCTCTGGATCGCATTCGTCAGCTGCTGGCGGAGATGGTACAGATGACATATAAACGAGGCGAGGTATACGAGCTGGAAATGCGGATTCGTATGTTGAGCGTATTTTCGATTCTAATGCAGCGGTTCCGGACAGAAGAGCCGGAGGGAGAAGGTGCGATTAAGGAAAAATATATGGATCGCATGCTGCGCATTATCAATTACATAGAAGAGCATTATCAAGAACCGATCACGCTGCAGGAAATTGCGGAGAAGGAGTTTTTATCTGTTCCGTATTTATCGAAGTTCCTGGGCGAGCAGATCGGTCTGAATTTCCAATCATTTGTAAGTGGAATACGCTTGAAAAATGCAGTGGACGACATGCTTAATCATATGGAGACGCCGGTCAATGAAATTGCGCTGAAGCACGGCTTCCCCAATTCGAAATCGTTCTATACTGTGTTTAAAAATCGTTATCATATGACCCCAAGCGAGTATCGCAGACAGTACAATCCGGTCATGGGTAAGACGAATGAGAGAATATCGCAGGGCTACCTCGCCTTCAATAGGGCTAGCGCGCTTGGAATCATTAATCAGTATTTGCAGCGAAGCCAATCCGGTCAGGAGCTGCAGGTTCTGGGAATCGAAGTAATTAATAAGGCTATTGACTTGTCTATACAGGGGCGGCAGCTAAGGCATACCTGGAAGAATCTCATCACGATCGGCAAGGCCAAGGAAGGACTGCATGAAGATGTGCGGAATCAGCTGCGTTATTTGCAGCAGCGCTGTCCTTTTCGGGAGATTCGCTTCCACGGAATATTTGATGACGGTATGATGATCTATCACGAGGATGAGGGGCAGCCTTATTATAACTTTCGCTTTGTAGACCAGCTCTTCGACTTTTTATTATCCATCGGTTTGAAGCCGTTTATCGAGTTAGGGTTCATGCCTTCTGAGCTTGCGGCTGAACAGAGCAAGTCGGTATTCTTCATCCCCAGCTTCGTGAGCGGACCAAGCTCCATAGAGCGCTGGTGTGAGCTGTTGGATCGGTTTCTGCGTCACTGCATCAACCGGTATGGCCGTGAAGAGGTAGAGAGCTGGAAGCTTGAATTCTGGAACGAGCCGGAGCTGGCCGTATTCTGGCCGGGGACAGTGGATGAATATAATGAGTTCTATCTGCATTCGTATCGTGCAGTGAAACGGGTCGCAGGCAGATTGCAGATCGGCGCACCAGGGCGGATTATCTCGACGGATACGGTAGCGTATTTTCACAATTTCATTGCATTTTGCCAGGAGCATGATTGTTTGCCTGATTTTCTTCCGGTCCATTTCTACCCTCATGAGGATCTCATCGAGAATGATCATCGCAAATTAGAGCATTTGTATACCATGAGCAACTTGTCCTTCCGTGTTGTCATGGAGCAATTTGTATCGATATCACCGAACCCCGATATTCTTCGGGATATGCTGGCGCAAGAGAAAAGAATGCTGGATGATCTGGGACTATCTCACCTCGATCTATATTTGACAGAGTGGAACTCTACGGCGTACCATCGTGAATTGACGAATGATACGCTATACAAGGCGTCCTATATTGCGAAGAATATCGTCGAGAATCTGGATAGCATTGAAGGCTTCGGGTACTGGGTGCTTAGTGACAATATCGAAGAGACACCAGCATCGGAGCAATTGTTCCATGGAGGTCTTGGTCTGATCGCCCAATACGGGATTCCTAAGGCTGCGATGACAGCTTATGAGCTTCTGTCCAAGCTGGGAGATCGGCTGATTGCCCAAGGCGATGGTTATGTCGTAACCGAAGCTCGCGGTAGTTATCAAGTGCTAAGCTATAATTACTGTCACTTCGATGATCTGTATGCGCTGGGGGATAACTCATTTATTAACGCAACGAATCGTTATAACGGATTTAAGAATGAAAAGGTCGCTAAGCTGGAGCTGGATCTTCAAGGAATTCCCGAAGGAAGGTACCGGATGGAGACCCACTCTGTATCACGTCAGCAAGGCAGCAGTTATGATGAATGGGTCAGGATGGGGGCGCCGGATTATGTAACGGAAGAGGATAGTGTCTATTTGACCGCTGCCTCGCGTCCCCAGAAGCATATACAGGAGATTGAAATTCATGGCGGAATGACCTATATAGCACAGCTTGAGCCGCATGCATTAGAATTGATGGTGCTGACACCTCTGCTTTAAGGGACAAGGAGATGTATGGCGAGTATGTCGTTATTTAATGTCCTTTCCGGTCCAGAATGAAGCGCTTGCATAAAAATGATTAAAAATAACCCTACAAGAAGCTAATTAAGCGCCTGTCGGAAGACGGGCGTTATTTTATATCATAGATATATGAAAGCGCTGTCAAATATGTAGTTATCATAAGGGGGTCCTTCTAATGGCAGAGTCCAAAATAAGAGGGCAAGTCGTAACACCGCTAGGAAGATTAACATCCGGCATCATGCTGGGTTACGGATTAATGATGTTAGCGCTAATGACTCCGGCAGTTCTGCTGCTGACTTTTAAAATGATAGAGATCGACCCTGATGGATACACATCATCCTACGGTCTAGTCGCCGGTATCGGCGCTTTCTTTGCCCTGATTGGCAATCCGCTTGGCGGTGCGATCAGCGACCGGACGAATATCGGGTTTGGCCGTCGGCGCACCTGGATCTTTATCGGTTCTGTGATCGGAAGCTTGGCCTTGCTATGGGTAGGTACAGCTACTCAGGTGTGGCAGATTATCGTTGGTTGGTCGGTTGCCCAATTGTTCTTCAATTTTGCCATGGCGGCTTATACCGCGCTTATTCCAGATCAGGTTAAGCAAGAGAAACAGGGGACGATCTCGGGCCTGATTGGCTTGATTCTGCCGATTGCAATGACAGTAGGAATGGTATTGATGATGCTGATGCCTGGCGTATCCTCGGCTACGAAGTGGACCTTATTGAGTGCTCTAGGAATTATCGGACCGGTGATCAGCTGCTTCTTAATCCGCGATGGCAAGATAGAGATTGAACGTGCTCCAAAAGAGCGAATTCCATTCGGTGAGAAGCTGAGCAAAATTTATCCGAGCCCACGGAAATTCCCGCACTTCACCTGGGCACTCATATCGAAATTTCTGCTGATGATGGGCTATTGCAGCACTCTTTATTTGACGGTCATGCTCGTTAATCGGATGGGCTTCACAGAGACACAGGCAACGAATAGTGTGGGGACAATCAATATTATCTCGATGCTGGCTATGGCGGTTACAAGTATCTTTGGTGGTGTTCTCTCGGATAAATACCGCAAGCAGAAACCGTTCCTGTATGGTTCCGCTTTTATTATGGTTATCGGTCTTCTGATGTTCGCTTTTATTCCGAACTACATCACGTACGTTATCGCCGCAGCGATTATTGGTTTGGGCGGAGGCTGCTTCTCGGCAGTGGATATGGCCCTTGTAGCCCGTATCCTTCCTCGGAAAGAGGACTCAGCCAAGGACTTCGGCTTGATGAATGTCGCGAATGCCTTGCCACAATCGATCGTACCTGCGATCGCACCGGTTCTGCTGGGCATCGGCGGTTGGTCATTCTTCTATGTTGTACTGGCGCTCTGCGTCGTGCTTAGTATGATGGCGGTTAAGCCATTACCAGAGGTCGGGCAAAAGTAAGTAAACAATCATTCCGTATACATGTACACACGATGAATATAAGGAGGAATCTTAAATTATGACACAAACCTTGGACAGAAATATTCAAGCTATCATTTCCCAGATGACCATTGAAGAGAAAGCAAGTCTATGTTCCGGGCTGAACATGTGGCAGACCAAAGCGGTGGAGAGAGTAGGTATTCCTTCCATCGTCATGACAGATGGTCCACATGGCCTTCGCAAGCAGGAGAATCCGGGCGATATGTCGAGCAAAAGCGTACCGGCAACCTGCTTCCCGAGCGGTGCGGCTCTGGCCTCGTCCTGGGACCGTCATCTTATTCAAGAAGTCGGGCGTGCGCTCGGCGAGGAATGCCAGGCGGAAGACGTCCAGATCATTCTCGGCCCGGCTGTGAACATTAAGCGTTCACCGCTCTGCGGACGCAACTTCGAGTATTTCTCGGAGGACCCGTTCCTCGCGTCGGAGATGGGAACCCATCATGTACTAGGTGTTCAGGAGCAAGGCGTTGGTACTTCTGTGAAGCATTTTGCGGCCAACAATCAAGAGACACTGCGCAACTCGATCAATACGATCGTGGATGCGCGCACATTGAATGAAATCTATCTGCGGGCTTTTGAAGGGACGATTTCCAAGGGCGATGCCTGGACGGTCATGTGTGCCTACAACCTCGTTAATGGAGAGTTCTGCTCGGAGAATGAATATTTGTTGACGGATGTGCTTAAGAAAAGATGGGGCCATCAAGGATTCGTGATGACCGACTGGGGCGCTATTAATGAACGCGTCAAAGGACTTCAGGCTGGGCTTGAACTGGAAATGCCGTATAGTGGGCCGGATCGTGATCAGATGATCGTTGACGCTGTGAAATCAGGCAAGATGGATGAAGCTGTGCTTGATCAAGCGGTTGAACGACTGCTGAATGTCATCTTCAAGACCTATGATGCGCGGAAGGAAGGCTTCACTTACGACAAACAGGAGCATCACGTGCTGGCTAGACGAACGGCCGCTGAATGTATGGTTCTGCTTAAGAATGAAGATAGCCTACTGCCGCTTGATCCAAAGCAATCGGTGGCTGTGATCGGCGCCTTTGCAGCAAAGCCTCGCTATCAAGGTGGGGGTAGCTCGCATATTTCTCCGACACAGTTAGACCATGCTCTTGATTCAATCCGCGAGATAGCCGGTGATGGGGTTGGTTTTGCAGAGGGTTACCATTTGAATCAAGACGTGGTAGATGAAGCTCTGATCACTGAAGCGGTTCAACTGGCAGCCGGCAAGGATGCAGCGATTATATTCGCGGGGCTGCCGGACAGCTTCGAATCAGAGGGCTTCGATCGTAAGCACCTGGATATGCCAGAGTCCCATTGCGAGCTGATCCGCAGGGTTGCCGAGGTACAGCCGAATACGATCGTTGTACTGTCGAACGGTGCGCCGGTAGTTATGCCTTGGCTGGACTCCGCCAAAGCCATTCTTGAAGGGTATTTGGGCGGGCAAGCCGGCGGGGGCGCGGCAGCGGATATTCTCTTCGGCAAGGTGAACCCAAGTGGCAAACTGGCTGAGACCTTCCCAGTCAGTCTGAAGCAGACTCCAGCATATTTGAACTTCCCTGGAGGGAAAAGTGAGGTTAATTATGGTGAAGGCTTGTTCGTAGGGTACCGCTATTACGAGGCCAAAGAGGAGCAGCCGCTGTTCCCGTTCGGTTATGGTCTTAGCTACACAAGCTTTACTTATGAAAATATCAGGTTGAGCAAAGAGGTTATGAAGGATAGCGATACTGTCGAGATTATAGTTACTGTACGCAATACCGGAAATCGCACGGGGAAAGAGATCGTGCAGCTCTATGTACAGCCGCTGGACAGCACGGTGGTAAGACCTGTGAAGGAGCTTAAAGGCTTCGAGAAGGTGGAACTGCAAGCGGGAGAGTCTACAGAGGTAAACTTTACGCTCGACAAACGCTCCTTCGCCTATTTCAACACGGAAATCCATGACTGGTTCGCGGAGACGGGCTCGTATGATATTGTCGTTGGTTCTTCTTCCGTTGCAACGCCGCTAAGAGCGACCATCAAAGTGGTATCGACGATGATTCCGTTCTGCAAGGTAACCCGTAATACGAAGTTCTATGAGCTGCTGGCTATTCCAGAGACAGCTGAATTTGCTGAGAAAGCAATGAATGACAGTCTCGAGAGCATTAAGCATATGGGAGCACTCTTCGCAGAGAGTATGGGGGATGGGGGCCTGCTTCTATTATTTGAAGAAGTTGCTAAATGGAAGAAATACGACGGACTGCGTTCTATGATCAGCTTCTTTGGCTCAGGCATGTCGGAAGCAGATTTCCAGAAGCTCATCGATGATTTGAATCAGAAGCTGGGTCTGTAAGTAAGTGATTCGAGCGGACCTTTGAATAGCCTCTGCAAAATAGATAAATACGTGATAGGAGGAGTTTTGACGATGGGAGAGCATAGGGATACTACCAATCAAATCAAATATGTACAAAATCCGGGAGGCCCGACCCTAGGGTATTCAACCTTATCGGGTGTACAGATTCTGAAGCAGAACGGCCTCTTCTTTAAAGATCTGAGCAAGGACGGCAAGCTGGATAAATATGAGGATTGGAGATTGCCTGCGGAAGAACGGGCTAAGGATCTTGCTTCAAAAATGACCATAGAGCAAATCGCCGGCTTGATGCTGTACAGCAGTCACCAGAATGTGCCGGGAGCCAGCGGCGGCTGGTTCTCAGGCACTTATGGAGGGAAGACCTACGAGGAGAGCGGGGCCAAGCCGTGGGAGATGACGGATGAGCAGATGGGTTTTCTCGCCAAGGATCATGTGCGCCATATTCTCGTCGCGGCGGTAGAGAGCCCGGAGGTGGCGGCCCGTTGGAACAATCAGATTCAGGCCTTTGTTGAGGGAACTGGCCTGGGCATTCCGGCCAACAACAGCTCTGATCCGCGGCACGGTACGCAGACGAGCTCAGAGTTCAATGCCGGTTCAGGCGGCACAATCTCCATGTGGCCGGAGACATTGGGGCTAGCGGCAGCCTTCGATCCGGAGGTCGTGAAGCAGTTCGGTAAGATTGCTTCCAAGGAGTACCGGGCGCTTGGTCTGACCACGGCATTATCGCCGCAAATCGATATTGCGACCGATCCGCGCTGGTTCCGCTTTAATGGTACATTTGGTGAGGATTCCAAGCTTTCGACGGATCTGGCCAGAGCCTATGTGGATGGCTTCCAAAATTCCGAAGGCGAGAGTGAACTGGTTGACGGCTGGGGTCATGATAGTGTTAATGCGATGGTGAAGCATTGGCCTGGCGGCGGTTCTGGTGAGTCAGGTAGGGATGCGCATTTTGGCAGCGGCAAGTATGCTGTCTATCCAGGTAATAACTTTGAAGAGCATTTGCTTCCTTTTGTAGACGGAGCCTTCAAGCTGGATGGTAAGACAAGGCAAGCATCTGCGGTGATGCCGTATTATACGATTTCGGCGGAACAGGATACAGTCTATCATGAGAATGTCGGCAATTCGTACAGCCGTTATCTGATCAAGGATTTACTGCGCGATAAGTATGGATATGAAGGTGTAGTGTGTACGGACTGGATGATTACTGCCGATGAGACGAGTCGGGATGAGTTCCTGAGCGGTAAATCATGGGGGGTTGAAGGTCTTACGGTAGCTGAACGCCATTATAAGGTTTTGATGGCCGGGGTGGACCAGTTCGGCGGGAACAATGATAAGGGGCCAGTGCTGGAGGCTTACCGGATGGGCGTGGCTGAGCATGGCGAAGCCTATATGCGCGAACGGCTTGAGCAATCCGCAGTGCGCTTATTGCTTAATGTTTTCCGCTTGGGGCTGTTTGAGAATCCGTACCTGGATCCGACGTTAAGCTCTGAGACGGTCGGTCGGCCGGAATTTATGCAAGCGGGTTATGATGCACAGTTGGAATCTATTGTTATGCTTAAGAACAAAGAGAATGTGCTGCCAATAGCCTCAAAGAGCAAAGTATATATTCCGAAGCGGTATATCGCGGCTGGTTATGACT
Organism: Paenibacillus lutimineralis; assembly: GCF_003991425.1. NCBI lineage: Bacteria > Bacillati > Bacillota > Bacilli > Caryophanales > Paenibacillaceae > Paenibacillus > Paenibacillus lutimineralis. The sequence continues at coordinate 189,877 of NZ_CP034346.1, forward strand.
GGTTCGGAAACCCTGTCGCTGAGAAGCTGGTGGATCCGGTGAATCTCGATATTGTGAGTCGCTATTTTACAGTAACGGAGAATCCGGAAGAAGCGGACTTCGGGCTAGTATTTATTGAGGGCCCAACCTCTGGGATGACCGGATACAGCCGCGAGGATGCGGAGCAGGGAGGCAACGGATATGTTCCATTAAGCCTACAGTATCGTCCATATACAGCCGATTATGCGCGTGAGACGAGTCTGGCGGGAGATGCTCGTGAAGGCGATGTATTGAACCGCTCATATAAAGGTAAGACCGTAACGTCTAAGAACGAGACCGATTTGGATACGGTGTTGGAGACGAAGAAACGGATGAATGGCAAGCCTGTCATTGTATCCTTGCGTCTCTCTAATCCAGCTGTTGTGGCGGAGTTTGAGCGTGAGGTCGATGCGATTCTGGTGAATTTCGGGTTACAGGATCAAGCGATAATGGATGCTATAAGCGGAGCCTTTGAACCTTCCGGCTTGTTGCCGATGCAGATGCCGGCCCATATGAAGACGGTAGAGGAGCAGCTTGAGGATGTGGCGCATGACATGGAGTGCCATGTGGATTCGGAGCAGCATATGTATGATTTCGCTTACGGGTTGAACTGGAGCGGCGTGATCCGGGACGAGCGGACAATGAAATACGCCAAGCGGTAAAAATAAAACGGGCTATCCTGCACACGAAGTTTTGGTGTAGGGTAGCCGTTTTTTTTGCGTACTGTCCTGCATCTAAGTGAATAGGACAATCCGTCTATTAGATCTCTTTACGTTGAAAATGGACGAGGCCAACGATCATGAAGACGATCAAGCTGCCTAGAACAGTAACCATCAGACTCTCTATTGGAAGATTAAATGCACCGAAGTCTCTTTGACCCGTCGGCATCATTGCCAGCAGGGGCTGTGCCCATGGATAGAATGGGGCGTAAGTCGATGAATTTACGATGAGCATGTTCGGTATCGTTAATGAGACATTCACGGCAAGTGGAGCGGCGAAGCTAGCCCAGCCCAGGGAGACGCCAAGCTGTAGGGTGGCTAGCGGCAAGCAGGCGATCCATCCGCCGATCAGGCTGGTGGCCAGGGCTCCCCAAGGGATATCTCCCAATATGCCATGGAAGGCTCCGGCCATAAGGAAAGCCCCTAGCATAAGCAACTGGCAGATTGCTAATAAGCCGGCTACAATAGTTAGCTTGGCGAAATATACAGCCGTGCGTGATACAGGCATTGCTAGGAGCTGCTTCCAGCCTCCGCCATTGTGCTCATAACGGCAAATGGAGGCCGATAGTACTCCGGTTATGATCGGCAGGATCAGTAAGCCATGGAGCATAACCATTGAGGCAATTAACATCGGCCATGCTACCGGACCTGACGGCAGATTGGCGAAGACACCGATCAGACAGGCCAGGATGGGACTGACGATTAAAATAAGCCACAGACGCGACTTCGACATTTTAAGCTGTTCGGAAGATAGGATTCGAGCAAAAGTCCGCATCTTAATCCACATCCTTTCTATTGAAATGAACAAGGCCAATCAGCATAATGATAATCCCTACGCCAATGCCAAAACCGATGAACCAAAGCTGATGCTCGGAACGAAGGGCCATTATTGGCCAGTTCAACGGGAACCATTCGGATAATTGCATAAGGAAGGGCGACATCAGTGAGATCAGAACGCCTAGTGATACTGGCAACGTCTGATTCTGGAAAGTAAGTGACAGCCATAGCTGCAGGGATAAGACCGGCATAGTGGCCAAGAATGGGAAGAAGCCCATGGTCAGCAGGTCTTTCCAAGGTATATGCGTACCGAATCCTAGCGACATCCCGAGTATGATAGTTCCGATCGATAGAACGATACAGGACACGAATAGAAGAAGCACACTCAGGGTGAACTTACCGCTAAATACCGCTGTGCGCGAGATAGGCAGCGCGAGCAATTGCTTCCATGAATTGAGCTGATGCTCGACATTGGCAATAAGTGAACTGACTAATGTACAGCCTAGATATAAGGAGATCGGAACGAACATTGTTGTCTCCCCGATAAGACCTCCCCAGAGGTCGTCGGCATATATTTTACCTAGGTAATCGAAGCGAAGCCCGAAGTTTAGCGCTTCAATAGCTACTACTCCGAGCGGCGCGAGAATGATGAGAAGCCAAATTCCTTTGCCGCGGATTTTCAGGAAGTCAGCCGATAGCGAACGAAGCATCATGGCTAATTCCCCTCCCCGATGACCTGCATGAAGATATCCTCGAGTGATTTTCTCTCTTGCTCTACCCGGTATATATCATGGCCATTCTCTACTAGACGTTTGACTAACGCAGCGATCCTGGTGTCCTGCATGTCAGGGAAGACCAATGTATTCTTCTCAAGGCTGCCGATAGAACCGAGATCCCGGGCAAGCCAGAGTGCGGATTCCGGCTCGGAGACGACAAGCTTGATATGATGGGAAGCCTTCATCTGAAGATTAGAGATCGTATCCTGGAATACCATCTGACCCTCCCGAATAATGCCGACCGTTCCAGCCATTTGCTCAATTTCGCTCAGCAAGTGACTGGAGACCAGTACAGTAATACCATACTGCTCTGGCATGCGCTTAATTAACTCACGGATCTCATGAATCCCCGATGGGTCCAAGCCGTTCGTCGGTTCGTCAAGGATAAGCAGCTCCGGGTTGCCGAGCAGGGAAGCGGCGATGCCAAGGCGCTGTCTCATCCCGAGTGAATAGCCCTTAACTGGTCGGCGTGCTTCTGAAGTTAACGAGACGATCTCCAGCACTTCGTCAATCCGTGATTTGGGAACGTCCAGGATCCGTCGCAGTGCCTCCAGATTGTCAATGGCGTTCAGATGGCCATAATAGGAAGGATACTCGACCAACGAGCCGATCCGCTTCAGAATCGCCAATTTATCTTTACGCAAATCGCGACCGAAGATTGAGATGGAGCCCGATGTCGGCTTAATTAGACCGAGCAGCATCCGGATCGTGGTTGTCTTGCCGGCTCCGTTTGGTCCTAGGAAGCCATATATATCCCCTTGTGTGATTTCAAGGTTCAATTGATTGACCGCGGCTCGTCCGCGATATTTTTTTGTTAGTCCATTGGTTTGAATGACCATTTCATTCACGATTAATCACCTCGGCTACTATATTACTGGGGCAAGTTTAAATGAAAGAAGGCCGAAGTTTAAGAATAGTTTAAATTTACATAGCAGACTTTTTTGAACAGCCTCTATTATGAATGGTTAGCTGGATAAATATAAATGCATGTGCCTGTATCAGATGTGTCTATTTCCAGAACCAGTTTCATTTGCTTCATTAAAAGGTCGACGATCGCAAGTCCAAGTCCTGCTCCCTTGGAAGGGGTATCAGCGTTAAAGCCAGGGCCGTGATCGGCGATTACCAAGGCCGTCCATCCATATCTCTGTACAGTAGCAATACCTACATATTTGCCGGAGCTTGCATAGCGGTACAGGTTCTGGAACAGATTGTCCAGAATCCGACGGAATGCCTGCTCGTCAACTTCCCAGATCAGCGGTTCGTCCGGAAGATCAATGTCGATGGTAAGTTCTGCTTTCTCCCAAATCGGATACCAGGCTGCGGCGCTTACCCGGACAATGCGGAGTATATCCTGAGTTTTCGCAGACATGGCATAACGTCCGCTAGTAAGCAGATTGTATGAGAGCAGGTGGTCAATCAGATGATCGAGATCGCTGATCTTAGTCTTCATAAGTTGTACGGACTCAAGGGCCTCTTCGGGCAGCGGCTGTTTATCCAGGGCATAGATATGCCCGGACAGTACGGTTAACGGTGTCCGCAAATCATGCGATAGATTATTGATCAGGTTCTTGCGCAGCTTCTCTTCTTCTTGCTCCCGTCGCTTACCTTCCTCCAGCTTGCCGACCATATGATTGAAGGCCTTCTCCAGGCTGCCGATCTCATCCGCACGCCCTTCATCAACCCGTATCGGCAATCCATCCTTATTCGTACGCATCATACCTGACTCCAGGTTAAGCAGCCGTTTGCGGATATTCCGGAAGAAGAGATAAGAGAGAAGCAGGAATATCGACAGCAAGGTCAGTAAGAAGAGACCATAGAAACGGTTTTCGAATTCCCGGCCTTGCTTCAAATACTCGCGAGAGATCTTCAAAACCATGAACCCTTCCCCACGAGTCGTATTATCACCAATAAAGGCGACGGTACCAAAGGTATTCGTATTGGACACTGTCTTCATAAATTGAATCGTATTCTCGGTGGACCATTTAGCGGGCAGATCACTCTGTTTGGGTAGTTGCAGGCGCGTTCTCTCTGCACTATCTACCCAAAATAGAGAGGCCTGGGGATATTTATCCTTAATCTCACGCAGCTTGGCATCTATCTCTTCAGGCGCTTTATGACCGCCAAGTTGCTTAGCTTCTTTGTGCCACATCTCTTCCAGGTCTCCTGAATTGTATCTCAACGGCTGTTCGATTTGATGCTCAGGGAAGAAGTAGTAGTTCACAGTGAAGGAAAGAATGAGGCCGGCAGGAACCGCCACAGGAATGAATAGAAAAGCGATCGCGATAATCAGAACGTATCTCGACATCAGCGAGTTGCGAAACTTCGGCTTGTTCCAGTGACGCTGTCTCATGCCCGCACCCGGTAACCGATGCCGCGAATCGTCTCAATAATCTCCGGTGCTGCTGGGTCGCGTTCAACTTTCTCCCGTAGATGGCGGATGTGTACCATTAATGTCTTGTCCCCGTCCAGGTAGGGCTCACCCCAGACTCCTTCGTATATTTGTTCCTTGGTTAGAATTTGCCCGAGGTGTTGCAGCAGAAATTGAAAGATGTGAAACTGTTTGCCGGTCAAAATAATCTCTTCTCCGGTGTCCTGATTCACGATGATATTCTCTTTCTCGTGAATTAGTAAGTGGCGCAGCTGTAGTGGAGCAGCAGATGAAGCCCCACTGCGGCGCAGTAACACCTCAATCCGGGCCGCCAATTCCTCAGGATGAAATGGCTTCGTCAAATAATCATCAGCGAACTGCAGGCCATGAAGCTTATCATCGATCGAGGCCCGAGCCGACAGCATCAGGATCGGAATATGTGGGAACTGCTTCTTCAGACGCTGTCCAACGGTAAATCCATCAAGCCCCGGCAGCATGACATCCAGAATGACCAGATTGCTTGTCTCTGCTTCCTCCATGGCACGGTCCCCACTTGTTAACCAGGTAACCTCATAGCCCCGGCTACTTAGTTCACCGCTAATAAAGGTTCCAATTTCCTGATCATCTTCTATATATAATAAGTTTGCATTTGATACTGACATGTTAAATCCCTCCCGCCTCTATTGTGGCAAAACCAAGCCTAAAAATAAACATACATCATTATAAAATAATTTGTGATTCCAGTCACAAGGAGGCCGTGTAATGTATGTTAAGTTTTAGCTGAGAACAGTTCTCAATGATTGCAGGTAACGAGTTTATGTTCTAAAAGACTTGTTTTCAGCACCGAAGCTTCTATTTGCATTTACTAAGGTGGGATAAGTACATGGGCAAAGTTATCGATTTAAGCAAGACCGTCTACGAGTTGTGCTCATCTGATCCGGAAGTAATCGAGGTTATGGCGGAGCTTGGATTTGAGCAAATCACCCAGCCTGGTATGCTGCAGAGTGCCGGTCGTTTCATGACCATTCCTAAAGGAGCCAGACTGAAGAAGCTGGATATGGATGTAATTAAGAGAGCCTTTTTAGACAGGGGCTATAGCATAGAAGAATAAGCACTAGACCTAGATCAGTATAAATCGGAGGGGAAGAATAGTGAGCGAATTAATCAATAATCGCGAGCAAGGAGTTTCGAGGCAGACGGAACGGCAGGAGATGCTTAAAGAGATCATCAAGCAGTTGCATCAGGGGAAGAGTGTCGATGAAGTGAAAGCCCGCTTCGAAGAGGCGGTAGGCGATGTAACGGTCGCAGAGATTTCGGCTATGGAGCATGCTCTTATGGAGGAAGAAGGTATTCCAGTATCGGAGGTGCAGCGGTTGTGTTCGGTTCATACGGCAATATTTAAAGGATCGATCGAAGAGATTCATCGCTCCAGCAAGCCTGAGGATCAGCCAGGCCATCCTGTGCATACCTTCAAATTAGAGAATCGGGAGATTGAACGGCTCGTTAACTTCAAGCTGGAGCTGCATTTGGATCAGTTCCGCAAGGAGGATGCTCCTGGGACAATTATCAAGCTGCTTGAGGATTTGGGGCTGCTGCTTGATCTCGACAAGCATTACAGCCGTAAGGAGAATTTGCTCTTCCCTTATCTGGAGAAATACGGGATCTTTGGCCCGACGAAGGTTATGTGGGGAGTTGACGATGTCATTCGCGCCATGATTAAGGAAGTGAAAGGTAAGCTAAGCGATTATAAAGGCAATCAGCAGGAATTGATTACCGACTTGGAACTCGTTATTAGAGAAGTTAATGAAATGATCTTTAAAGAAGAGAATATATTGCTTCCTATGGCTCTGGAGAAGCTTACCGAGGATGAATGGTTGAAGATCGCCCGGGAGAGCGATCAAATTGGCTTCTGTCTGACGGCGCCGGATCAGGAGTGGATTCCAGAGCGGGTTCCTCTGGAAATAGAGGATACAGCTGTAGAGTCAGAGCGGGACAACGAAATTCCCCAGGGATATGTAAGGTTCCAGACGGGAATTCTCTCCGTACAGCAACTTGAAGGGGTGTTGAATCATCTGCCAGTAGATCTTACCTTTATTGACGAGAACGACGTGGTACGTTATTTCTCTCATGGTAAGGAACGGATTTTTGCTCGTACGAAGGCGGTAATCGGCCGTACGGTCCAGAATTGTCATCCGCCGCAAAGTGTACATGTTGTCAATCAATTATTGGAGGATTTCAAATCAGGGAAGAAGGATGCCGAGGATTTCTGGATTCCATTCAAGGATAAATTCGTACTAATCCGTTACTTTGCCGTGCGTAGCGAGGCTGGGGAGTACATGGGAACCTTGGAATTCACCCAGAATATCGCACCGATTCAGGCTATCGCCGGACAAAAACGAATCATGTCTTGAGCTGTTGGACTTGATGATATGAAGAGCCGCTTTAGAGGGTTCACAAGCGTGAATCCTAAGGCGGTTTTTTGTTTTTCCACAATATGTGAATCTGATCACGTCCGTAAAAAGCCTTGTTCTTATGGGCTCTTACGGAGGTCCCCTTCTCTTGACCGAATAGGAGGGTTCGCTTATAGTTGGTACGTAGGTATATCTTCATAAAAGTCATAATTTTAATTAAATCTTAAGGAACATTATAGAGGAAAAGGTGGCTTGTATCATGTCTGAAAAAATCTACATTGGCGTAGACCTGGGCGGAACGGCGATTAAAGTCGGAATTTGTAATGAAGAAGGACAGCTTCTGCATACGTATGAGGGACCGACTGAAGTGGATAAGGGCCCGGAGACGATTGTAGATAATATCGAGCGTTATGTGCGTCTCGTTGTAGAGCAATCTCCATTCAATTGGGAGCAGGTAGCAGGTGTTGGTGCTGGTGTAGCTGGCTTTACCAATGTACGCGAAGGTATCATCATTTTTGCGCCGAATGTAGGTTTGAAAGACTTCCATATTCGCCAAATATTAGAGGAGCGTCTGGACAAGCCTGTTAAAATAGACAACGATGCTAACGTAGCGGCTCTCGGCGAAGCTTGGGGCGGCGCTGGCAAAGGAATTGATAACTGTGTATGCTATACGCTCGGTACGGGCGTTGGCGGCGGCATTATTATCGATGGTAAAATCTATCAAGGTTTCTCCGGCTTGGCTGGGGAGCTTGGCCATATGTCCGTAGTTCCAGATCTGGAAGCGATTCAGTGCGGCTGCGGCAAGATGGGCTGTCTGGAGACGGTCTCTTCGGCGACCGGTATTATCCGTATGGCCAATGATGCAGTAGCTCGTGGCGATCGTACAGAACTGGCGCTAGTTGAGAACATCACGGCGAAGGATGTATTTGATGCAGCTAAGGTTGGTGATGAGGTTGCCTTGCGAATTGTTAATCGCGCAGCATTCTATCTTGGCAAATCTCTTGCAGCTGTAGCTGTAGTGCTTAATCCGGAAGTATTTATTATCGGTGGCGGGGTATCGAAAGCCGGAGATATTCTGTTTAATGAAGTTCGCAGTGTATTCGCACAGTTTACACCGGAGCCGGTACAGGCTGGACTAAGAATTGAACCTGCTACACTTGGCAATGATGCGGGTATGGTCGGCGCAGCCGGTCTATTTCTCCGTTCATAAGAAATAGGGGAAACATCCATCTATCAGTTGCATAAAATATTACAAGTAGCTGAGATTCATATAGATAAAGGGACTGGAGAATTGCGAGGAGGGAATTTCATGTCGGATAAAGAAGGAGCTTCCGTTGCCAATCTTGTAATCATCACTGGCATGTCGGGGGCAGGAAAGTCACTTGCTGTCCGTAGTCTGGAGGATCTAGGTTTCTTCTGTGTGGACAATTTACCTCCAGTATTAATTCCCAAATTTGCTGAATTGATTGAACAATCCAAAGGTAAGATCGCCAAGGTCGCGCTTGTGATCGATTTGCGCGGCCGGGAGTTTTTCACGGCATTATCGGAGTCGCTTGCATATATCAAGGAGCATTTCACAATGAACAGCGAGATTCTGTTCCTGGATGCAACGGATTCGGTGCTTGTACAGAGGTACAAGGAGAGCCGGCGGCGTCACCCGCTTGCTCCAGAAGGTATGCCGCTTGACGGTATCCGGCTTGAGCGTAAGATGCTTGATGAGTTGAAGGTATCGGCGACCCAAGTCATCGATACTAGTAATATGAAGCCTTCGCAATTGAAGGAGAAGATTATCTCTAGATTCTCACATTCGGAGGGCGGCAGTCTATCGGTGAACGTGACCTCATTCGGGTTCAAATACGGGATACCGATCGATGCCGATCTTGTGTTTGATGTTCGCTTCTTACCTAACCCTCATTACATTGAGCAACTTCGTCCGCACACGGGACAAGATGATGATGTATATGAATATGTTATGAAGTGGCCGGAGACGCAAGCTTTCTTAACGAAACTGCTAGACATGCTGCATTTCTTGCTGCCTCAGTATCGTAAAGAGGGAAAGAGTCAGGTGATTATCGGGATTGGCTGTACCGGGGGCAAGCATCGGTCCGTAGCAATAGCCGAGTATCTAGGCCGTATGCTCGGGGCGAGTGAGACAGAGACGGTTCGTGTCAGCCATCGCGATGCAGGCAGGGACCGACAGTAAGAGGTGAGTCAATTAGTGGCCAATCGGAAGAATGAAGGAAGAATTCCACGAATTGTGGTGATGGGCGGGGGAACTGGCCTATCTGTCATGCTCCGCGGATTAAAGCACAAACCTATAGATATAACAGCGATTGTTACTGTCGCCGACGATGGGGGCAGCTCAGGTATTTTACGGAACGAGCTGCATATGCCCCCTCCAGGTGATATTCGCAACGTATTAACTGCGCTGGCGGATGTAGAGCCACTGCTGTCTGATATGTTGAATTATCGCTTCTCATCAGGTTCCGGACTTGCAGGACACAGTTTGGGAAATCTTATTCTTGCTGCCATCACGGACATCTCGGGTGATTTCGTGACGGCGGTACGTGAGCTTAGCCGCGTATTTGCCGTCCGTGGACGGGTGCTTCCGGCTGCGGACCAAGCGGTTATTCTACATGCGGAGATGGAAGATGGTGCGATTGTTACTGGGGAATCGAAAATCCCTGAAGCGGGAGGCAAGATCAAACGGATCTTCCTGGAGCCAGAGATCGTTGAGCCTCTGCCGGAGGCTGTAGAGGCGATTCAGGATGCCGATGCGATATTGATCGGCCCGGGTAGCTTGTATACGAGTATCATTCCGAATCTGCTCGTACCCAAGCTGGCTGAGGCGGTTCTGGAGAACAAGAACGCAATCAAGATCTTTGTCTGTAACGTGATGACCCAGCCAGGCGAGACGGATGACTATACGGTCAGCGATCATTTGAAGGCCGTATATGAGCATGTCGGACATCATCTGTTCGATTATGTCATCGTCAATGACGGCGAGATCCCTACACAGGTGCAGGACTATTATGCCGAGAAGGGCGCCAAGCCGGTTCAGATCGACTGGGATGTCGTAACGAGCCGCGGCTATAAGGTGATTGCTGATACGCTAGTGATGTTCCGCAGATATTTAAGGCATGATGCGGACAAACTAAGCCATCATATATATCAGCTTGTACAGGACTGGATTACACGAAAGGGGTGAGTTCCTTGTCGTTTGCGGCGCAAACCAAAAAAGAATTAACCTTGGTCGAGGCGGAACCCTGCTGCGAGAAGGCTGAGTTATCCGCCCTGATTCGCATGAACGGTTCAGTTCAAGTTTCGAATAAAAAGGTTGTTTTGGATATCTCTACGGAAAACGCCGCGATTGCTAGGCGAATATATTCCTTGTTGAAGAAGCACTTCCAGATCCATACGGAGCTGCTTGTCCGCAAGAAGATGCGGTTGAAGAAGAACAATGTGTACATTGTACGTATTCCAGTTCGAGTCGAAGAGATTTTGAAGGAACTGCACATCGTATCTGAGGGTTTTATTTTTACAGATGGGATTAATACGGAGCTTACTCGGAAAAACTGTTGTAAGAGAGCTTACTTACGAGGCGCTTTCATGGCAGGCGGATCGGTGAACAACCCGGAAGGCTCCTCCTATCACTTGGAGATTGCTTCAATGTATGAAGAGCACTGCCGGGCGCTTGTCGATTTGGCCAATGAATTCCATCTGAACGCTCGCTGCATTGAGCGTAAGAAGGGCTTCATCTTCTACATCAAGGAAGGCGAGAAGATTATTGAACTGTTGAATATTATCGGTGCGCATCAAGCGTTATTCAAGTTCGAAGATGTACGAATTATGCGAGATATGCGTAATTCGGTCAACCGAATCGTCAACTGCGAGACGGCGAATCTGAACAAGACGATTGGGGCAGCGGTAAGACAGATCGATAATATCAAGCTGTTGGAGCGGGAGGTCGGTCTGGAGAATCTGCCGGACAAGCTGCGTGAGGTAGCTGAGGTACGGCTAGCCCACCCAGATATGAATTTGAAGGAAGTCGGTGAATTGCTCAAAGGAACAGTTAGTAAATCCGGCGTAAATCACCGTCTGCGCAAAATTGATGAGATGGCGGAAAAAATTCGCAACGCCTGAATTTGTTCTGCTAGTGTGCTACTGGTGTGTATGCTATAATAATATAATAAAAACTGTTGATTGATAATGTAATAGGGGGGTATAGGTTTATGATCAAGAACCCAGTTGTTGTAAAATTGAAGACTGGTCTGCACGCCCGTCCAGCGGCGTTGTTCGTTCAGGAAGCGAATAAATATTCTTCTGAAATCTTCGTTGAAAAAGACGATAAAAAAGTGAATGCTAAAAGTATCATGGGCATTATGAGTCTCGCGATCAGTACCGGTACGGAAATCTACATCAGTGCTGAAGGTGCGGACGCCGAACAGGCTGCAAACGCTTTAATCAACCTGGTTAGCAAGGAAGAATTGGAGAACCAATAATCGCCTTTTTTCTCTACGACAAGAGCTAGAAGGACCTCTGTTCAATAATTTTGAATAGGGGTCTTTTTATTTATATTTAAACCCTGCAACATTTCTCAGCAATCTTCGTTTAGTAGTTAGAATTAACCAAGTAATGGAGGGTATAATGATGAGAAAATGGTTGAAGCCCGTAGGAGTAGTTATGATCACAGGAACACTGCTGCTTGGAGGACAGGTATTTGGCGGAGTATTCCAGGCCACTCCAGCCTATGCGGATGAGGTGCAGAAGAACGTGATTAATGTAGTCGGCAATGGAGAAATTACGGTGAAGCCGGATGTCGCTTATCTCTCAATCGGTGTTGAGACGCAAGCCAAGACTGCAAAAGAAGCACAAAGCGCGAATGCTGCCAAGGTTGCTCAAGTGAATAAGGTGCTCAAAGAGACTTGGAAGATCGATAGCAAGGATCTGAAGACAGGGCAGTTCTATGTACAGCCGAATTATACGTATAACGAGAAAGACGGCCAGAAATTGACGGGTTATACAGCAACGCATACATTGAGCGTTACTTATCGTGATCTGGAGAAGGTTGGAGCATTACTCGACGCAGCTACAGAGGCTGGAGCTAACCGTATCGACAATATCCACTTCAGTGTAGAGAATTCAGACCAGTATTTGGCCGAGGTGATTCAGAAGGCGATGAATAATGCCAATGTGAAGGCTAACGCCATTGCCAAGGCTGCGAACCGTCAGTTAGGTACGGCGTTGAACATTACCCAGTCGGGTGGTAACGTATCGCTGTACACACAAAATTATGTGATGAAGGATATGGCTATGCCAGCTGCTGATGCAGGGACATCTGTTGAGCCAGGTGAGATTACGGTTTCTACTTCTTTAAGTATTACTTATGAAATGAAATAAGAAGCTATCGCGAGTTAACAAAGGGGTATGCAGCGATTTAAACGCGGTATGCCTCTTTTTATGTCTTACAATTTAGCAGCTTATTTTTGGACAGACAGGGGATATTATTAACAAACAAGAGGGGTAAATCCATTTTGCGTATAAAGTGGACAAATATTTTGTCGATTCAGTCAATTATTCGGGGAATTCCTGTCCGGTGACTTAGAAAAGTGTTGTAACTGAGTCTAAAAAAAGGTATAGTGTATATTGCAAAAATGAATCAATAGACCTGTGAAAGCCATACCAATGGATATGGCTTTTTTTTCTTAAAGAGGCAGTTCAGAAAGTCCTCTTTTGATCACGAAGCTATTCAGGGAGCTTATTCGGCATCGAATCTTGAATTCAGCCGGGCCTAAGCGAATGCTTACGAAGTCATGTTTCCTACGGAAACATCTTAGGTACTCACGTACAAACTACGTACTCTGCGCTCCTTTCGTCCCTAGCTTCATCCAACCGTTCTCGGTGCTGAAAACTTGACTTTCTGAACTTTCATTTGAAAGAGGACTTTGAGACATCCATTACTTCTAAAGGAGTTGATGCATACATGATTGAACTGGCTGGGGTTGAGAAGCACTTTGCAGGACAAGTTGTAGTGCATCCGCTATCGCTTACGATTAAGGAAGGGGAATTCCTGACCTTGTTGGGTCCGAGCGGCTGTGGCAAGACGACGATTCTTCGCATGATCGCGGGATTTGAGCAACCTTCGAAAGGCAGAATATTACTCGATGGTGCAGATCTGACGAAGCTGCCTCCAAATCAACGGGATTTGAACCTTGTCTTTCAACATTATGCTTTATTTCCGCATATGACGGTAGAAGATAATATTGATTTTGGACTAAAAATGAAAAAGCTGCCTGCCAAAGAGCGGCGTGAACGAATAGAAGAAGCGGTGGCCATGACACAATTGACCCCGCTTACGAAGCGTTATCCGCATCAATTGTCGGGCGGACAACAGCAGCGTGTTGCAATTGCTCGCGCGATTGCTAATAAACCCAAGGTACTGCTTCTGGACGAACCGCTAGGTGCACTTGACTTGCAACTGCGTAAGAATCTTCAGTCTGAATTGAAGCATTTGCAGCGCAGCCTTGGGATTACGTTTGTATATGTGACGCATGACCAGGATGAAGCAATGATGATGTCAGACCGGATCGTAATTATGAACAACGGTCAAGTGGAGCAAATTGGTACACCTCGCGAGGTGTACGCTAAGCCAACAACGCTCTTCGCGGCTACCTTCATCGGGGAGAACAACATCTTATCCGAAGATGGACGATTGTTCGCAGTACGGCCGGAGAAGCTTCGCGGTACTCATGATCTCGATGGAGCGATGCGTACGGGAGAGATCGTCGACGTACAATATCTGGGAAGCATCCATAAAGTCATCGTCCAGCTTGATGAGGAACCGATGACTGTGTCGATTGTACTCGATTCAGAAGACACCCAAGAATGGGTAGTCGGAGGGAGAATCGGAGTGCTTTGGGACACCCGGGATGAGGTGAATATCGGGTCATGAGGAAGTCGAACCTAAGCCTCCTGCCGGTATTTTTATGGTTATTCCTGTTCCTGATCTTACCGATGCTGATGGTGGTGGGCATTTCCTTCATGGACCGTGATGAGCTCGGGAATGTGATCTATCATTTCAATCTGAACTCTTATGCGACGTTCTTTGATCCATTATATCTAGGCATCTACTGGGATACGATCGTATTGTCCGTCGTGACTACGGTGATATGTCTTCTGCTGAGCTATCCACTCGCATATTATATCGCCAATGCAGGCCCGAGGATGCAGACCTGGGGACTCGTGATGATTACGATCCCGTTCTGGATTAACTTCTTGATCCGCACATATGCTTGGGTGCTGTTACTCCGAACCCAAGGCGTCGTGAATTCATTGTTGCTCGATCTAGGCTTCATTCAGGAGCCACTGCAAATGCTATACACAAAAGGGGCCGTATTCCTAGGGATGGTATATACTTTTATCCCTTTCATGGTGCTGCCAATTTATGTGGCTCTCGAGCAAATGGATAAGAAGCTGCTGGAGGCGGCCAGCGATCTAGGGGCTACCCCGTGGAAATCGTTCTGGCATATTACTCTGCCGCAGACCAAATCGGGGATTATGACCGGTGCGGTTCTTGTGTATGTCTCGACGACGGGGATGTTCGTCGTTACGGACATTCTCGGTGGGGCCAAATCGGCGATGATTAGTAACATTATTCAGAGTCAATTCTTAGGGGCGCGGAACTGGCCATTTGGGTCGGCCTTGTCCGTTATATTCGTCATTACTTCGCTAATTATGATTGCTCTCTTTAACCGGGCAATGACATCTAGACATTTGAAAGTGAAGGAGGAGAGCTAATGAAGAGCAAGAATCATCCGCTTCTCGGCATTCACTCCTTACTGATGATGATCTTTATTTATATCCCGATCATTATCATTATCGTATATTCATTCAACAGCTCTCGTCTGGCTTCAAGCTGGAGTGGCTTTACGTTCGATTGGTATATCTCTTTGTTCGATAACAGCTACGTTATGGAAGCTTTGACGAACACGCTAATTGTTGCAGTGGTATCCACATTGGTATCTACGGTGCTGGGTACACTGTCGGCCTTATCGATTCGCAAGGCAAGAAAGAAAATAAAGGCAGGGATGGGTGGCTTAATATACTTGCCAATCATTATCCCGGATATTATTATGGGTTTGTCGCTGTTAATGCTGTTCACCCAGTTCCATATTCCGCTCGGAAGATTGACAATCATTATTGCGCATATTACCTTTAGTATTTCTTATGTGCATGTCGTAGTCTCCACACGTCTGGCCGGGATGAAGGATGGTCTGGAAGAGGCAGCTCAGGATCTAGGCGCGGGGGCGTGGCAGACGTTCCGTTTGGTTACGATGCCGCAGATCCTACCGGGTATCATCTCAGGGGCGATCATTGCGTTTACGATGTCGCTGGATGACTTCATGGTTAGCTTCTTCGTCAGCGGTCCAAATTCGACAACTCTGCCGATTTATATCTATGGACAGGTGAAAAGGGGTATTTCCCCGGAAATTAACGCATTATGTACGATATTGATTATCGTCAGCGTGACATTGATATTCCTGGCCCAATTTATTTTGAATAAGGGTAAGGGGCAAAAGAAGCAATCTGTACTTCCTTTCTAGAGAGGTAGTTCAAAAAGCCGCTTTTGATAAGAAAACCGATCGAAGTTATTCAAGGGTGAGCGACCGCGATTCAAAGGTAGGTTTTCTTGCGATATAGAATTTCATCAGCTACGCTGATAACGAATAAATTCTATATCTAACACGAAGTAACACTGAAAGCATATTCGACATCGAATCTTGAATTCAGTCGGGCCT
Organism: Paenibacillus lutimineralis; assembly: GCF_003991425.1. Classification (NCBI taxonomy): domain Bacteria; kingdom Bacillati; phylum Bacillota; class Bacilli; order Caryophanales; family Paenibacillaceae; genus Paenibacillus; species Paenibacillus lutimineralis. The sequence goes on from NZ_CP034346.1 coordinate 205,744, forward strand.
TCCGGTGCTCACGTACAAACTACGTACGCTGCGCTCCTCAGTCCCTAGCTTCATCCAACCTTCTCGGTGCTGAAAACCGTCTTTTTGAACCTATACTGGAAGAGGAAGTTCAAAAAGCCGCTTTTGATAAGAAAACCGATCGAAGTCATTCAAGGATGAGCGACCGCGATTCAAAGGTAGGTTTTCTTGCGATATAGAATTTCATCAGCTACGCTGATAACGAATAAATTCTATATCTAACACGAAGTAACACTGAAAGCTTATTCGACATCGAATCTTGAATTCAGCCGGGCCTAAGCAAATGCTTACGGAGTAATGTTTCCTATGGAAACATCTCAGGTACTCACGTACCAACTACGTACGCTGCGCTCCTCAGTCCCTAGCTTCACCCAACCAAACCGACTTTTTGAACCTATTTGGAAGAGGTAGTTCAGGAGTTCGCTTTTGATTACGAAGTAAGAAAACTTTTTAAATATAATAAAGTTTTATGAAAGAGAGGAGATAAAGGAATTGAAAAGAATGAAGTGGGCTGGCTTGTTGCTGGCAGTAATGATGGTAGTTGGTTTGTTGTCCGGTTGCGGATCGTCTAAGGAGACGTTGAACATCTACAGTTGGGCAGACAATTTCGATATGGACGTCATTAAGGATTTTGAGAAGCAATACAATGTCAAGGTGAAGTATGATGTGTTCGCGAACAATGAGGACCTTCTGGCCAAGATCAAGGCAGGGGGTACGGGGTATGATCTGATTCAGCCTTCCGATTACATGGTTGAGACGATGATCAAGCAGAATTTGCTCGCTCCGCTCGATATGAACAACATTCCGAACTTTGAGAATATTGCTGATGCCTATAAGAATCCAACATTTGATCCTGGAAATAAATATTCCATCGTCTATATGTCAGGCGTAACGGGTATTGCTTACAATACAAAGTACGTTAAGGATGAAATTGATAGCTGGGAAGATCTCTGGGATCCTAAATATAAAGGCAAGGTTATTCTACTCGACGATAATCGTGAGATCATCGGAATGGCATTGAAGAAAGCCGGACATTCCAATAGCTCGAAGGATGAGTCGGAGATTACTGCAGCTGTTAACGATCTGAAGACACTACTGCCAAGCGTGCTCGCTTTTGATACAGATAATATTAAGCAAAAAATGATTCAGGAAGAGGGCTGGATCGGTACTGTATGGTCCGGGGATGCTTCCTTCATTGCTAAGGACAATCCGGATATCGCCTTCGTTATTCCGAAGGAAGGTAGTACAATCTTTGCGGATAACTATGCGATTCCTAAGGATGCCAAGCATAAGGAACTGGCCGAGAAGTTCATTAACTTCATGCTTGAGCCTGAAGTAAGTGCGAAGAACTATGAATCCATCGGATACAGTGATCCGAATAAGAATGCTACTCCGTTCCATAGTGCGGAATACAATGCTGACAAGATGATTAACTTGTCTGAGGACGAATTGTCACGTACAGAGTGGCTCGGCGATGTAGGCGATAAATTGAGTCTGTACGACCGGTTCTGGACTGAACTGAAGAGCGGTCGGGAATAAATCACGGATAGATTATAAGAATAGGCCTTCCCTTAAGCAGTTGAATGCTGAGGGAGGGCCTTTTTTGAGTCTCGTTTCAGATATTTACTATAAAAAAAGTTTACATTTCTACGGCTGGAGTGGTCTTCTTCCGCTTCGCCTTGCCGCTGAACGAGAAATAGGTCCACATACGCATAATCCGTTCAATCGCGCCAGATTTGAAGTGAGAATTATACCAAATGCTTACAAGCATCTGTAAGGCATAGATCAAGAACGCCAGTGCGCAGCCTAGAATAATGCCTATTTTACCGAACCAGCCTAATCCGTAGCCATAGAAAATCGTTGTGCAGATCACAGTTTGCATCAAATAGTTGGTGAGCGACAGCTTGCCTACAGCTTCAAAATATTCAAATAACCGTGACGAGGAGAATTTGGAATAGGTAAAGGCAAAAGCCATCATGTAGCCGATGGACAACAGGCTTCCTCCAACCAGCAGTCCAGTTCCCGCACCGATCTCCTCAGGATACAGGAGGTTGTATGATTTGAACAGAAGTCCAAGCGGTAGAAAAATCAGCATATATTTGCGGTAGATTGCGCCTTTCTGTTCAGGATCGGCAAACCACTGTCTTTTCGCAGCATACATGCCAAGCAGAAATAAAGGCATATGCAGCATCGGTGCAATCATGGTTAAAACCAACATTTCTGCTGGTGATTTGCCCATTGGATCGGCGGTTGCTCGATCATGCTTGATCTCCGCATAGCTTCCTTCGGCGTAAAGCGTAACTGTATTTTTAACATATGCCTCTATGCGCTGGTTCGTTTCCTGAGTACTCTTGGCTTCTTTATTTCCCGGAAATATCCCTAATAACCCCACCAATGTGAGCAAAACACAGGACCAAATGATCAGTGTCTTGGGTTTACGGTTCATAAAAATGAGAAGCAAAACCCCAATCATACCATAATAGAGCAAAATATCTCCTTCCCACAGAAAGGTACTGTGAAGGAACCCAATAACCCCTAGCAAAGCGAATCTGCGTAGTAAAGGCAGGCCAGCCTTCCTTTTCTTTGCGTTCAGGCTTTCTTTCATTTTAATCATGCCAAATCCGAATACAAACGTAAAAATCGGCATAAAACTTCCTTCTACTAACAATTGAACGAATTTATGAGCCGTTGATTCGACGGTTGTTACATGAAATAGATGAAGCAAATCCTTCCCATGCATCCCGTACTGAAAAATCAGCATATTGGCAAGTAGAATGCCAAGGAGACTGAACCCGCGTAAACAATCGATCAAACGTATCCTTTTACTTTTCAAATTGATCACCTCGGAATCAGTCTAACAGTGGGCATTGAACCGGAAATAAAGTTCAGCTTAACATTTGTTGAACAGCCAAAAATTTGTTTAGCTCGAATTAAGATCCGTCTGGTACAATGCTGTCTGAGGTGGTTATCAGATGTATAATGCCAAGATTCTGTTGGTTGATGATGAAAAGGCGATTGTTCAATTAATTGAAATGGTGCTGCGCAAGGAGGGCTTCCGCCATATTTATACGGCGTATAACGGTAAGGAAGCTTTGGAGATCGTTAAGCGTCACATGATAGATATTATTTTGCTGGATGTCATGCTGCCCGATCAGACGGGCTTCGATTTATGTCCGCAAATTCGTAATGCTTCTGATGCCCATATTATTTATTTAACGGCTCGAACTTCGGATCTCGATGTGTTGACAGGTTTTGCGACTGGCGGGGATGACTACGTGACCAAGCCGTTTAACCCGCTGGAGATCGCCGCCCGTGTGAAGGCAAGGCTGCGTAGAGGTGTTGTAACGCCTATACCGTCTAGACTGGAGGAGAGTCGCAGCCGTTACGAATTTGGCCGATTTGTTCTCGATGAGTTTTCGGGCATGCTGCTCGTAGAAGGTCAGGAGGTCCCTTGCCCAGCTCAGGCATATCAACTGCTGTTGTTCCTGTGCAAGCATCCCGGCATCGTCTTCTCGAAGGCGCAGCTCTATGAAGAGGTATGGGGAATGGACGGACTTGGGGATGACAACACCGTAATGGTGCATATTCGCAAGATTCGTGAGCGGATCGAAAAGGATCCGGGCAATCCCGAATACCTGCTGACGGTCCGCGGCCTCGGTTACAAGCTGGTGAAGGTGAGCATATGAGGAAGATCAGAACCCGTCTTGCCCTGCATTTTACCTATCAGCTATTGCTGCAGTGGGTGTTGATTATGCTGACCATGACGATTCTATTGCTGATCTTGTTCAACTATTTAGCCAACAACGATTTGAAGCGCACCTTCTCTACAGGGGCCGTGGATGCGATCAAGTCGGAGACCTTTATTCATAATGATGAAGTGAAGATGAACCGTCGCTGGAAGAATTTATTGAACGAGCAGGGATATTGGCTTCAGGTCGTCAATGATGCAGGGCGTGTGATTTATTCCTTGAATGCACCTACGGATTTGAAGACGATATACGGGGCTACGGAGCTGCTGAATATTCAGGAGACGCGCCGGTTTGATTCCTACCGGGTGATGGCCTCGCTGGAACCGGAGACGGATGGTTCGAAATCTGTCCTATATTTATTGGGAAGACAGGATCTGGGTACGAAGCTGCTGGATGAATGGTATCAGAAGTATAACCGGAACGGGCTAGTTCGAGAGGATGCCATGGCAGGGCTGGAGCAGCAGTTGGATGGCAATGACGATTATTTGCAGGTCGTGGATAAAGACGGGGTAATACTGCAATCTATCGGGCACTCGGACAATAGTGAAATAAATAGATATCAACCCCTTGACTTGGTGTCGATTCGCTCGGAGCCAGGCATCTATCCGACGGAATTATCAGCTCAGTATGATGGCGATACAGGCTATACTTGGCTACTGCATCAAGGTAAACCAGGGCGGACTATAGAGAAACAGTCAATTTTTTATGACATTATCTTGGCACTTGTTATTTTTGGGGCCGGTGTCATGGTGGTGACGTTGGCGGTGTCGATCTGGCATGGATACCGTTACGGGCAACCGCTAACTCTGTTCGCCAGCTGGTTCGAACGGATGAGCGAGGGCAGGTACAGTGAAGCGCTGACGGAGAAGGAACGTAAGAAGGTATTCCGGCGTAACGGCAAAATCCGCATGCGGTACAGACTTTATAAAGAGGTTATCGCTGGATTTTACGAAATGGCTACCAAGCTGGATGCCTCACAGCGGGATCGTAGGCTGCTGGAACAAACTCGGGAGGAGTGGATGGTCGGCATTTCCCATGATCTGAGGACGCCGCTATCGTCGATTCAAGGTTATGGTCATCTGTTGGAGAGCGGACAATTCACCTGGAATGAAGCCGAGCTGAAAGAGATGGGCAAGGTCATCCGGGAAAAAGGCGATTTTATGCTGGAGCTGCTCCAGGATTTCTCGTTAACCTTTCAGATTAAAAACAATGCAGAACGAATGGTGCTGGAGCCGATTGAGATGAACGAGTTCGTTCGTCGTTCTGTCCTCCGGTATGTCAATGATGCTACGATTGATACGGCAATGTTCTCTTATGAGGAATATGACGATGAACTGACTATAATGGCAAATCCAAAGTGGTTCCGGCGTATGCTGGACAACATTATTACCAATGCCGTGAAGCACAATCCTGAGGGAACGGAGATCACAGTAAGCACCGGTGCTGAGGGAGATTACGCCTGGATTTGTGTATCAGACAATGGCCAGGGAATGGATGAAGATACGCGGAGCAATCTGTTCGAGCGGTATTATCGTGGCACAAGTACGGATGAGACAACCGATGGTGCAGGCCTGGGCATGAGTATCGCCCAAGCGATCGTAATTGCCCATAAAGGGCAGATTCGGGTAGAGTCGGAGCCGCAGCAGGGTGCCAAGGTGATCATGAAGTTCCCGCGGAAAATAACGAAAGAAACGGCAGATGGTTGTTCAGGAAGGGGAGAATAACGTTGCATAATCAATCGCAATGGACGGAGCTAGGGGTCTCCAGGAAGGACAAAATAATAATTTGGACATTGTTTCCGATTCTCGGGGCAGTGGCTGGCTGGTTTATTCCAGTGCTGGCCAAATGGGTAGTAGCATTACCGTGGTTTCCTTTTCAGGGGCTGTTCAAGTTGATCTCTTCTATGCACGGGGCATGGGGATCGACCGTGATGACGGTGCTTGGCTTTGTTGGCGGAGGGGTTCTTGCCATGATTGCTGTTAAGGAAAGTTTGCAGATTCGTCTCTCTGATCGGGAAGTCCGGTTGAAGATTCACGATGAGGAGCGAGTCTTCGAGAGGCAGGAGGTGTCCGCAATCTTTCTGGATCATAAGCAGTTGGTCCTCTTAGATATGAATGGTCGCGAACTTCTCCGGGAAGAAGCGGATGGGAAGCCAAAAGCTTTAGCTGAGGCGTTCATCCGGGCTGGATATGACTGGCGGGAGCGAGACCCATTTGCTCATGAATATGCGCGATGGGTAGCCGATACTCCAGGGCTGTCCCCAGGTGCAAACGCATTATTCCTAGCAAGGGAGAAAGCTATCGGTAGAGATGATAAAGAGGATGCAGAGGATTTGCGCCAGGAGCTTTCCAAGTTGGGTGTTACGGTTCGTGACGAAAAAAAGCGGCAGTATTGGCGCATGCATGGACGAAGACCCTGAGTTGATCATGCTAACGAAACTACCAATCGTTATTTGGGCATAAAGTAGCCTTTAAAAAATCTAGCGAAACAGGATATCGCTATTTGAAGAAAAAAGGTCTTTTTTAACCCCAATTAGCATGAATAACGCTCCACAGTTTCGTTAGATTTAAATAATGCGTATTTGCCTTCAATAGCGTTTCCTAGTTTCGTTAGATTAAGTCCGAAGTAGATTAAACATGTTACGGATTTCGTTCTTCCATAGGTAACTAACCCAAGCTGAATATTTTTCTCCTAGTTCTAATTATCGTCCACTATAAAAGCAACAATATGTCGTTATTTGCATGATTTATGGATGATAGGGGAAAAATTGGGATAGCTATGAAAGGAGGACGAGAAGTCCAATGACAACTAGGATCTCAAAGGTGATCGCTGCTGCTCTGGCTGTTGTGTTAATAGCTGTAATTACTATAAGCGGTCTGGAAGGCTCTGTAGCCGCATTGGCTGCTGCATCGAACAACATAACAGGTAAAACAGGCGGATCAGCGACCAAGCTGCAGGGGGCAACTGTGCGGAACTCTGACCAGGAGCCTGCTTATGTGCAGATTACCTTAAAGGGCAAGCCGCTCAAGCTGCAGGGCATACAAGGGCAACAGGATGTGCTTGTTCCGCTGGAGCTCATCGAGAGAGGATTAAAGGTAAAGGTCAAATACGATAAAGGCAGCAATCGCTACTTCTTGAGACGGGATCATGTTGTAGTCCAACTTACCCCAAAAGAGGATGGAGCCTGGGCGGTTGTAAACGGGAGTACACAAGTGCTTCCGTATGAATGGAATGAGCTGAATGGGCAGCCTTATGTATCGGTCAAGGTGCTGACGGATCATCTGGGATTTACCTCGACCTATGATGCGTCCAAGAAGACGTTGGACCTCGTTCCACATAAGCTGAACAACATCAGAGTGACTACCCGTGTGGTCGATAAATCGATCCCGGAGGCCACGATCAAAGTGGAGTACCCTCAGGTCAGTGAATTAAAGAATAAGAGCGCAGAGCGGAAAATTAACGGTATTCTGCAGAGCAAGACGGATGAATTTATCAAGCAATCGCTGCAAGAGACGAAGTCAGGTCCTCCAGTAAGTGGACACACTTATCAATTCTTAGGCAACTATACGGTAACCTTCAATCGCGATGGGCTGTTAAGCATCCTGCTGCAATACTATTCGTACACAGAAGGAGCTCATGGCAACCCTACTCGTGAAGGCTTGACCTTCCGGCTAAGTGATGGGGAGCTGTTAACGCTCGATGAGGTGCTGAAGGATAATCCGGATTATCGTAAAATTGTCGATCCGGCGATTACCAAGCAATTGGAGGCGACCGAGGGGTACTTTGGCGGTTTCAAGACGATTGGCGAGAATCCGAGCTATTATCTGAAGAACGATGGTGTCGTAATCTTCTTGCCGTTGTACGAATATTTGCCATATGTGAACGGATTCCCTGAGTTCTATTTCCCTTTCTCAGAGCTTGGAGTGAAACCGTCGAAAATCGCTAGGTAGAAGCCCATAATGACATGAAGACAATAAGAACAGCAGGTCTGGAAGTCCAGGCCTGCTGTTCTTATTGTCCTTATTAAGCGTTAGCTTTATCGATAACCTTGTCGACCAGTCCGTATTCCATAGCTTCTACAGCACTCATGAAATTGTCACGGTCAGTATCACGCTCGATTTGCTCCAGCGGCTTGCCAGTACGTTCGGAAAGAATTCGATTCAGATTGTCGCGCATTTTGAGAATGCGGCGGGCGCGGATCTCAATATCCGTCGCTTGACCTTCTGCACCACCGAGCGGCTGGTGGATCATAATCTCACTGTTCGGCAGAGCGAATCGCTTGCCTGGTGCGCCTGCATTCAGCAGGAAAGCGCCCATGGAAGCAGCTAATCCAACGCAGATTGTAGATACATCGGATTTGATGAATTGCATCGTATCGTAAATGGCCATACCGGCAGTAATCGAACCGCCAGGGCTGTTGATGTACAAGTGAATGTCTTTGCCGGGATCTTCGGCATCCAGGAATAGCATCTGTGCAATAATAGAATTCGCTACGACGTCATTGACCTGTGTACCGAGGAAAATGATGCGGTCTTTCAGCAATCTGGAATAAATGTCGTAAGCACGTTCGCCACGGTTACTCTGTTCAACAACCATTGGAATATAACTCACCGATAAACCCTCCTTATTATTAGCCCCATAGGGAATCTTTCCCTTGGTTTCAAGTCTGTTCATATATTAGTTCGATCAATTCCAGAATTGACGGAATTGATGATTTGTAATCCCATAATAACTAATTTTTTATCAAAAGTCAAAGATAGTCAAACTCAAGGTAATAAAAAAGCCCTTAACGGGTTTTGTATAAAAAATATGGCGCGCCCGCGAGGAATCGAACCTCGATCTCAGGCTCCGGAGGCCTACGTCATATCCATTGGACCACGGGCGCATGAATTTTGTGCAACAAAGATGATTATATGGCATCCGAGCATAAAATGCAAGAAAAATTCATCACTCAATAAATTTGACTATATGGAGCTGGGTTACTATTGTAGCCCTTTTTTAGAGTATCCAAATTTATCATATTGTTGTTAAATATTCAGGGTATGTAGTTTCTCCTGTGAAAAGACGATACATATCGTTATGATGAGTTCGGTGTTCTGGATAACAGTACTCCGCCAAGTAACCGACTAGCCATGAACTTCGGATATAGAGGCTATGTGAACGAAGGTAATGGTCTCTACTTCGCTCAAGCTCGTTATTACAACCCGGAGATCGGGTGGTTTGTGAGTGAGGATACGTATAAGGGGGATGTTTGGAGTCTGCAGAGTTTGAATTGGTATGTGTATGTGGAGAATAATCCTGTGAGGTATGTGGATCCTAGCGGGTATTTTCCTAATCCTTATATTGGAACTAGCAAAACATAATCTAGATGCATGTATTGAAAACGATTTAATAATTCCATAATATCAGAATACAATTAATAAACATATATCCCTGAATCTCTATATTGAATGGCAGAAAATAGAGGACTAGTGTACTAAAAATAAGATTTTTGAGATGCAAAATATAGCTATTGTCTTTGAAAGCGTTTTATGTTAATTTAAATCTATAAAAACGTTTTTGTTAAAAAGGACGATCACTAATGGCGAAAGTTACAATTAAAGATGTTGCTAGAGAGGCTGGGGTATCCATTTCCACAGTTTCCAATGCATTGAACGATGTGGATGTGCTGACTCCGGAGACGAAATCGCATGTACTCAAGGTAGCGAAGCGCATGAACTATGTGCCGAACTTAAATGGGAAGCTGCTGAAGTCAGGGAAGACGAAGATGCTAGGCTTCTTTACAACCAGCGTGTCGGGGCCGTATTTTTACATTTTGGTTGAGTCGATGGCCCGTGAATGTGAGCGTCTCGGTTATGGCTTGAACGTATTCGTTACCAAGGATAAGCAGGTCATTATGAGCAATATTCTTGGCCGGCGTGTCGATGGGGTAGTTATATACGAAGAGCTCAAAATTGATGAGAATGACATCGCTGCTATGGAGAAAGACAAGATTAAGGCGGTATTTCTGGATCGGGTCATTGAGAACGAGACGATGGGAAGCGTGATATTCGATTCCTATGTGGCTGGTTATGAGGCTGCTAAATATTTGATCAGTCTAGGACATAAGAAAATCGCTTATATATCAGGCGTTGATACGATGTATGACAGCGTACAGCGGCGAGAGGGTTATTTGGCTGCACTTCGGGACCATCAGCTGGAGACGGATGAAGATTACATTTTGCAGGGCTATTTCGAGGAAGAAGGCTCTTATAATGCGGTGAAATCATTCCTCCGTTCGCATCATGACAAAGTACCGGACGCATACCTAGCTGGGAACGACCTGAGCGCAATTGGATGTATCCGCGCCTTAAAGTCAGAGGGTTACAGAGTTCCGGAGGATGTAAGTGTCATGGGCTTTGACGATATTGAAATTGCTCAATATTTCTCGCCGCCGCTAACGACGGTAAGGAACCAGATTGCAAGGCAGGGGATGCTTGCCATCGATCACCTAGTACGATTGATTCAGAAGAAGGAGCAGGGCAAACTGCAGAAGCTATCTAGCGAGATTGTAGTGCGCGGTTCTTGTCAGGTAAAGATAAAGCGGGATGATCTTATATAGATAGACAAATATAGGGTCATTCCTATTTTTGCAGCGGTAAGGTAATTTTTTTGCAAAAATAAAAACGTTTTTATCTAATTCGCTATCAAGAAGGGGGAATCTTAAATGGAGAAATTAGCCGGAGTACCTGCTAAGAAGCCTATGGGACAAAGGATTAAGCAATTTTGTGTAGACTTCAAGAATCAATGGGAAATTCAATCGATGATTATCCCGGGCGTTATTTTTATGATTATTTTTTGTTACATACCTATTTACGGTCTAACGATCGCTTTCAAGAACTACACCGTCATCGATACACTGGATTCCGCGCCTTGGGTAGGCCTTGAGAATTTCAGAATCATTCTGTCGGATAGATATTTCTGGGATTCCGTGATCAATACGCTAGGCATCAGCTTCCTGAAGCTATTGATCGGCTTCATTATCCCCATCATATTGGCAATTATGATCTATGAACTGGGCATGGGGCGGTTCAAGAAGATGGTACAGACGATCTCGTATCTTCCGCACTTCCTGTCCTGGATCGTACTCGGCGGGATGTTGATTACCTGGCTCTCCACGTCGGGATTGTTCAACCAGATCTTAATCGGGCTTGGGGTGATCACTAACCCGCAAAATATTTTGCTCGATCCAGGTAAGTACTGGTGGATTGCTACATTGTCGGATATCTGGAAGGAAGCAGGCTGGGGTACGATTCTGTATTTGGCGATTATGGCTAAGATCGATCCGACCTATTATGAGGCAGCGAAAATCGATGGTGCGAGCCGTATGAGACAGATCTGGAACATTACACTGCCGAACATGAAGATGATTATAAGCTTGAACTTGATCCTGACTGTAAGCGGTTTATTGGGATCGAACCTCGATCAGACCCTCGTTCTGATGAACTCGCAGAACCGTGTCAGAGCAGAAGTTATCAATTCCTATGTGTATCGTATGGGGATGACGCAAGGCGACTTCTCATATGCAACTGCGGTTGGTTTAGGCGTCTCTATCGTCTCAGTCATTCTGCTTGTTACCGCAAACAAGGTGACAAGTAAATTAAACGACAACCAATCGGTTTTATAGAGGGGGCATTCTTGTGAATCGAAATACGCTTAAAAAAGACATCGATAGTCGAATATTTGACACTGTGAATGTAACGCTGCTCCTGATCTTTAGCATTATTATCATCGTTCCGCTATGGAATGTTATTGTATCTTCCTTCAGTTCAGGAAGGTCGCTCGCTGAGGGTGGATTCATCTTCTGGCCGAAGGAATTCTCGCTTGAGAACTATGAAGCCGTATTCAGGGATTCAAGCATCTGGCAATCCTTCTTCATATCTGTTGCCAAGACAGTTGTTGGGGTTGTCACCCACGTCTTCTTCTGTGCAATGATCGGTTACGGTCTTAGCAAACAGAAGGTTCGCGGCCGCAAGCTGTATGTGACGATGGGTGTCATTACGATGTTCTTCTCCGGCGGGATGATTCCAACATACCTGTTGATCAAATCGCTCGGCTTGCTGAACAGCTTCTGGGTATATATCATACCGGCATTATTCAGTTATTACGACGTAATTATCCTGATGAACTTCTTCCGCAACGTGCCAGATTCGTTAGAAGAATCGGCCAAGATCGACGGGGCAGGGGACTGGCGTGTATTCCTGAAAATATTCATCCCTCTGTCCATGCCAGCGATTGCGACGATTGCGCTGTTCAACGGGGTTGGTCAATGGAACGACTTCATGACAACGAAGCTGTATGTGACAGATAAGAGTCTTTATCCGCTGCAGATGAAGCTGTATGAAATTATCGTTCAGTCACAAACCCAGTCGATGCAGAATATCGGGGGTTCGGCGGTAATTGAGACGACGACCAAAGGGGTCCAACTAGCAACGATTGTCATTACGACATTGCCGATCGTTGTGATGTATCCAATATTACAGAAGTACTTCATCTCAGGCATGATGCTAGGGGCGGTCAAAGAGTAAGGATACTTCTGAATAGTCGCACAATCTTAAAGTTCTATCTATCAAAGGGAGGGTAAAACATGAAAGAGAGCAAGAAGAGCATTAGAAGAACGGGGATTAAGCTTGGTATTGCCTTGATGGCTGTAGCTTTAATTGTTAGCGGTTGCGGCGGCTCCAAGGGCGGCAGCAAGAAAGGCGAATTGGCTTCCATTGAAGACCGTTACACGCCAAGCGCGGATACGCCGGCATGGCAGTTGGATAAGAAAGAAGAGCCGACCGAGTTGACTTGGTATGTGAACGCAGACTGGTGGAACACGGAATTTGGTAAAGATGTCGTAACGAAGAAGATCCAGGAGGATCTGAACGTGAAAATCAAGTTCATTACTGGTGATGACACCAAGTTGAACACCTTCTTCGCCGGTGGTGAAATGCCGGATCTGATCACGACATTTGGTGCCAACTCTCCTGTCGTACAGAAGGCTGACACATGGGCATACTCCTTAAATGATCTGGCTGAGAAGTATGATCCCTATTTCAATAAAGTAGCGGCGCAGGATACGCTGAACTGGTTCAAGCTGAAGGACGGCAAGACCTATGGATATCCGGACTATTCTAATACGCAGGTTGACTATGATAGCGGGCAGATCCCGGCTAAGACAGCGTTCGTAATCCGTAAGGACGTATATGAAGCGCTGGGTAAACCAAGCATGGGAACACCAGAGGAATTTCAAAGTGTACTGAAGGATATTAAAGCGAAGTTCCCGAGCTTGGTTTCATTTGGCTTCAACTCCATCGGGGAAGGCACTGGATCTCTGGGTGACGTATTGCAGGACTTCATTGGCGTACCGCTCGAAGATAGCAATGGTGGCTTCTACAACCGTAACTTGGACGAAGACTATCAGACATGGTTGAAGACCCTGAACGCGGTTTATAGAGAGGGTAGCATTAGTGATGATAGCTTCGCTGATGACGGCCCAGCGTTCGAAGAGAAGGTTAAATCCGGTAAATATGCAACGATGCTTCTTGACGGAACACCGCAGCAAGGCGGCAACCTGCAGATCTTCCTGAGTGCTAATCAGGGCAAAGAATATATTGCGATTGATGGACCACAAAGTACAGTTGGCAACCAGCCAACATTGAACCAGTCTGGTATTACTGGCTGGATGGTTAACTTCATTACGAAGGATTGTAAGGACCCTGCCAAGGCGATTCAAATTTTCACCTACCTACTTAGTGACGAAGGCCAAATGCTGGTGAACTACGGAATCGAAGGTGAGACTTATAAATCGATCGGCGACGGCAAATATGAGTTGTTGCCTGAAGTGAAGGATCTGCAATTGAACAACCCGGACAAATTCAAGAAGGAATATCGCATGGGCGAGTTCATTTTCTTCGGTCATGACCGTTATAAAGCACTCAGCACAGACTCCTTCCCTGAATCGATTAAGCAGATGCAAGAGTGGGGCAAGGGTAAGCTAGTACCGCACTTCATATTGGAAAATATCGATCCGGATCAAGGCAGCCTTGAAGCACGTTCGCTTAGCGCCATCAACACGAAGTGGAATACAACGATGGTTAGCATGATTCGCTCGAAGGATGACAATGAATTCAACAACAATCTAGCATCCTATAAGTCCTTCCTGGATGAGAACAACTGGGATAAGGTCTTGAAGGTCCGTACGGAGAAAATGCAACAAAATAAAGAAAAATTGGGTATGAAATAATATTTTCAATCTATTGAGCGGGCCCTTCAAGCAGGGGCCTTCTTCATTCAAAACAGGTTTGGCATGGCTAGACATACAAGATCACAATAGAAGTGGAGGAAACATACATGCTGAAGCTAAGCATCTATCAGTCGAATGGTGAGAATGAACTGTTCGTCAGCAGAACCCCAGAGCAACTAAAGGCGATCTCGACAGAGCGCCCAGTAAGTACAGTAGCGATTGATGAGCAGAAGACCTATCAGGTCATGGACGGATTTGGGGCTTCTTTTACCGATTCAGCGGCTTATTTGATTCATCAAGTATTGGATGAGGAGCAAAGGGGCGAATTGATGAGTAGGCTGTTCGATTCCGACCAAGGTATTGGACTATCGGTTCTACGCAACCCGATGGGCGCGTCCGACTATGCTCGTGAGATATACAGCTATAATGATCTTCCGGAGAACGAGACAGATCTGGAACTGGAGCGATTCTCTATTTCCCATGACGAAGAGGATATCATTCCTCTGCTGCAAGAAGCTGTGAGGCTCAACCCTGAGATTAAGCTGATGGCTTCGCCATGGAGCGCTCCGGGCTGGATGAAGACAAGCGGCCATATGATCGGCGGGGAGCTTAAGAAGGAGTACTATCCAGTCTACGCCGAATATTTCGTGCGTTATATTAAGTCCTATGCTTCGCATGGTCTGCCGACTTATGCAGTAACGCCGCAAAATGAAGCCTTGTTCGTGCCTGGTCACTATCCTGGCATGCTGATGTTACCTGAGGCGCAGAGTGACTTTATTAAGAACCATCTGAAGCCTGGATTGGTCAGAAATCAGATCGATACGAAAATATTGTGCTACGACCATAACTGGGAACGCCCGGATTATCCCCTGACTGTACTAGAGCAAGCGCATGATGAAGTGGATGGCGTTGCCTGGCATTGGTATGGTGGCATTCCATCAGCACAGAGCGACGTTCATCAGGCTTACCCGACGAAGGAAGTTCATTTCACTGAAGGCTCTGGCGGCGAGTGGATTCCGGCCTTCGAACCCGCGTTCTCCAATGTGATGAGGACAGGTATTGAGATTCTGCGGAATCATAGTAAATCATTCGTGCTATGGAATATGGCTCTGGACGAGCATAATGGACCTACGGTTCCTGGCTTTGGACAGAGTACCTGCCGTGGGATCGTGCTGGTGAATCAGCAGACTCATGAACTGACCTACACGTTGGACTACTATGCATTGGCTCATTTCAGCAAGTTCGTTCGCCCTAAGGCGGTACGTATCGCTTCCAGCAGCTATGACAGCATTCGGTCGGTTGCATTTAAGAATACCGATGGATCCATTGCGGTTATTCTATTTAATGATAGTGAGCAGGAAGGCAACGTTGAGTTGAAACTGCAGGAAGAATCTGTATTAAGCTTCCAGATAGAAGCCAAAAGTGCGATGACGGTTTTCATCCAAAAATAAATAGTATGACTCTTCCTCATGAGGGCCTCTCTTATTGTGAATAGATGCACAAACTATTTGCGGATTAGAGGCTCCTTTTGCGCGTGAAACAGGCATTTGTGCAGTGTAGGGGTCTGATCTCCAGATCTCTATTATGAAGTGATATTCAATTGCATGTATAAGTGGTTATAGTATTGAGAAATATACGGACGTCAGGCTTGCAACTGGAATAAAAATTGGTTAAAATGACAGTGGGACTTAAAAAGTTAACCCGGGACATTTTAAGACCAGGAGAAGGAGAGAGAAGACGAAGCTTGCAGGAGTGGAAAGCATGCGTGAAATTTTAGAAATGCAAAGGCAGCTTCTTCCTGATCTCATGGAAATTCTCAAGAAAAGGTATACCATTCTTCACCAGATCATGTTGTCGGATGTGATCGGCCGCAGAACGCTAGCGGTCTCACTGAACATGACAGAGCGTGTGTTGCGGGCCGAGACGGATCTCCTGAAGGCTCAGGGCCTGATAGAAATCGAGAATATAGGCATGAGAATCAGTGATTCGGGCAGAAAACTACTGGAGGACTTAGAGCCAGTAGTGAAGGAAATCTTCGGTCTGGCCAATCTGGAGGAGATAATCCGCAACAATTACGGACTTCGTAAGGTTGTGGTGGTTGCCGGTGATAGCGAGGCTTCCCCGCTCGTTAAGCGCGAACTAGGGAAGGCTGGTGCCAAGGCTTTGCTCCATGCGATGCAAGGTGATGATGTTGTCGCTGTAACAGGCGGGACAACACTGGCAGAAGTTGCGGAGCAGCTTACTCCGCCAGCGAATATATCACTGAAGCAGAGCTGGTTCGTTCCAGCACGGGGCGGGCTTGGTGAAAGTCTGGAGATTCAAGCGAACACGATCGCCTCTGGCATGGCTAAGAGGGTCGGAGCTGGATACAGACTGCTGCATGTACCTGATCTTCTGGGAAAAGACGCATATGATTCATTGGTACATGATCCGAACATCCATGATATCGTGGATATGATCCGCCAGGCGCGGATTATCGTACACGGCATCGGGGATGCTATGCAGATGGCTCGGC
Organism: Paenibacillus lutimineralis; assembly: GCF_003991425.1. Taxonomy (NCBI): domain Bacteria; kingdom Bacillati; phylum Bacillota; class Bacilli; order Caryophanales; family Paenibacillaceae; genus Paenibacillus; species Paenibacillus lutimineralis. The sequence goes on from NZ_CP034346.1 coordinate 222,296, forward strand.
GCCGCAAATTGGAGCAGCCGGTCATTGAAGAGCTGCAGAGAGATGGAGCCCTTGCTGAATCTTTTGGCTACTATTTCAATAAAGATGGCGTCGTCGTTCATAAGATGTTGACCCTCGGACTTCGTCTGGAGGACATCATGAAGGCCGATACGGTCGTGGGCATTGCCGGAGGCAAGGATAAGGCGAAGGCTATTCACGCCGTACTTAAGTTCGGGCACGAGGATATTCTCGTTGTGGACGAAGTAGCGGCAGTTGAGATTGTGAGAGAGATTGAGCGGCAGGGGACAATCGAAAGCGAATAAGCAGCATTACTATGGTTTACTCATGACAGGCTTACTTGCCTTGTCTTGATTAATAAAAAAGAACACTGGGAGGATCAATCATGAGTGTAAAAGTAGGTATTAATGGATTTGGACGTATTGGACGTTTGGCTTTCCGTCGTATTCAAAATGTTGAAGGCATCGAAGTAGTAGCAATCAATGACCTGACAGACGCTAAAATGTTGGCTCATTTGTTGAAATATGATACTACGCAAGGCAAATTTGACGGCGAAGTTGAAGTTCATGACGGCTTCTTCAAAGTTAATGGTAAAGAAGTTAAGGTTCTTGCTAACCGCAACCCTGAAGAATTGCCTTGGGGCGAGCTTGGCGTAGACATCGTTCTTGAGTGCACAGGCTTCTTCACAACGAAAGAAAAAGCTGAACTTCACCTTAAAGGCGGCGCTAAAAAAGTCGTTATCTCCGCTCCAGCTACTGGCGACATGAAGACTGTTGTATACAACGTTAACCATGAAATCCTTGATGGCTCCGAAACTGTTATCTCCGGTGCTTCTTGCACAACGAACTGCTTGGCTCCTATGGCTAAAGTACTTCAAGACAAATTCGGCATCGTAGAAGGCTTGATGACTACGATCCACGCATATACTGGCGACCAAAACACTTTGGATGCTCCTCATGCGAAAGGCGACTTCCGTCGTGCTCGCGCAGCTGCTGAGAACATCATCCCTAACACAACTGGTGCTGCAAAAGCAATCGGTCTGGTTATCCCAGAATTGCAAGGTAAATTGGATGGCGCGGCTCAACGCGTTCCAGTTGCAACTGGTTCCTTGACTGAGTTGGTTACCGTTCTTGAGAAGAACGTAACTGTTGACGAGATCAACGCTGCAATGAAGGCAGCTAGTGACCCAGAAACTTATGGATATACTGAAGATGAAATCGTATCTTCCGACATCAAGGGTATGACTTTCGGTTCCCTGTTCGATGCTACGCAAACTAAAGTATTGACTGTTGGCGACAAACAACTTGTTAAAACTGTAGCTTGGTACGACAACGAAATGTCCTACACTGCTCAATTGGTTCGTTCCCTGGAATACTTCGCAAAGAAAGTAAAGTAATTCCTGTTTATTGAAATATCACATACCAAAGAGGAGCGACCTGTTATAAGGACTCCTCTTTGGTTCATGGATTGATTATAAATTATTATGAAAATCTAAGTTTTTAGATGGACATTCACACACACATATAAATTAGATAGAGAGCAATACCGCTTAGGAGAGAAATCGAAGTCATATTTGAATTTGTGAGGGACCGGCCATTTCATAACTTTATGAGGAGCGGCACCGCGCATATTTAATAGGAGGAACGTGGAGATGAACAAGAAAAGCGTACGTGATGTGGAAGTAACCGGCAAACGCGTATTTGTGCGTGTAGATTTTAACGTGCCTATGCAAGATGGCCAGATTACAGATGATACTCGTATTCGTGAGACTTTGCCAACGGTTAAGTACTTGATCGAGAATGGTGCGAAAGTAATTCTTGCTAGCCACCTTGGCCGTCCAAAGGGTCAAGTGAACGAATCCATGCGTCTGACTGCTCCAGCTCAGCGCTTGTCCGAATTGCTCGGCAAAGAAGTTGCTAAGGCTAACGAAGCTGTAGGCGACGCAGTTAAAGCAAAAGTAGCAGCTATGAACAACGGCGACGTATTGGTGCTTGAGAATGTTCGTTTCTACCCAGGTGAAGAGAAGAATGATCCTGAACTGGCTAAGCAATTCGCAGAACTGGCTGATTTGTTCGTGAACGATGCGTTCGGCGCGGCTCACCGTGCACATGCTTCGACAGAAGGTATCGCTCATTTCTTGCCTGCAGTATCTGGCCTTTTGATGGAGAAAGAATTGTCCGTTCTTGGCAAAGCATTGTCTAACCCAGATCGTCCTTTCACCGCAATTATTGGTGGATCCAAAGTTAAGGATAAGATCGACGTAATCGACAACTTGCTTAACATCGCTGACAACGTATTGATCGGCGGCGGTCTGACTTACACCTTCTTCAAGGCACAAGGCCATGAAATCGGCAAATCTCTGCTGGATGACACGAAGCTGGACGCTGCACTTGGTTTCATTGAGAAAGCGAAGAAGCTCGGCAAGAACTTCTATCTTCCAGTGGACTGTATCGCAGCTGATGATTTCAGTGCTGACGCTAATTTTAAAGCTGTAGATATCGATAGCATTCCTGCTGATTGGGAAGGCGTGGATATCGGGCCGAAGACACGTGAAATTTACGCTGACGTAATCAAGAACTCCAAATTGGTTGTATGGAACGGACCAATGGGCGTATTTGAAATCGACAACTTCGCGAACGGAACAAAAGAAGTTGCTGAAGCTTGCGCAACAACTGAAGGCTACACGATTATCGGTGGCGGTGATTCCGCAGCAGCAGCCGAGAAATTCCATTTGGCCGATAAAATGAACCACATCTCCACTGGCGGTGGCGCTTCCCTGGAATTTATGGAAGGTAAGGCGCTTCCAGGCGTAGTGGCTCTGAACGATAAATAAGCTGATCTAAACTATGTAACATAAAGGAGTTGAGCCGCATGAGAACACCGATTATTGCAGGGAACTGGAAGATGTTCAAGACTGTTCCTGAAGCAAAAGCATTCTTCGAAGCGGTAAAAGGTAAAGCGGAGGTAGACGGCGTGGAGAGCGTAATTTGCGCTCCATTTACGAACCTTCCGGCTTTGGTGGAAGCAGCCAAAGGAACGTCGATCAAGATCGGCGCTCAGAACCTGCATTTCGAAGATGAAGGTGCATTCACCGGAGAAATTAGCGGAGGAATGCTGAAAGAGCTGGGCGTAGACTATGTCATTATCGGACACTCCGAGCGCCGCGCTTATTTTGCAGAAACCGATGAGATTGTTAATAAGAAAGTACATGCTGCATTCAAGCATGGCTTGACACCAATCCCTTGCGTAGGCGAGAAGCTGGAAGAGCGTGAAGCTGGCAAGACGAAGGATGTAGTTAAGGGTCAAACCGAGGCTGCCCTGAAAGGATTGACTGCTGAACAAGCTGCTGAAGTCGTTATCGCTTATGAGCCAATCTGGGCGATCGGCACTGGCAAATCTTCTACTTCTGAAGATGCCAACGAAGTTATCTCTTACATCCGCAGCCTAGTACAAGGCTTGTACAATGATGAGGTAGCTGGCAAGATCCGTATCCAATACGGCGGAAGTGTGAAACCTGAGAACGTGAAGGAATATATGGGCCAAAGCGATATCGATGGCGCGCTTGTTGGCGGTGCCAGCCTGCAGCCGGCTTCTTATATTCAATTGGTTGAGGGGGCAAAGTAAGATGACGACTCCAAAACCGGTAGCATTAATCATCATGGACGGCTTCGGGCTTCGTAAGGAAGTAGAAGGCAACGCGGTTGCTCAAGCGAATAAGCCTAACTATGACCGTTATTTGAAGCAATATCCGAATACTACCCTGACCGCTAGCGGTGAAGCGGTAGGGCTTCCAGAAGGCCAAATGGGTAACTCCGAAGTAGGTCACCTTAACATCGGCGCCGGCCGGATCGTATATCAAGACTTGACCCGGATCTCGAAGTCGATTCGCGAAGGTGAATTCTTTGAGAACGAAACCTTAGTAAATGCGATACGCAGTGCCAAGAACAAAGGCAAGAAGCTTCATCTATATGGCCTTCTGTCTGATGGCGGCGTGCACAGCCATATTAACCATATGCTGGCGATGCTCGACCTGGCTAAGAAAGAAGATATGCATGAAGTCTATATTCATGCCTTCCTCGATGGCCGTGATGTAGCTCCAGACAGTTCGAAGAGATATCTGGAGATTCTGATCAACAAGATCAATGAAATCGGCGTTGGCAAGATCGCCACGGTTCAAGGTCGTTACTATGCGATGGACCGTGACAAGCGTTGGGAACGTGTAGAGAAATCCTACCGTGCTATCGTATATGGCGAAGGACCGAAATACACCGATCCGATAAAAGCGGTTACGGAATCTTACGAGAAATCCGTATTTGACGAATTCGTTATGCCGACTGTCATCGCAGACGAGAATGATCAACCTGTTGGTTTGGTTGAATCGGAAGATTCCGTAATCTTCCTGAACTTCCGTCCTGACCGTGCAATTCAATTGTCCAACGCATTTACGAACGAAGATTTCCGCGGCTTCGACCGTGGGCCAAAATGTCCGAAGAATCTTCACTTCGTATGCTTGACGCTCTTCTCGGAGACGGTAAATGGATATGTTGCCTATTCTCCTAAGAATCTGGATAACACATTCGGTGAAGTGCTTGTACAGAACGGTAAAAATCAGCTTCGCATCGCTGAAACTGAGAAGTACCCACACGTTACATTCTTCTTCAGCGGCGGACGCGATGTTGAACTTCCAGGCGAGACTCGCGTACTAATCAATTCGCCGAAGGTGGCAACTTATGACCTTCAGCCGGAGATGAGTGCCTATGAAGTGGCCGAGGCTTGTGTGAAGGAAATCGAGAAGGATGTGCACGACGCAATCATTCTCAACTTCGCTAACCCGGACATGGTAGGTCACTCCGGTATGCTGGAACCAACTATCAAGGCGGTTGAAGTAACCGACGAATGCGTAGGCAAAGTCGTTGATGCTGTAACAGCCAAAGGTGGCGCAGTAATTATCATCGCTGACCACGGCAACGCAGACATGGAATTCGACGAGAATGGACGTCCGCATACAGCTCATACTACCAACCCTGTACCATTTATCGTTACTGACGAGAACGTGGTGCTTCGTGAAGGCGGTATTCTGGCTGACGTGGCTCCAACCTTGCTTGACCTGATGGGACTTCCTCAACCGGAAGAAATGACGGGTCAATCGATGATTGCTAGCCGTAAAGCATAAATATTAGGGTCTTATTGCAAGATACCTAAATATATAACCAAATCAAATCAATATAAATCACCCAACAAAGGAGATATTTCAATGACGATTATTTCTGACGTATACGCTCGCGAAGTCCTTGACTCCCGCGGTAACCCAACTGTAGAAGTTGAAGTTTATCTTGAATCCGGTGCGATCGGCCGCGCTATCGTTCCATCCGGTGCTTCCACTGGTGCCCATGAAGCTGTTGAGCTTCGTGACGACGACAAATCCCGTTACCTTGGTAAAGGTGTTCTCAAAGCTGTAGAAAATGTAAATGAACATATCGCTCCAGAGGTTATCGGTATGGATGCTCTTGATCAATTGGGTATCGATAAATTGATGATCACTTTGGACGGAACGCCTAACAAAGGTAAATTCGGCGCTAACGCAATCCTGGCTGTATCGATGGCAGTAGCTCGCGCAGCAGCAGACGCTTTGGATCTTCCTTTGTACGTGTACCTTGGCGGATTCAACGCAAAACAATTGCCAGTTCCAATGATGAACATCGTTAACGGTGGCGCTCATGCCGACAACAACGTTGACGTTCAAGAATTTATGGTCTTGCCTGTAGGTGCTCCTACTTTCAAGGAAGCTCTTCGTACTGGCGCAGAAATCTTCCACAACCTGAAATCCGTATTGAAGGCTAAAGGTCTGAATACGGCTGTTGGTGACGAAGGCGGATTTGCTCCTAACTTCACTTCCAACGAAGACGCATTGTCCTCTATCATGGAAGCTATCGAAAAAGCGGGTTACAAACCAGGTGTTGACGTATTCCTGGGTATGGACGTAGCTTCGACTGAATTCTTCAAAGATGGCAAATACCATCTTGAAGGCGAAGGCAAATCCTACACTTCTGCAGAATTCGTTGACCTGCTTGCTTCTTGGGTTGATAAATACCCAATCATCACAATCGAAGACGGATGCTCCGAGGACGATTGGGAAGGTTGGAAGCTTCTTACTGAGAAGCTCGGCAACAAGATCCAACTCGTTGGTGATGACTTGTTCGTAACGAACACTGAGCGTCTTGAAAAAGGCATCAACGAAGGAATCGGTAACTCCATCTTGATCAAGGTTAACCAAATCGGTACGTTGACTGAAACCTTCGATGCTATCGAAATGGCTAAACGTGCTGGTTACACAGCTGTTATCTCCCACCGTTCCGGCGAATCCGAAGACAGCACAATCGCTGACATCGCGGTTGCTACGAACGCTGGCCAAATCAAGACGGGTGCTCCTTCCCGTACTGACCGTATTGCGAAGTACAACCAATTGCTTCGTATCGAAGACCAATTGGGCGAGCTTGCTCAATACAACGGCTTGAAATCCTTCTACAACTTGAAGCGTTCTTAAGATATAGAGGATTCCACCTAAATGCTGCTTACTTTCAATGCACCAAGTCAGTCAACAAGATGAACGGAGCAGCTTCATAAATATGTCAGTCACCTAAGAATCTTGCAACATTACTAGCTAGTTCGAACATCATAGTCAGTCAATAAGGAAGGACCTATCCGAGACGTCGGGAGGTCCTTTCCTGTATTTCGGTTGTTATTCTCTGGGTATTGTGCTACAATAATAATGCTGTTTTTATATCTAAATTTAAGTTGGTAAGGAAATATAATTTCCGCGAGTTCTGACTTAGGAGGTGGATTTGGATGAATGTCTTTTTAGAGGTACTGCTCGTTATTTTCTCTGTAGGTCTGATTGTAATTGTATTGCTGCAGGAAGGGAAGAGCGCAGGTCTCGCCGGCGCCATCTCCGGGGGTGCAGAACATCTCTTCGGTAAGAAGAAGGCACGCGGTATGGAACTGGTGCTTGAACGGACCACAGTAGTGTTGGCCGCGGGTTTCTTCATTATGGCGATCGTCGTAGCTATATTCGCGAAGTAGCCTGTTACTTAACAAATGTAATGAAGGGTTGTCCTTATCGTTAAGATATTAGGGACAACCCTTTTTTGTTGTATACAAGTCTTGGGTTGTTCGCTAAAAAGGGATGCGGAAATGGCATTTCGTGTATACTAGAGTAGAGAAAACTATTGGAAATTATATTCAGGCAATGATGGAACATTCAAATACATACCGGTAAATTGGACAGCCGGCCTGAGGTGGGAATTTATGATAACGGAAACAGAACTGCTCGCGTTCATGCGCGAACAGGCATATAAACCGATGACGTATCAAGAATTGGAGCAGTATTTTCAAATATCTGATGCTGCGGAGTTCAAAGAATTTCTGAAGCTGTTGAATCGGTTAGAGCAAGATGGGAAAATTGTATTAACAAGAAGCCATCGTTACGGGGTTCCCGAACGGATGAATCTGGTTAGAGGGCGTTTGCAGGCGCATGCCAAAGGCTTTGCATTTCTAATTCCAGAGGACCGCGAGCATCCGGATGTATATATTCATGCTAATGATCTGAAAAGTGCAATGAATGGCGATACGGTATTAGTGCGCATTAATTCCAAGAGCGTAGCCGGAGGCAAACTGGAGGGCGAAGTCATCCGCATTGTGACACGGGCGGTCGTCCAGGTGGTCGGCGTCTTTCAGAGCTTTGAGACGTATGGCTTTGTGTTGCCGGACGATAAACGGATTAATCGCGATATTTTTATTCCGAAGGAATCCTTTGCCGGGGCGGTCGATGGCGAGAAGGTCGTCGTCCGTATCGTGAATTATCCAGAGGGAAGATCGGCTGCGGAGGGCGAGATTATTGAGATTCTTGGGCATAAGGATGACCCGGGAGTTGATATTCTGTCCATTATTCGCAAGCATCAATTGCCTGAGGCATTCCCGGATGAGGTAATGGCGGAAGCGACGGATGCGCCAGATGAGATTGCTGAGGAAGAGATCGCGAAGCAGAGGCGGCGTGATTTACGTAACAAAGTGATCGTTACGATCGACGGTGAGGACGCCAAGGACCTGGATGATGCGGTCAATGTGGAGCTGCTGCCTAACGGTCATTACAAGCTTGGCGTGCATATTGCCGATGTAGGCTACTATGTCAGAGAAGGCTCCAAGCTGGATCATGAGGCTTATAATCGCGGCTGTAGCGTCTACTTGGTCGATCGGGTAATCCCTATGCTGCCGCACCGGCTGTCAAATGGGATATGCTCCCTGAATCCGAAGGTGGACCGCTTCACGCTGTCCTGCGAGATGGAGTTCGATGAGAAGCTTCACGTCGTGAAGCATGATGTTTTTACAAGTGTGATCCGTACAACGGAGCGTATGACTTATACCAATGTCCGTAAAATATTGCTCGAAGAAGATCCAGAGGTTACTGAGCGTTACAGCGATCTGGTCGATATGTTTAAGACGATGCGCGAACTGGCGATGAAGCTGCGTTCGAAACGGATGAAGCGCGGGGCGGTCGATTTTGATTTTGAAGAATCAAAGGTGCTCGTGGATGAGAACGGCAAAGTAACCGATATCGTTAAACGGGAGCGTTCGATTGCTGAACAGATCATCGAGGAATTCATGCTGGCAGCGAATGAGACGGTGGCGGAGCATTTCCACTGGCTGAAGGTGCCGTTCATCTACCGAATTCATGAAGATCCGGATCAGGAGAAGTTGATGAACTTTATGGCCTTCGCTGCTAACTTTGGCCATGCCGTGAAGGGCGGGAAGGGCAATAAGGTGCATCCGCGCGCTCTACAGAAGCTGCTTGAGGACATCCAAGGCACGAAGGAGCAGACGGTAATCAGCACGATGATGCTGCGGTCGATGAAGCAGGCGAAGTATGATGCAGAGAGCACGGGGCATTTCGGACTGGCTGCGGAGTTCTATACGCACTTCACCTCGCCGATCCGCCGTTACCCTGACCTTGTGATTCATCGGATTATTCGAGAGGTAATAGAACATAACGGCGTGCTGCCTGCAGATCGGCAGGAGTATCTGAACAGCCGGATGCAGGAGATTGCACAGCAATCTTCCGAGCGCGAGCGCGTCGCTGTCGAGGCGGAACGGGATACGGAACAGCTTAAGAAGGCCGAGTATATGCTCGATAAGGTCGGGGAAGTATTCCCTGGCATGATCAGCAGTGTAACGAGCTTCGGGATGTTCATCGAGCTTGAGAATACAGTAGAAGGTCTGATTCACATCAGTACGATGACGGATGATTACTATCATTTCCATGAGCAGCATATGGCGTTGATCGGGGAGCGGACTTCGCGAATCTTCCGGATCGGCGATGAGGTCGAGATCCGAGTGGCGCGTGTGAATATGGACGAGCATACGATTGATTTTGAGCTCGTCGATATGAAGCCGCGGAAACGGGAGGGCTCCTTCGGCGGCGAAGGCGGTGGACGCGACGAGCGTGGCGGTGGCGGCTTCCGAGCAGGCAAACGGCGTGGCGGCAGAGCTAGCGATGGTGAGGGCAACGGTGCCGGTGCTCGCGCTGGAGCTGGGGGTAAGTCCAGTGGCAAGCCAGGAAAGGTCGGCAAGGCCGGAGACAAGACCCGAGGCAAGTCTGGCGGAAAGAGTGGTAAAGTAGGCAAGACAGATAAGTCGGTCAAAGGTAAAAATGGTAAGTTGGGTAAGGGCCCGGCAACAACTAGTGCGGATCAGGCTAGTGCCGGCGAGAATTGGATAGATAGTATACCTATTGATAATGGAACGTACAAGGCAAAACGTGGCAAGCGCAAGGGTTCCGCGGGCGACGGCTCAGGCGATTCGTCGGCGGTGAGCTTTGGCTTCGGCTCCGGCAAGGGCGGCTATGCCGCCGGGTCGGTTGCCGTCAGTCGCGATGGCGGTGGTGGCTATCGCACCGGCGAGAAGCGCTCGCGGCGGCCTGAGCGTGCGAGCGAGGAGAACATCGTCGGCGGAGGGGTTGCCGCCGATGAGGCTACGACAGCGTCACCGCGTAAGGGACGTGGCGGCAAGAGCAGCGGCAGCGGCCGCAAAGCCCAGTCTGGTGGCAATAGCACCGCTGCTTTTGTACGCAAGAAGAGAAAGTAAGCCTGGGTTTTATCGAGGATAGAATGCAGAGTTAATACGTGTAGTCGGGAAAAAACGTGTTGGAAGGGCGGGTGGAGCCAGGTGCTGCATCCGCTCTTTTTCTTTTTAGTTCCTTGTTAAGTCGGATTGTTGAAAAGACCTTTGATTTCATTCGTGGCGTCCTCCGTATGAGAACTTTTTATCTAAATGTCTTTTGAAAGGTGGACACTCAGCTGGAGTAGAGTTAAGTGTAGACAGGTAATGGAGATGAAAGGACACTTTTTGGATTTGTCCGTGTGGAAGAGACGAAGTGGGGAGAAGATGTATCATCAGGAAAAAACTTTTCACAACATGATGAGGATCTCATTGAATTCGCCCATTCTGATATACATTGATATATCAAATTGTTATATCTGTATTCGTGTTATATCGTATATATATTTGTGTATTATATAATGAATGATTACACGACATACCATAATTTTTGTTGTTAGCTGATCTAAGGAGTTTCATGGCTTTTTTGGTGATAGCTGTGGAACAGGCGGATTCTTGATTTTAGACCGTAGAGTTGGTACAATTAATCTCTAGCGTACTTGATCAAATCGGCTGAACGACGAGGAGGAGAATGGACATGGGTAAGAAAAATGATGGCAAGGTTTTAGCGCAGAATAAAAAAGCTTCCCATGACTACTTCATCGAAGAAACCTTTGAGGCAGGTATGGTGCTGACGGGCACGGAGATTAAATCTGTTCGCAATGCCCGGGTGAATATTAATGATGCTTTTGCAACGATTCGTAATGGTGAGATTCATATTCATAACATGCATATTAGTCCTTTTGAGCAAGGGAATCGGCACAATCCAACGGATCCGACCCGGGCTCGCAAGCTGCTGATGCATAAGGCACAGATTAACAAGCTCCTCGGTCTCTCCAAGCAAGAAGGCTACTCGATTGTTCCGCTGAAGATTTATGTTCGCAACGGATACGCGAAGCTGCTGATCGGGCTTGGTAAAGGGAAGAAGCAATACGACAAGCGTGAGGCGGCCGCCAAGCGGGATGCACAGCGCGATATTCAGCGTATTTTGCGCGAGAAGCAGAAAGTGGCAAGATAGACACTCAGGTCATTGGATAGGCTATATATTGCCTGTTCTTCCTTCAAGTCCATAATCAATGCGGACTCGAAGTGTGTTATACTAAGTGATGTAAGAAAGTAATGATTTATGGATGCACCTTTGCCGGATACTCTTGAGATCCAGCCTTTTATAATACGGGGGCGTTTTTGGATTCGACGGGGGTAGTTCGAGCATGGGTAGCGGGTAGTGGGGACGCGTCCGCTTCATCAACGCTAAAGCCAATTAAACGGCAAACAACAAAACAACTTCGCATTAGCAGCTTAATAACCTGTTAGCGAGCTCCTCCTCTGCATCGCCCATGTGCCGAGACAGGGGCCCAACTTTAGTGGGATACGCTGTCACATCTCCGCCTGGGGTGTGCTGAAGAAGACAATCAGGCTGACCTTAGCGATAGCCGGTTACGGGGCGCTTGCTAAGGTGACATCAAAACCGTGACTACACCCGTAGACACCTATGTGGCGTTGCCTTCGGACAGGGGTTCGACTCCCCTCGCCTCCATTGTTAAAACCCAGTCCCAATAAGGGCTGGGTTTTTATTATGCCTGAAATTGTAGACACGAGACTTTGGTGATCTCAATTTTTGTAATTCTTGTAGACGAGTTGAACAAAAGATTCCTGATTTATGGTATTAATAAGTATATTACAACTTTTGTAAAAAAAATTTGAAAGGATAAAGTTATGAGCAATTTAATAATGAAACATTGGTCTGCTGAACAACGTGAGTTGCCTGGAATGAATTGCATTGCTTTTCCAAATGGAAAAATAATCATTTTAAATGTCGCGACATATTACAATCCTAACAACAATGAACGCAAGGTTTACTGTTCTCCCCAGTGTGATACGACTATTGAAAGTATCGAAAAATATGACGCCGAATGCTGGACAATGGTTGATGCATGGACGAATATTGACTATCAAGGCGGTAAAATCTATGGCGGGGATGGGCAAATGGGAAATGAAGGCTTCATTGCTTGCACAGATGCAAATGACAATTTGGTTTGGGGTATCTTTTTTGATGAGACAAATCCTATAAAAAAATTAAGTATCAAAGATAAAACATTAATTGCTATTAATGAACATGAAGATATGAGGATTCAAATCAATTTGGACACCCTTGTAGATATTAAGATGACATATCTTAGGTAACTCACTTAGATGGAGACAGGGGTTCGATTCCCCTCGCCTCCATCGATACTATCAGAAAAAGCACCGTGTCAGGTGCTCTGTTTGTGTCTTCATTTCTGAATAGCTTGGTACCTGAAATATCCAATTAATCCGTTTATATCGCTACACGTTAAAGTTCTATGCTGTCAGAGCTTCTATTTGAAAGGAAATCAAGAACTAATTGATTGAATTCATGCGGCTCCTCGATAAATGGGAGGTGGCCACAGTCCTGCATCATGATTTTGGATGATAGCTTTATGCTGTTATGCAAGTTTTCGGCTGTCTTTATGTTAAATGGATGATCTTGGTCAGAAGTGATTATAAGGGTCGGAATGTTAATCTCTCGTAATCGGCTGATGGCGTAGGGTTTAACAGTGGTAGAGAGGTTTGGAGAGAAACGACAGAAGTTGCTAGTTTTCCTAACATTATTGAGAACTTTTTTTCGAGCTTCTTCTTTTCTTTTGGAAGGAAAGAAGTATTGCCAGAAACGATTCGTGATGAATGATTCGATAGCTTTCTTATGTCCTTTCAGACGAACATTGAAAAAATTTTTTATTCCTTGCCACGTCATGTTCATAGGATAAGGATTGCCGTTTATAGAGGGCGAGGCCAGAATAAGGGCCTGAACTAGATGGGGGTATGTGAGAGTAAAGTCTATAGCAACGCCTCCACCCAAGGATGAACCAATTAGAGTAACATTATGCAACCTTAGGGATTCAATTAGTGCTTTTAGATCATCGACATTAGCAAATGAAGAGTTTGGTGTGCTGGAAAGACCATATCCCCGTAAATCATAGCGGATTATTTTATAATGTTTGGAAAAAGTGTCAACCTGTTCGTTCCAAATTTGATGATCATTGAAGTTTCCATGAATCAGAAAAATCGGATCACCTTTTCCTGAAACTGTATAAAAAAGTCGCCCATCGTCTAAGTTTAAATAGTCCTGAATCATAGAATTGAACCTCCTTCACCTACCAATTTACAAGAGATCGGCATTATGAAGGTTGTCTTCTATAATAGATCTCAGCACTTCGGAAATGGAATAATCACCTTTGTGGCAGTAGCGGTCGATTTCTTCCCAATATTCCTGCGGCAAGGTTAATGATATTTTTCGAGTTGTACCTATTGGCTTGCGGCCTGCCCCTTTGCGGCTACCTCCCCTGTTACCAGTCAGACAACCCGTATCTTTGTTATTTATTAACTCCATCATGTCATCACCCATCAATATAGTTCCATATAATTATTTCACAGTCAATTAATGCTACCTTAATCAAACTCTTTGCCTATTAGAGAGAAAGGCAAAACATTGAAAAAATGAAACTTAAGAACCAAGAAACTCGTAATATGTTGTAATATGTAGAAAAGGGGGAGAAAGTTTTGAGAAAGACTAGTTTAGGAATTTTACTTTTGGCATTGTTATTACTGGTTACTGCATGTGGAGGTGCTGCCTCTACATCAACAGGAACGCAGAATGCTAATACTTCTGTAAAGGATCAAGGCCCTGCAGAGAACGCAAATAATGAGCAATCAGGTGACGTTGATACAGCAGAAGAGACTAAGGAGCCTGAAGAGCCGAAAGAGGTTGTTTACAAAGTAGGGGACAAGTTCAATTTAGGCAATTGGGAAGTTGTGCTGGACTCCTTTGAATTCAATCAAAAAGTCAGTGATACATACTTTTCTTCTAGTGCGGACGAGGGCAATAAGTTTCTAATTTTAAATTACACAGTTACCAATGAAGGAACGGAAGCAGACAACTTTACGTCAATGATTGGCGGAGTCGAAATGAAGGCGATATTTAAGGACAAATATGAGTATAAATATACGGTCACGATGATAGACCAAGACCTTAGCAAAGAAAGTGTTAAGCCACTATCTTCAAAAACCGGATTTGTTGTAATGGAAGTTCCTGACGAAGTAGCTAAATCAGAAGATGCTTTGATTCTAAAGCTGGCAAAAGATAAGGACAATGCCACTATTAATTTAAGATAGCTGGAGTTGCTACTAGTATGAAAGAAACCGCAAGCGTAAGGGATTTCTCCCCAGGGCTTGCGGTTTTTTTGCTATTTTATTGGATTGTCCGGGAGGCCTGCACATAAGGGAATTAGCCATAAAATCACAAAAAGATGACGGACTTTGTTCAAAACCTCAAGACGTTATCAACAAAGCCGGTGTAAAGCTCCGGTGGTATTCAGTGCTCAACCGCCAACGTTGTTCTCAGATTTGAACTTCTTCAGCAAATTACCAAAGATAAGATCATCGGACAGTTTGTATAATTGCTGGGCCCGATTGTACAGATTCGAACAGGCTGTCGCATCAGCTGGGGTGGAGTCGCTCATGCGGTAGCATTTGCCGCCCTCCAGAGTTCCTTTACCCCCGTCTGCGAACCAATATTCGCCGTCTGTTGCCGAACCGTCGCGGAACGGCACGAACCGCTCGCCTCCAGCAAGCAGATTTTTCCCTGTCATGTAAGGCTGTTCGACATCGATGCCAAGCAAATGCAGCACCGTCGGCGCGACGTCGGTCATGCCGCCAACTTCGGAGCGAACTTCGGCCATTTGCCCGCCGGGCAGATGAATGATCAATGGCACGCTTTTTTTCAACTGCTCGAATTCAAGCGAATCGTAATTGCCCACCGCGAATTCCGGAAGCTCGCTATCGTTCTTCACCAAGCCGCTATCATGGTCGCCGTAGATCACCAGTACCGTATTGTCCCACAGACCTTTATCTTTCAGGTCTTTAACTAATTCACCGATCGCTTGGTCCATATAATGAATCGTGTGGATATAATCCATAAATAGAGGATCGCTGTAAGAAGGCATTGTTATTGTTTTGTGCTTCTCAGGCAAATAGAACGGATGGTGGCTGGTTAACGTGACGGCAAATCCAAAGAACGGCTTGTTTACCGATGAATCCAAAAACCCTACAGTCTGCTTCAAGAATCCGATATCGTTAAGCCCCCAGCCGATCCTCTCTTTCTTTTCGTCATATACGAAATCGCTTGCGCTGTAAAAACGGTTGTACCCGATATTCCGGTACATCACATTCCGGTTCCAGAAGCCGGCGCGGAACGCATGGAATGCAGCGGTATCGTAACCGTTCCGTTTCAGGATCGAAGGCAACGCATCGTAATCATTCTTCGGAAACCGGACATAGACTGAACCGGCAGCCAGCGGCTGCAGCGATGTTTTCACGGTAAACTCGGCATCGGATGTCCGGCCTTGTGCGGTCTGATGATAAAAATGATCGAAATAAAGACTCTCCTTGACCAACTCGTTCAAGTTCGGCGTAATGACCTGCCCGTCTATACTTTGGTTAATGACGAAATTCTGCAGCGCTTCAACCTGCACGATAAGGACGTTCTTCCCTTCAGCTATGCCGCGGTAAGACGTCTCGGCTCTGATGGCAGCGTCGTGCTCCCGGAACCACTGCTTGTACATGTTGTAATCGTTGGCGTTTACGGAGTAACTCTGAAACAAGCCCTCGACAGAACGGTACGTATCGAATGCGTGAAATCCGATTAGTCCGGTACGCTTGTAGATGGTTTCAGCCGATACAGCTTTTTTGAAAAAATCAGAGCCGCCGTACTTGTCCAGGATATGGAGCGGATACCACGCGGTTACAGCGCCAAGCGCTGCAACAATAACGAACATGGAGCTCTTGGTGATTACGTTCCTGGCGGACAGCTTGGGCTTAGTGCGGCCCAAACGGCGGAAAATGATCACGCCGAGCGTCAAAGTAACTACGGCCTCGGCCAGAAAGATCAAATCCGTGCTTCGAAACAGTGCTTTGATGCTGCTGTTCACATCCCCAAGCTGACCGATCTGGGTAAAGACAACGATTGACAGCAGATCTTCGAAGTAACGGAAATACATCAGATCAGCAAGTACAATCAGCAGGATGACCGTATTCATGATCGTGAGCGCTAGAATCCGCGCTCTCCGGCGAAGAAGCAGTGTCCAGGAGGCCAATAAAATACCGGTGCCAAGACTGATCATGCCGATATCGAGGACAAGCGGTCCTTTCGGCCCGCCGGCAAACAGAAATTTGAGCAACGCCTTGGCAAAGCCAACAACGCCTTCTCTGAAAAGAACGGAATCGGTATATTTGGCGAAAAGATACATATTTAACATGAAAAAGAACAGAAACAAAACCAAGTCGAGACTGTAGACAATAGATTTGCCTACCGTTACTACGGATCGTCGCAAAGAAGACACCCAGTGTCCCACCTCTCTAGTGAATACTGAAAGCTCTATTCTACTTGATAGAATCGGGGGGATCAACTTAAGTTTCATGTCAAGGCGGCCCACTTCTTTGATCAGTATCTAATTATTGCCCCTTCTCAGTTACTGCCACATAGATGTCCAATATACACACACGTACTTGCTACGAAAGTTGTAAATAGGATTAAAATACACATCTTTAGAAATGGATATAAAGGCCTATTTTTTGTCGAATAAAGTCGACCGATAAAGTCTAATAAGGGCTTTTTCATAATAAAGGAGTGGGGCTTAGAATGAAGATTTCTACCTGGCTTAAAGCGATGAGTGGAGTGTTTATTTTTCTGACGGTCCTGAACGGAATTAGTGTGTATAGTCTTCAAAAGAGCGTAGCGCAGGAACGCACTACTGTAAAAAGGCAAGCAGAATTCAAGCAATTAGGAATCGATTTAGCCAACTCCTCGGACTATTTGACTAACGAAGTAAGGGCTTTCGTGCAGTTCGGAGATAAAGTCCACTATGACAACTACTGGAAGGAAGTAAATGAGACCAAAACGAGAGAGCATGTAGTGGAGAGATTAACTGCATTGGGCGCGCCTAAAGAAGAGCTGGATCTTATTTCACAGTCAAAAGAAATTTCGGATGCCCTTGTCAAGACAGAATATGATGCAATGAAAGCTGTAGAGGACAAAGATTTTACCAAAGCCAGGGAACTCATGTTTAACAGCAATTACGATACAACTAAAAAGACCATTATGAAGCCGCTTGAGCAGTTTCAACAAAAGATGAATACTAGAGCGGAAAATGAGGCAAACGCTGCAAAGCAAAAAGCAAGCCAGATGCTTACGGTAACAGTTCTAGTGCTTATAATTACATTTGGAGCATTACTTGCAATATTTATTATTATTTTTGTAAAGTTGAAACCGCTTAAGTTAGTCAATAAAAAGATCACCGAAATTGCTCAGAGCGGGGGTGATCTTACTGGACGACTGGATTACTCCGGCAAGGATGAAATTGGAGAAATATCGAAATCCTTAAATGCTATGTTGGAAACCCTGCAATCCATTATTATAGATGTCCGTAATGCCTCCCGTAGTGTAATGAGTTCATCGAGTAAATTGGTCGAAAATACGAAAGAAACTGCAAGTGCGACAGAGGAAATTACGAGACAGGGTGTAGGTATTGAGCAAGGGGCGACAACATCAGTACAAAGCACACTGGATGCTTCACATGCAATCAATGAAATGTCTGTAGGTGTGCAGCGTATTGCCGGATCCGCGGAGGATCTTGCTAATGTCGCAACTGAGACGGAGAAAGAGGCGGCAAGCGGCGTGAACTTTATACAGGAAGTTAGCAAGCAGATGGCTCAAATTAGCGATTCTGTAAGTTCAACAGTAGACATCGTATCCAATTTGAAAGATCGCTCATCTCATATTGAGAAAATTGTTAGTGCCATCACGGAAATATCGAATCAAACGAATTTGCTTGCGTTAAATGCTTCCATTGAAGCGGCAAGAGCAGGCGAACATGGAAGAGGCTTTTCTGTAGTGGCCAGCGAAATTAGGAAATTGGCGGAGCACTCCTCTGCTTCGACAGGGCAAATATTCGGATTGCTGCAAGATATTACGAAAGACTCTCAAGAAACTGAACGAGCGATGCAGGAAGTGACGAGTGAAGTATTGAATGGGCAGAAGAAGATGGAAGAAGCAATTGAATCATTTGAAAATATTTTGAAATCCACTCAGAAAGTGGCTTGGCAAGTTCAGGAGGTTTCCGCTATTAGCGAAGAAATGGCGGCAGGCTCAGAAGAAATTGCAGCATCTGTTACTGAAATGGCAACTATAGCTGAAGAATCGCTTACAGGAGTGAAAGCGGTGAACGATATGACTGCAAAGCAAAGCTCCTTAGTTCAGGAGGTTGCTTCACTTACGGACTTGCTTAGCAAAGATTCGCAAAGCTTGGAAGCTCTCGTTATGAAATTTAAAGTGTAAAATGAATAGAACGTCAGCCAACGATACCTAAATCACCTTCCAAAACAATCTCAATAGCGCAGCGGCGAATTGTGGCTTTGAACAGCCACGGTTCGCCTCCATTCATACCATCAGAAAAGCGACCTAGTGAGGTCGCTTTTTTGCTTGTCATATTCATGTTATAAAGAGGGTATGACATAGTGTGTGAAACCTGATGTTTAAGGAGATGCTTACGATGATTCGAACCTTTGAACCTATAAATGCCTTGCATAAGATAGTGGACTATATCTGGGTCGTAGATTTCGATTTTCTCACAGATGACAACAGAGAAGATATTATTATACCGCTGGGGTACATCAATATCATTTTCAATTATGGGTCTGCTTACAGGCTGGTAGGAGAAGATCAGGAAATGGTGATCCCCGATGCAGTTATGATTGGTCAAATGAAAAGGGTGAAACATGTTCGATATGGACAACAGCTGCATCAAATCGGGATTTCATTAACTCCGTTAGGGTTTATACAATTGTTTCATGTGCCAAGCCTCGAATTGACGGAACGAATCGTACAGGCCATCGACGTAGACCCTGATCTAGATGAGCTGTACCGAATGATGATGAGATCTAAAGATGTGGAGCAACATATTCCGGTAATCAATCATTATTTGCTGCAAAAATTGGCGTTAAATAAGAAGGACACTGGTCGCATAGAGAAAATGCTTACATATGTAGAACAAGAGTATGAAAACTTGAACATTGTGAGTATGGCAAATTTTTTTGGTATTTCAGTAAGTACGTTGGAGCGTTTCTTCAAAAAACATATCGGACTGACCCCAAAGGCCTATGGAGATATTGTGAAGTTCAGAAAACATGTTGAGGATGAAGGATTGAGGGAGGATATGCAGTATCGTTACTATGATCAGTCTCACCTAATCAAAACATCCAGGAAATTTGCAGGCAAAACAGTCAAAGAGCTAGAGAAACTGCCACATGAATTAACCCTTCGTTATGTATGGCATGGTCAGAAGTGAAAATGCCATAGGTGCTGATTTTTTACAATACATGTTCTTTCCTTCCTGATAATCTGAAGACACTAATAGATGAGAGGAAGAGATAACGATGCAGGACATCATGATCATGGCAAGTTTAGTAGTGTTTTTAAATGTAACATTACTCACGATACTGGTGCCGGGAGGACCGATTGAGAATAGAGATTTCTCAAAATTAAAAGGAGTCGTGTTCTGGGGCTTTAATCTGTTTCTGATTTCACTGGGGATTGTTTCGTTTATCGCGTGCTATCTCTTGTTGATTTCCCATTCTAATGCCATTTTCATCACGCAAATTATCGCTGTTTTATATTTTATCGTATACACCATTGACTTAGCGGGCATGTTTCCAAAATCACCTACTAAGATGTCTAAGCCGCTTATGCTTTTCGAAATTATAAATACAACCATGGCTGTATTTCTCTTCCTCTTCGTAACAGCGATTGGTCAAGCTGGAGCATGAGGGCGTTGACATCAAAACCGTGACTACACCCACCGCGAAGCGCCCACCTATGTGGCGTTGCCTTCGGACAGGGGTTCGACTCCCCTCGCCTCTATACATAAAATCCACAACCGAATGAGGTTGTGGATTTTTGCATTTATAGAAAATAGAAGAACAAGCTAACCCAAACGAAAGTGGAGATGAAAACCGTTACCTTCATGGGATTAAACTACGAACTGTATATTCAAGGAATTGGTGAATATTTCTCGGAATAAATCATAGCGGATTTCAGTCACGCAACGCTGAAACAGATCGATCTCATCAAACCGACTATCGATCAATTGCAACGGTCCGGCATTGACTTTAGTGAATTTTACGGCCTTGTCGTCAATCCAGAAGATTTGCAGCGATACACCATGCCAGTCTATATAGCATTTTTAATTTATTGAAGAAAACTGTACTGTTGATGTATATTTAGTCAAAATGTCATTTGTGTACCACATATAAAACAAAGGAGAAGCTAAACATCAAGTGTGAGGAGCGAATGAAATTATGATAAAACTTTTTTTAGATAGAAATCCAATTAAATACAAAATTATATATTCAATTTTGCCGTTTCTAATTATTAGTTACGCTATATTGCTTTGTAGTATTGTATTCGGTATGTATTTTCAAATGAAGTCAACTGTTTCGGAGCAATTTTATCAGCATGTGATTGATAAAGGTGATCAGCTAGATGCCTATCTGAAAGATATGGATGAAGCATCTGTTACTGTTCTGTACAATAAAAAGGTTCAAAAGGCGATTGAGAATATTGAAGGTTCAATGGATTTTTATGAATATAACCAATGGAAAAGTGTTATTCTGCAGTCGTTGGAAAATTCGACCATATTGAATAACAGAGCGAATGTTTATCGGATTATGATACAAAATACACAAGGTGAATTGATTACAAATCATGAACTCTATCCTTTTAATAAAGACGATGTTGACACTAAGATTGAGAATGTAAAGGATGAATCAAGGGTACGCCATGGTAATGTTTATTTAAGTTATGATCGCAATGAGCACAATTCCCTGATATTATCCCGCATGGTGTATGAAAATAATTTGGATCGACAGGATCATGAGATTGCCTTGTTTATAATGGATATCAATTTGAACAAAATTGTGGAAATGTTTAAAAGGAATAGTAATACAGATCAGATGGCTTTTCTATTGTTCTCGGATAAAGAAGAATTAGTACTGAATACATCATTGTTGACAGAAGAAGATTGTTTGATTCTGCTAAAGGAAAAAGAACTCAAGAGTCATAAGAATACGTATACGCCAGTGATATATGAGCTTAGTTATAGTGGGTACAAAATGATTGGCGTTATTAATAATACCAATGTTTACCAGCAAGTGCACACGCTCCTATATGTACAGCTGGGATGGATTGTGCTTTCTATCGTGATTATTGCAGTATCCATTGTAGTTACTTCAAATACAATTTCTAAGCAATTTGATAAATTTATCAGGAAGATTAGGGGTACCAGTCAGTTGGATGATACAGCATATATTCATTTTTCTACAAAGGATGAATTCCATACACTGGCTGAAGTATACAATCTCATGCTGGTCCGAATTAATGCTTTGAAGGATACGATTAATGCCAAAGAGATACTGGCACAGAATGCGCAACTGAAAGCGTTTCAAGCACAGATTAATCCGCATTTTCTATATAATACACTTGATTGTATAGGCGGATTGGTAGATTTGGGGAAACCTGAGGAGACAAAGAAGACGATATCATGCCTAGCTAGTATTATGCGTATGTCCATTAAGGGCAATGATTTTCTGACGGTAAAAGAAGATATAGAATATATAACTCAATATATCTATATTCAGAAAATCCGTTGTCAGGATAGGGTGTTATTTTTAGTAGATGTAGATGAAAGTATTAATGATTATTTGGTTCCCAAACTAATTCTACAACCGTTGATTGAGAACTCTGTACTACATGGTGTTGGTGATATGCGATCAGGAGGAATGGTTATGCTGACAGGCACATCTGAAGATGATTATTTGGTGTTTAAAGTGCAGGACAATGGCAAAGGATTTTCTGAAGATGTAATTCAGCGGTTCAAAGAGCAAGAAGGGGAAGGTTCATCGAGAAGCGAGGAACGAGTAAACAAAGAAGCGAAGGGATCGATGGGACTTTGGAACATACAAGAAAGAATTAGACACTTGTGCGGGAAAAAATATGGACTCGAAATTCGCAATTTATCAAAGGGTGGATCGGCTGTGACGGTGATAATCCCTAAAAAATCACTTTAATTGAAAGGACGGGGATATAAAATGAAAATTTTGATAGTTGATGACGAGTTGGTTTTACGAGAAAAGTTAGAGAAAATTGTTCTTAATTCGGGTTTGCCTTTTCAAGAGGTTTATACGGCAAAGGATGCGTTTGAAGCAATTGATATTATGAATGAAGGAGTACCTGATATTGTGATGACCGATATTCGTATGCCGCAGAAAAGCGGCTTAGAACTCGCACAATATATTCATGAATATACCCCTGAAGTGATGGTTATTATTATCACTGGCTACTCAGAGTTTGAATACGCCAAGGCGGCTATTGCCAATAACGTATTTGAATATTTATTGAAGCCGATTGATCGAGATCAAACAATTGCTTGTTTGAAGAAATGCGTTCGTTTATTGAAATCTCGCAACAAGGAAAGAAATATGTATCATATTTTCAAAAAATATTTCTCAGATAACTATGATACGGTGAAAAAACAATTTTTTGAAAATCTATTTTTTAATATGGTGGAAAGCAGCCCAGAAGCACTTAAGCATCAGTTAGCGGCATTTCAAATTACTCTGACCGCCTATCGAGCTGTGAATATTAAATGTATTTCATCACAGGGATCTTCTTTTGTAGAGGAAGCTTATTATTTTTCGCATATATTGGAGAAATATTTTAACGAGCAGTTAGAACAAGCTATTGTATACTGCTTTGGAACAATTACGCACTTGCTTTGGCCTGTCCGCAGTCCAGATGAAAATCAGGATGCGGATGAGTTGGTTAAGCTTCTTACTGATGCAACTAGAAATATGGAAGATAATTATCCGGTTAGACTAATATGTGGTATTAGCCAGATTAGTACAACACTCGCCGATATTAAGTCATTAAGGCAACAAGCATCATTTTGTCTAGAGGTAATGGATAAAGAAGCAGAACAGGGGATTGTATTTTATGAAGCGCTTTCGGAAACAAAGGATTCTTTTAGTGAACAAATAACACAATTGATCGGGTATATCAAAATAAGGAATTACAATCTGGCAGTTTCTTGTGTAGAAAAAATATTCAAGGAAAAGGATGTAAAGATTGATTATTTTTACGATATCATAAACTTGATTTTGCTTAATGTTTCGATCTTTCTCCACGAAGTACAAATGGATACAGAGCAGATAAAGGAAGTCTGCGGGCGTATGAGCAAGAACATTCAAAATAAAAAAGAGTCTGCTGTTTTATTAGAAGAATTGAAGAAATGGATCCAGGAATTGTGTGATATACTTCAGGAATTTATGCAGAATAAGCAAAATTTCATGATCAATACGATCTATGATTATATTAATAAAAATTATGGCAACCAAATCGGCTTGTCTGATGTCGCGTCTCATGTGGGGCGTAATTCCTCTTATATCAGTCGCATAATCAAGCAGGAGGTT
The DNA here is from genome assembly GCF_003991425.1 of Paenibacillus lutimineralis. NCBI lineage: Bacteria > Bacillati > Bacillota > Bacilli > Caryophanales > Paenibacillaceae > Paenibacillus > Paenibacillus lutimineralis. The sequence continues at coordinate 246,098 of NZ_CP034346.1, forward strand.
GGAGAAACTTTTACGCATATTTTGACTCAAAAACGAATAAACGAGGCTAAGCGTTTATTAAAACACACCAATTTGAAGGTGATAGAAATCGCTGAAAACTGTGGCTTTCCTAATATCCGTTATTTTAATCGGGTATTTGTAGAGAAGGTCGGGATGACGGCAAATAACTATCGGAAGGTAGTTCGTACCTTTTCAGAAGAGTAGAGAGAAGACGAAATTACGGATTAAGTGATGTCATAAAAAGTGTACAAAAAGTAATAAAGTATGCCCTTAACGCTGCAAGATCGCAACGCTATAATAAGCCTATGAAATAAAACAATTTGCAAATTGTAAAAAATTCAAAATTGAAAGGGATTTCAATGTGAAAAAATCACTAAGTTTAATGCTTATATTTGTATTGCTTGTGCTTCCGGCTTGTGGAACTAATGACCGCAGCGGCACGGAGAATGGGAATGCCGAAGGTGACGAACGAGTCACGGTTAAGCTCGCAGTTTGGGCTTCAGGTGCGGCTGACAATTTTGCTAAGGCAGCTGAAGAATTTAATAAGAGACAAAATAAAATCAATTTTGTGATCGATATGCAGACAAGTTATACAGAATATCTCGGTGCAAAAGTAGCTTCGAATGATTTGCCTGATTTATTCTTCTTGAACCCGTACAGTGAAGTACAGCAATTTGCAAGAAATGGGAAAATTCTAGATTTATCAGACCGCAAATTTAACGATCAACTGTATGATTCGATGAAGGCATCGGGAACCTATGAAAGCAAAATGTATGCGTTTCCAACGGTTTTAGAAATGCTTGGCATCTATTATAATCAAGACTTGTTTAAAGAAGCTGGAATTGAAAAAGTTCCAGAAACATTTGACGAAATGAAAGAAGCAGTTGATAAGTTGAATGCCAAAAACATTACCCCATTTGCTGCAACATTCAAAGATAGCTGGACTCTGATGCATATGCTAAGCACCTTGCAAGGAGCGATTCTAGGCGATGATATGGATGACTGGATAGCCGATATGAATGCTGGAAAAGGGACTTATGATGTAGAAGGCTCTAATCGTGTGTATGAGTTCCTGGATTTGATCAAGGAGAATTCCGGAAAAAACTATATGGATGCGGATTCAACGACTGGCTTCAATGCATTGGCAAATGGTGAGGCAGCGATGTTGTTGTCTGGTGAATTTGCTTTACTAAACTTGTCTAGCATTAATCCTGATCTACCCGTTGGTTTGTTCGCAGTACCGGTGACTGATAACAGTGCAGATGCAAAACTGGATGTGGATGTAGGTATTTCTATTGCTGTAAATAAGGATAGCAAAAATTTAGAGGCGGCTTTGGAAGTACTGGATTATATCAGTGATAATAACGACAAGAATGGATGGTTCCATCATGTAAGTGATAGTTTAGGTAGTTCACCGCCAGCAATGCCTTTTGAAATGACCAAGGAATACCCGTACTTTAAAGATTATACGAATTACATGAACGCTGGTAAAGTTCGCGGTTGGAATTACTTGCAACTTCCATCAGGCTTCGGAAGTACTGCTGGAGAGACCATTCAGGGGTATATGATGAATGGATTGGATAGCAAGCAAACGATGCAGGCATTGGATAATGGAGTGAAAGAGTTATTGCAGTAGTATAAATTGGAAAGCTGTTGTAAAACAAGAATTGTATTTTGCAACAGCTTTTCTTAAAGTTAGGGGATCGTCTAATGTCAGATTTGTTACACAAGAAAAATCAGAAGTTTTACTATCTACTTATTGTACCTGCATTTGGATTGTATATGTTTGCGTTGATAATTCCGCTTGCCTTAGGAACAATTCCATCCTCTTTTCAAAAGTGGAGTCTTTTGGAGCAAGATAAAACGTTCATCGGTTTTGACAATTATATAAAGCTTTTCAGTGATGCTACCTTTCTCCATTCACTCGTGTTCACAATTGTATTGGCTTTATTTACGATTCTAGGAACGAATATTATTTCTTTTTTCGTAGCGCTGCTGCTAGACAACAAAGTGTATGGGAAAAGTATTACGCGGTCGTTTTTCTTTATTCCGAATATTATAAGTGGCGTTATCGTTGCATTCGTATGGTCATTTATATTTACAGGTGCAATACCCACTATAGCGGACAAACTTGGGATGATATGGCTGGCAGAACTCAGTTGGTTTGGTTCAGGAGGAACAGCAGCCTTTACCGTGATTCTGGTAAGCATATGGCAGGCAACTGGATTTTTAATGATCTTATATATTGCGGGTTTGCAGACAATACCAAAAGATGTTGTTGAAGCGGCCCAATTAGACGGATGTACAGGATTTCGCAAAGTACGTTTGATTTATATCCCGTTACTGATGCCGACGTTTACCATTAATTTATTTGTATCCATTGCAGGAGCATTTAAGGCTTTTGATATCCCGCTGGCATTAACAGGAGGGGGTCCGTTTAAAAGTACCCAAACGGTTGCACTAAATATATATAATGATGCTTTTAAAACGTATCAGACAGGTTACGCTTCTGCAAAATCCGTTATTTTATTATTGATTGTTGCGGTGATTGCAATTATCCAGTTACGTGTGACACGGAAGAGGGAAGTGCAATATTAATGAAATTATTAAAAAAGAGAAAAACTCTGTTGTGGACCCGAAGTATAATGTCCTTCTTGCTTGGAGTATTGTTTATGATGCCGGTTTTCTTGATTATTATGAATTCATTTAAACCAAACAAGGAGATATTGGCTTCTTTTATATCATTGCCAAAGAGCCTTTATATTGATAATTTCGTAGAAGCGCTAAAAATAATGAATTTTAATATTGTGTTTCGTAATACGATACTAGTAACGGTATTCACAGTTTTGCTTACTTGTGTAGTTTCCTTTCTGTGTGCGTACGGTCTTACTCATATTAAAAAGAAATTTTCCGACAAAATTTATCTGTTGTTTGTTCTTGGACAAATTATTCCGTTTCACACAGTGATGATTTCTGTCGCTGTCTTAGCAGCGAAAACGCATTTGAATAATTCGCTTCTTGGGCTGGTTATATTTAACAGTGGGTTTTTTACGGCATTTGGTGTTATGACCTATGTGGGTTTTCTAAAATCGGTACCTCGTGAACTGGAAGAATCAGCAGCGTTAGATGGATGTGGACCGGCTCGAACTATGATCCAAATCATATTTCCACTATTAAAATCGACAACGGTTACCTTAGCGGTATTGTTCTTTTTATGGACGTGGAATGATTACTTGTTACCATCCATATTGATTGGGGAAGAAAAATTAAGAACAATTACGGTGAATCTCTATGTTTTTAAATCAGCTACTAATGCACAGTGGAATTTATTGATTGCAGGACTGACAGTATCAATGCTTCCGGTAATCTTGGTTTATATTGTGGCGCAGAAATTTATAACAAGCGGACTGACTGCAGGAGCAATTAAGAGTTGAGGAGGACACATGAATGGATACGAAAGAAATCTCATATAAAGATAATACAAATATAGAAGTCATAGACGGATTCATTGTACAGCAGGTATCCAACGATGTATGGGCAATTGATGAATTCGGGATTGATTTGATGTATCTGATTATTGGTGAGGAAAGAGCACTTCTATTAGATACCGGACTGGGGCTTGGAAATATACGCAAAGTCGTAGAGTCCCTTACAAAGCTGCCGATTATTGTTGTGAACTCCCATCATCATTATGACCATGTTGGAGGGAATAATCGATTTGAGCAGATTTATGCTTATAAAGAAGCGATTCCTGTCATATTGGAGCAGAATACAGCGGAATACAGAAAAAGTTTTTTTGAATCACAGGCAAAGCGAAGGGAATATTCCGGTTGTGACACTTTTGAAGAAGATATGATTCGAGTGGGGAAATTTCAAATGATTGCGATCGAAGAAGGCTATGTGTTTGATCTGGGGAACAGAACGTTGGAAGTGCTCTTTACGCCGGGACATACGAAGGATTGCATCTGTTTATTGGATCGAGAGAATCGATTGCTTTTTTCAGCTGATACTCTTGTGAGCACACCTACGCTTTTATTTGATCATTATTCAGCTGACTTGGGGGTTTATCAGCAATCATTGAAGAAGCTTTGGGATTATCGGGGAGAGTATGAATTAATATTTCCCGGACATTTCTTAAGACCAATTGGAACCATTTATTTGGAGAATATGATGACTTGTGTAGAGCACATTATGGAGAATAACCAAATCGGTGTGAGACGAGATATCAGTGATACGGGATGTTTTGGATACTATTACAAATATAAAAGAGCATCAGTAATATATGGACCTAATAAGATCTAGCTTCAATTTAATCATGCAGAAGTCCGACGACCTATACAAGATCCTCGGACTTTTTTCTTGATGAAATTTAGTCGATCATTGCAAGCTGGAGCAGCGTATGAATGAATACGACTGCCGTCTGCGCGCGTGTCGTTTCACCCTTGGGACTGAAAGCATGTTCACCAGTGTTTGTCATCAAGCGAACATCATCCAGATAGGACGCGTCCACACATTCGATATCCTTATAGCCATGCAAGCCCATAATCTCCTTACAGGAAAAATCGTAATCGGGCCATATTCTTGTCCCTCGACAAAATTAGGAAGACCTATAAGGAATAGGTTTGCCAGTGCTTTTTTGAATTTCGGATGCGTATAAACCATCCATTAGCTGATAGAATTCTCCCCATTGAGGATTATCCTGTTTTTCCTTTTTAGTAAGATAATATAAATACTTATAAATCATTTTCAAACCATTGACACCATCTTCGGGTTCTACCATTTCCATCCGCCGTAAATAATACAAGAGTTCATAAATTTCAATTGCCCCAACATTTGCCAACCCAATCGTTTCTTTGGTTGGTGATTCCAAGAGTCTCAACGCTCTCGAATCATGAGAGGCAAAAAAGTTAAGTGGTTTTGTAGCGATATAGGCTAAAGACTTAACTTCACCACGATCATCAGCGTTATCTAACTCAGGTTCATAGGCAGTATGGGCAGCGATCGCTTTTTCAAATGACTGTCTATAAATTTCTTTATCCGGTTCAAATTCGCTATCTTCCATAACAATAAGATGGCCCTGATCTATTCTACTTAGTGCATAATTTCTTGAGTCGCTACTTACGAGCTCATTAAAAACCACTCTATGAATGGATAGATAAGGGAAAGTAAGAAAAAGCGGATCAAGCCAAAACTTTTGAAATGATTTAAAGGGAATGGCAGACGAACCTCTGACTGTGTTTGAACGATCAAAAGAAATAAAGAAATTAGCATCAAGAGGTATCTGTTGAGTATAGTCGTTAATAAGCGAAACAAGAGCTGGGTTCTGATCGGTTACATTGACTCTCAATCCTCTTCCTCCTTAAATAGGAGGGCCAGATCGTCATCATCATCTAAGTCGGCTTCTTCCATTAACTTGTAGTCCTCTAAGGATTTTCCGAATAGATTTAGATCGTCTGAAAGTTCACTAAGTGATACTTTTCCTTCTTCATAATTCTCAATAAGTTTTCCTAAATTCTCTCCTTCAACCCCAAATAGATTGGTTTTGGTATTGAGTTGTTGGAAAGCCTTTGAGTTTATATTTGAGCCAAGAGCATAATAAATGCCTTCGTGGTCTCTTGCATCAATTTTTAGAAGGTCTTCAAGTACGGTTTTCGAGATTGCACCAACTTCTTGTAAACGACGAACGATTGCTTTAAAAGGCAACCGGTAATCACAATGTATCTCCGCAATTAGGCGCAGCAGCGCATTTGTAGTCCAGCCTTTTAAATCTTGATTGCCTTTGTTCTTTTCCTTAACCTCATGTACAAGTTTTTCGGTAGGAAGGAGAAATTCAGCTGCAAATCGGTTCGCCTTTAATTCCCTGATGTCACTTGAATGATCAAGGCCTCTACATAAAACAAAAGGGTCTGAAGATTCGAAATGGTGATATAATTCATGAGCTAGTGCAAAAATTTGTTTATCCCAAAAATCCGTTGTATTCAAACCGATATAACAAATCGAATACCCATCGTCTTCTTTGGAAGAAAGATAAAGAGCTGCAAGAGGGTTATCAGACTCTTCTCCTTCATTCAAAAAGGGAATCTGTATCAACTGAATGCCCAGTGTTCGTATAACTTTGAAAAGGTTATCTCCTAACGGCCCCATACCAAGCTCCAACACTCTACGTTTTTCTTTGGCAAGCTCTTCAATGGTATAAAGATCTTCTTTTGTTAACACGAAGTCATTTCCTCTCTCTGTCTCTTTCTCAAACGATCATGTTTTCTGAGGCAAAGCATCATAGAAATCATTTTGTCGAAGTTTACACGTTCATTTTCAGTCGTTGCGCTCCCCATCATCGCAAGGAATACCTTCTTCTCATCCGGATTTTCCTCAATATCTTTTAAAGAAAAACGCAGGGCTTCCATAAGAATATTCAATTGTTCAATGCTTGGATAAAAACGGCCGTTCTCTATGCGACTTAATGTATCTTTGTTTATATTGGTCTCCCCACTCAATTCCTCTAACGTAATCTTTCGTACATTTTTACGTTTATGATGTACAATCCCAGAAAGTTTTGTAAGTGAGATACTCATATTAAATCCCTCCAAACTATTTGTAAATAAATTATACTTTGTATATATTTTTAAAACAAGTTTATTTTTAAAATTATACAAATCATATATTAAACGAGGGAACTCGTTTGTTTATTATCTATAAATTATTAGGTGAATTAGCTTTTCTGGAAACTCTGGTAAAAAACCATTGCTTTTACAAATGACAATGAGCGTACAGCCTATTTGCTTACAAAATCATTTTTAATGTTGAATGAATACCATTTACGAATGGGACCTAAATATGCAGTGGAGTTTATAGTAGATATTGCGAAAGGTTTATATTGGAGAAGATCGCTTATATTTTGGAAAAAAATTCTGGAGAAAGATGATATATTTGGTTCACTAGGGAGACATTAAACTGTGACTACACCCACCACGAAGTGCCCATCTATGTGGCGTTGACTTCGGACAGAGGGGCGATTCTCCTCGCCTCCATACATAAAATCCACAACCGAAAGGTTGTGGATTTTTGCTTTTATAGAAAATAGAAGAACAAGCTGACCCAAACGAAATTACTACTTTCAGAGTCTCAATCTATTCTTATTCCAATATTCCCAGATTGCTCCCCCTGTTGCATTCGCTGAAAGGCTTGAAGAGTGTCTTGTAAAGGATAGACACTATCAATAATAGGGCGTATCGAGTGGCGTTCCATAAATTCAAGCATAGCAATAAACTCTTCACTGCTTCCCATAGAGGTGCCGATGATACTGATTTGGGGGTAAAATATAGACCGTACCGCTAGTTCCATTCGATCTCCTGAGCTTGCTCCATACGTGACGATACGGCCATTCGGCTTAATGACATCAAAGTAATGCTGGAACGTCGCTGGCCCGATACTGTCTAGGATGAGATCCACTGTTTCTCCTCTCATACTTTCCTTCCAATCGCTATGACTGTCAAAGGCATGATCTGCCCCATGTGCAAGAGCAGCTTGCCTTTTTGTTTCACTACGTGATGTGACACTGACTCGTGCACCTGCTGCTGAAGCCATAAGCATGGCATAAGTCGCCACACCTCCACCAATACCTGGAATAAGGATATGATCTCCTTGCTTTAAGCTACCTCTTGTGAACAAAGCCCGATAAGCTGTCAAGGCAGACAAGGGCAGCACCCCAGCTTCTTCCCATGACAAGTAAGCTGGTTTGCTGACGGCATTTTGCGCAGGGATGATGATAGACTCGGCGAATGTACCGTCTGAAGGACCGCCCACTATGGCTGGAACGGTCGGGACATCATGGGTAGCTTCCCATCCGATACACGGATTAATGATGACATCGGTACCTACTGTAATGTTTGTTACGCACTCACCTACCGCTTCAATTCTACCCGCGCCATCAGAACCCATAATTAGGGGAACATCCTTATTTGTTCGATCCGCCATGAGAAATAAGTCTCGATGATTCAACCCAGCAGTTCTCAGCCTTACTTTTACTTCGCCGAGGCCCGGCTGTTTGTCAATAACGTCTTCATATGTTAAGCCCTTCAAGCCGTTCATCCCAGCATGTATGATTGCTTTCATCCTAACTCCTCCAGTAATTCGTATTTCGATGAATCTATTGTGAATTGTACAGAGTGGGAATCATACAGTAAAATGAACAAAACCGAATGTGAGTATCATAAATGATCATACCAAGCAGGTGAAATAGAAATGGAAAGCGGAGATTTAAGAATATTTCAAGCTGTAGCTCGAGAGGGGAGTATAACCAAGGCTGCGCAAATGTTGAATTATGTACAGTCTAATGTGACGAACCGAATTCAGTATCTGGAGGCGCAGTTGAAAACCCCCCTTTTTCGGCGATCCAATCGAGGGATGACGCTAACTCCTGCTGGCGAGAATTTACTGGGATATGCGGATAAAATACTGATTCTGATAGACGAGGCAGTGAAATCTACACAATACTCGGACCATCCTTCAGGGCCTCTTCGGATCGGTTCCATTGAAACGACTGCGGTCATTCATCTGACGCCTCTATTGGCCGAATATCAATCACAATATCCAGATGTTAATGTATCACTCATTACAGGTGTGACACATGCTCTCTTACAAAAGGTGCTGGATTACGAGCTTGATGGGGCTTTTGTATATGGACCAATTGACCATCCTGACATAGAACATGTCGCGGCTTTTAAAGAGGAGTTGGTGCTGATATCGGAGCCGGGAAAAAGCAACATGGACGAGCTGCTTTCGAAGCCGATGTTGTTTTTCGATGTTGGATGTACGCATCGGGAAAAAGCGGAGAGTTTTCTGAGAGGAACTGGTCTGGCCACATATCAGATTATGGAATTTGGCACATTAGCAGTTATTCTAGATGGGGTTTCCACTGGTCTCGGTGTGTCTATGCTACCACGATCATCGATTGCCAAGGCGGAAGAGCAGGGCATCATCGCTTCTCACCGTTTGCCTGAAGAGTACCGAGATTTGCAGGTATGGTTTGTGCATAGACATGACTCAATTTACTCAAGTGCATTGACAAGGCTAATACAATACTTGAAGCTAAGCATTAATAGTTAACCCGGAACTATCGATAGCGTCGAGTATCTGCCCGCCGGGCAGATGAATGATCAATGGCACACTTTTTTTCAACTGCTCGAATTCAAGCGAATCGTAATTGCCCACCGCGAATTCCGGAAGCTCGCTATCATTCTTCACCAAGCTGCTGTCGTGGTCGCCGTAGATCACCATCACCGTATTGTCCCACAAACCGTTAGCCTTCAGGTCTTTCACCAATTCCCCGATCGCTTGGTCCATATAATGAATCGCGTGGATATAATCCTTAAATAGAGGATCGCTGTAAGAAGGCATTGTCATTGTTTTGTGCTGCTCGGGTAAATAGAACGGATGGTGGCTGGTCAACGTGACAGCAAATCCAAAAAACGGTTGGTTTACCGACGAATCCAAAAACCCTACGGTCTGCTTCAAAATCCGATATCGTTAAGACCCCAGCCGATCCTCTCTTTCTTTTCGTCATATACGAAATCGCTCGCGCTGTAAAAACGGTTGTACCCGATATTCCGGTACATCACATTCCGGTTCCAGAAGCCGGCGCGGAACGCATGGAATGCAGCGGTATCGTAACCGTTCCGTTTCAGGATCGAAGGCAGCGCTTCGTAATCATTCTTCGGAAACCGGATATAGACCGAACCGGCAGCTAGCGGCTGCAGCGATGCTTTCACGGTAAACTCGGCATCGGATGTCCGGCCTTGCGCGTTCTGATGATAAAAGTGATCGAAATAAAGACTCTCTTTGGCCAGCTCGTTCAAGTTCGGCGTAATGATCTGCCCGTCTATACTTTTGTTAATGACGAAGCTCTGCAACGCTTCGATCTGTACAATAAGGACGTTCTTCCCTTTAGCTATGCCGCGGTAAGGCGTATCAGCTCCGATAGCGGCATTGTGCTCCCGGAACCACTGCTTGTATATGTTGTAATCGTTGGCGTTCACGGTGTAACTCTGAAACAAGCCCTCAATCGAACGGTACGTATCGAATGTGTGAAATCCGATCAGCCCAGTCCCAAGCGCCGCAACAATAACGAACATGGAGCTCTTGGCGATCACGTTCGCGGCGGACAGCTTGGGCTTAGTGCGATCCAAACTGCGGAAAGTGATTATACCGAGCGTCAAAGTGACTACGGCCTCGGCCAGAAAGATCCAATCCGTACTTCGAAACAGCACTTTGATGCTGCTGTTCACATCCCCAAGCTGGCCGTATTCATGATCGTCAGCGCTAGAATCCGCGCTCTCCGGCGAAGAAGTAGTGCCCAGGACGCCAATAAAATAGCGGTGCCAAGACTGACCACGCCGATATCGAGGACAAGCGCGCCGGCAAACAGAAATTTGAGCAACGCCTTGGCGAAGCCAACAACACCTTCTCTGAAAAGAACGGAATCGGTATACTTGGCGAAGAGATACATATTTAACATGAAATAGAACAGAAACAACACCAAGTCGAGACGTAGAGAATCGATTTGCCTACCGTCTCGACGGACCGTCGCAAAGAAGACACTAGGTGCCACACCTCTCTTAAAAAATACTAGAAATTCTTTTTTACTTGATAGTATCGACTTGTTTGTTCGATCTTGATGTTAGGTCTCACTCTGTTGCAAACTCCTCCGTTGACGGATTTCCTCTCCATACATACCCATCGGAGCGGTAGTAAGTTCTTATGACGGAGCCGTCTGTTCTTGTAATGTCCATTATAAAAACCTGTTCCTTTTCTATCAGCATGGGATAATTGTCGTAAGGCAGCAGATCGCCTGTTTTCGGTCTATCCTTGAAATCGTCATATGCGTTTTCTAAACGCCAGAACTCCCTGGATGCAAAATCTTTAAACCCAGTCATGTCCTGCTTTCCGAAATATGATGCCTTATAATTTTTTCCACTAACCTCGATTGTATCTACTCTGTATGGGTCAATGTCCTTTGCCAAACTAGATAAATCCTCCGATCGGATCGCATCGCCATAATGCTCCATTAGTTGATTCGCCATGCTTGGAACAGTATTAGTGGAGTTCAAAGAATTAAGTCCAGTGTGGGATGATCCATAAATCCCCATAATACTCTCACCGCTCAGTTTATCAAATTCGTAAATAAAGTTCTCACTCATCATGTTTTCGCGATACGCCTCATCGGAGTTTTCGTAATAATATATCCCCTGTTCAATGACTTTCTGCACGAACTGGTATTGCTCAGAATCCTCCAGTTTGCTTTTTTGAAGCTGGTTCATAAATCGTTCACCAGTACTAGAGTACTGGTGTCCGACATCAGTCCCGTGGAAGACTGTTTGGGGGCACTCGCGTTTTATCTTCTGATAAAATGCTTTTGAATAAGGGTTGTGTGAGGCTGTGCCCTTCCAATCATCAAAGATTTCATCAAGTATATCGTCGTTATCCGACTGCATCCACATGTTCAAAAATTCGGCGGTATAGTAAGGAAGTTCAACAAATAAATGCTGCATGTTTTCGTTGTGGTAGTGTTCGTACCACAATTCAAATTCTTTATCCAATATCTTTTCTACGCCATGCTGTTCCCCATATAGGTAAATCTGCGCAGTTGAATGTGACAAGGGCATGGTCGATGAGGATGGGGATACCCCACCCCGCGCAGGACTTTTTGAACAAGCCGTCAGCGCAAGTATCACAACCAATACAATAAACGCAAGGATATTTGCATTTTTCATCAACTTACCAAATCGCATAATATGACCTCCTTTAGCCACCTAAAAGCTAATGCGTCGTTCCTTTATAACTTAATTTAGATATTTAATGATCAGATTACTATTGTATACTTCACATTCCTATGAATATATTGAAACCCCGACCTTAAGCAGTCGGGGTTTTCGATGTGTGAGGTTACATTTATTTCGCGTTCTTGTCGGGCTGATGAATACCGAATGTATTTCCTTCTGTATCGATGTAATACCCTTGCCAAGCCATTCCGGGTAACGCGTACTTGGGCAATGCGAGCTTGCCTCCAAGATTAAGAATTTTTGCCTCGGTTGAGTCGTAATCTTCCACTCCTATAGTACATGCATAGCCGTTCATAGGCTGACCGGGTTGTGGGGAAGCACCGTGACGTTTCATCAAAGCGCCGTTGATTCCTAATTCATTTTCATCGCCTGTCACAGCTCCGAAATAGGGCATTCCAGCATAGTCGCTCCAATCCTCAAACGTCCATTCAAATACCTCTCCATAAAATTTTTTAGCGCGTTCCATATCATCGACATGAATCTCGAAGTGAACTAATCTACCCATGATTACCTCCTATGTTTTGGTTTCCTTGCAATTTTTATATTGTTTTATTGGCTATATTCATCTTTATCTCCTTCTAACTAGCACAATATACCATTTTGTAACATGACAAAAATACTGACGATACTCACTATTTAATAGTCGCTTTTTGTAATATATTAATTTGAAGTTATAGGAAGCTGATGGGATTCTTTATAAGAAAGGACGAAAGAGCGGTGACGAAAATAAGTAGGAAATTAGCGGTAGTAGTTTTAGCTATTCTTTTGACTACGGGCATAATTCCGGTGAAGTTCGGCGTAGGCATTGGTGACATGTCTGCCGTTGCAGCGGCTGTAAGTATCACCGGTCAGGATGGGATAGGATATAGCGGCCCCATAGCAGCGAATGAAGTGGTGGGGACCACTTTTACAGGGTATCAGGATTGGCCAAGCGGATTTACAAGGGGATTCTCTGCCTTTGCCGGAGGTGTCTATGACGGCACGAATATATGGATGATCCCTTACAATGCCGACCGATTGATCAAGGTCAATCCATCCACTGGGGAAATGACGGGATATAGCAATTGGCCCGCCGACCTCACGAGGGGGAGCGATGCCTTTGCTGGAGGCGTTTATGACGGAACTAACATATGGCTCATTCCATTTAGTGCAAATCAGGTCGTTAAAGTTAACGCGACTACCGGTGCTATGACAGGGTATAGTGGTTGGCCAAATGGATTGAGAGGCAGCGATCAATTTATAGGGGGCGCTTTTGATGGTACCAACATATGGCTCACCCCCTATTCCGGCAGTCGTTTGATCAAGGTGGATACAATGACTGGAGCCATGACCAGTTATAATAGTTGGCCAAGCGGTACAACCCTTGGCAGTTATCCATTCTATGGTTCTATTTTCGATGGCACTAGTCTTTGGCTGATTCCGAGTGGAGCCAATCGACTAATCAAAGTTGACCCGGCAACCGGGGACATGACTGGATTCAACAATTGGCCGAGCGGGTTCACCAAAGGTTCGGATGCCTTCTGGGGAGGCGTCTTTGATGGAACGAATATTTGGCTGATCCCGAATAATGCCACTCATGTGGTTAAGGTCAATACGGCAACCGGAGTCATGACTGGATACAACGAATGGCCTAGCAGATTTACAAAAGGGAGCGGCGCCTTTGCAGGCGGCGTGTATGATGGTACGAATATATGGTTGGTGCCGTTGTCGGCTAGTATTTTGGTTAAGATCAATGCCGCGACTGGAGAAATGACTGGATTCAACAATTGGCCAAGCGGCTTTACGAAAGGCAGCAATGCGTTTCTGGGCGGCGTGTATGATGGTGAAAATGTTTGGATGATTCCGTTTTATGCCGACCGTCTGATGAAATTCGGGGATAGCTCGGATTTGAGTGGACTGACGCTCAGTGCCGGTATATTGTCGCCGACATTCAGTGCGGGGACAACGGACTATACGGCAAGTGTAGGTAATGAAGTGACAAACATAGATGTTACGCCCTCGCTAGCGGATGCGGCTGCAACGGTGACGGTGAACGGTATGTTGGCCACAGATGGTCAGCCACAATCGTTAGCACTGAACGTTGGGGACAACACGGTAACGATTACGATTACAACAAGTAACGGTCATACGAAAACTTACACTGTCACGGTGACGCGGGCAGCGGCGGCAAGCGCCGATTTGAGCAGCCTCATGCTAAGTAGCGGTATGTTGTCGCCGACATTCAGCGCGGGGACAACGGACTATACGGCAAGCGTCAGCCATGAAGTAACGAGCGTCGACGTCACGCCGACGGCGGCGGACACCGGCGCCACGATCACAGTGAACGGAGCGGCTGTCGCGAGTGGTCAATCGCAAGCAACGGCGCTGAACGTTGGAGACAACGCGATCACGGTTCAAGTCACCGCGAAGGATGGCATTACGAATAAAAACTACGATGTCACGGTAACGCGAGCGACATACGGTAGTGCCGATTTAAGCGGACTGGGGCTGAGCGCAGGCACATTGTCGCCCGCATTCAGTGCAGCGACAACGAACTATGGCAAGCGTAGGGAATGAAGTGGCGAGCATCGACGTTATCCCGACGGTGTGGTGGATGCTAATGCAACGATCACAGTGAATGGTTCGGCCGTTACAAACGGACAAGCTATAACGACGGCGCTGAACGTTGGGGCCAACACGATCACGGTTCAAGTCACCGGAAAGAACGGCACCACTCAGAAGAGCTACAGCATCACGGTAACGCGGGTGAATAACACGGATAACGGAAACAATAATAACGGCAATAACGGTAGTAACAGTAATAACAGCAGCAATAGTAATAACAGCAACAGTGGCGGGACTCAAGGTACAATCAGCACGGATACGTATACGCCAATACTAATCAACGGCAAAGGGATGGACGTTGGAAGGTTAACAACTTCACAAAGGAATGAGCAGACTGTTACTACTATAACCATCGATCCAAGCAAGTTCGGTGAGGTACTAAAGCTTAACGGTGAACGCTCCGTTGTGACGATCCCGTTCAACAGCGATTCCGATGTTTTGATAGGTGAGTTAAATGGCCTTCTAATTAAAATGATGGAAGAACATAATTTTGATCTGGAAATCAAGTCAGAAGACGCCAGCTACAGAATTCCAGCTCAGCAAATTAATATTGATGCCATTTCACGACAAGCTGGGACGTCGGTGGCGCTCAAAGATATAACAGTTCAGGTGGAAATAGCCTCATCCACTAAGGAAAACGTCAAGTTCGCCCAAGATGCAGCCCAAAATTCGAACGTTACCCTGATCGTTCCACCGTTTGATTTTACTGTGAGAGCCATCTATGGCAATCAACAGGTAGAGGTGGCCGAGTTTAATGCTTATATCGAGCGTTTGATCGCTATACCGGATAGCGTCGATCCGAGCCGAATTACGACAGGCGTAGTTATCAATACGGATGGAACGCTTCGTCATGTGCCTACAAAGCTGATTCAGGAAGAGGGCAAATATTTTGCAATCATCAGTAGCTTAACGAATAGTACTTATTCGTTAATATCGAACAATGTGGAATTTAATGATGTCGCCCATCATTGGGGCAAGCAAGCGATTAACGACATGGGTTCGCGTTTGATCGTGCAAGGTACAGGAGAGGGGATATTCAGCCCTGACAAACCGATAACTCGAGCCGAATTCGCGGCAATTGTCATACGAGGACTAGGCTTACAGCCAGGAACTGACGCTACAGGCTTTGTGGATGTACAAGCTTCGGATTGGTATAGCGATGCAGTCGGGACTGCGAGACAGTATCAATTAATTACCGGATTTGAAGATGGCAGCTTCCGACCGATGGAGATGATCACACGCGAGCAAGCAATGATAATCATTTCTAAGGCAATGACGCTTACTGGATTAAAGAATCGGCTGCCGGTTCAGGAAGCAAACGTAACGCTTCAATCATTCACAGATGGCGGACAAGTATCCGCATGGGCGCAGGGCGATGTAGCAGCCTGTATCCTGGCGGGAGTTGTCACGGGTAGAAGCGACGCTACCATTGCTTCGAAGGCAGACGTTACTAGAGCCGAAGTAACGATCATGCTGCAACAATTGTTGAAGAAATCTGATCTGATCTTATAGGTGAAGCATCATCATGCCATTAGAAAAGCGACCGTTACTGGTCGCTTTTTTGTTCCTTTGTATTTAGTGGTTAAGCCGCCATACGGGTAGGTGTCATATCCTCTACGAATTTGTCTTTTTCAAAAGTTCCTTTATTTCACGAACTTGTTCCTCAGTCATTTGTTGCGATTGATAAATTGTATTTAGCTGTTCTTCTACTTTTTCTAGTCGAAGTTGGGCTTCTTGCTGGATTTTCTCGGTGTTCTTTTGCGTTTTGGAGTTATCCATAATGACCAGAATTGTGAGTCCTGCACTAAAAATTGTGAGTCCTCTAGCAATTTGATTCAAATCTAGTTGATTCATGGCGAATAGGCAATCGGCAAGTCCTGCTCCTATCAATATGCCGCCGATCGTTACAATCCCAGTCCATTTCCACTTATCGGGGATAATATTGTGCTTCATCAAGAGAGATCTCCTTCAGCTAGTACTATATAACTTACTGATCACTTTCGGCCGAAATCTGCTTTGATCTCGCCCCAGGCTTCGGTATTCCATTTCAATACCTTGTTTTTATAAGTGTTTGAACGGAGCCAATTCAGAGCTCGGTCTGCAAGCTCCCAAATCTCTTTCGTAGAAGGGTCTCTTACAAGATTAGAGTTGATTTCTTTCTTTTTTAGCCAGCTAAGAGCGGTTCTAGAGTCTGAGTAGACGGTCTTGTTGCTGCCCTTTTCCTTTAAATAGGCTAGTCCGTGAATAATCGCAATGAATTCTCCGAGATTATTGGTACCTTTTTGTATGGGACCGTGATAAAAGAGGAGTTCGCCTGTTTGTGTATCTACGCCTTTATATTCAACGATCCCTGGATTTCCACTGCAACCGACATCGACACTTATGCTATCCATATCTATGTTTTCAGTTTGATTTTTTATGAGTGATTCTTGTTTCTGCTGGACGGGCTTAGCAGTGCCTTTTTGTCCCCAATGCTTTTGCCATCCATCATGGAAGGCTTGCTCGGCCTCTTTTTTAGAACTAAATGACTTATACTTTGCATCAACATATTGATTGGTTTGTTCCTGACATTCGGCCCACGTATGATATATTCCAGGTTTCCTGCCTGCCCAGACCACATAAAATTTTTGCTTTGACACAATTCCACCTTCTCAACTTCAAAATTTGAAAATAAACTATTGCAGGCTTAGCTTCGACAGAAATCTGCTTAACTCCTTTTATTTTATAATATGAACGGTCTATATCTATCTATATACATCCCGATTGAACGAGAAAAGAGCCGCTATGATATAATTTAGTTATATTTATTCACTGGCGGGAGGATAAAACTTGAAAATGGCTATATTGAAGAATGACTGGGCGTCTGAACTGGAGCAGGAATTTTCTGAGCCATACTATTTAAACCTACGGCATTTTCTGAAGGACGAGTATCAGTCAAAAACTATTTTTCCGGATAAATACGATATTTTTAATGCTTTGCACTATACATCGCTGGCTGATACGAGGGTGGTCATCTTAGGGCAGGATCCGTATCATGGACCGGGACAGGCTCACGGCCTAAGCTTCTCTGTGAAAGAGGGTGTAAGCACACCTCCATCCTTGCAAAATATGTTCAAAGAGCTTCGCGATGATCTGGGCTGCTATATCCCTAACAACGGTCATCTGGTGAAGTGGGCGCAGCAAGGAGTACTGCTACTAAACACGGTGCTTACGGTAAGGGCGCATGAGGCGAATTCTCATAAAAGCCAGGGTTGGGAGAGCTTTACGGATAGAGTTATTGAGACAGTTAACCGGAAAGAAGAGCCTGTCGTGTTCCTATTATGGGGAAGTCATGCTCAGAAGAAGGCGGAGCTTATTACAAACCCACGGCATAAGATTTTTCGTTCGCCGCATCCGAGTCCGCTGTCTGCCCATCGGGGATTTTTTGGCAGCAAGCCGTTTTCTCGTACTAATGAATTTCTACGCGAGATGGGGCTTCCAGAAATTGATTGGCAAATACCGAACTTGTAAGAATAGGCCTCTTCTAAAAACCAACAACACTCTGACCGCAGAAGGTCAGGGTGTTGTTTTTTGTAGAGCAGAACGGAATGGTGTTCATTTCCTGGTAGATTAGCAGAAGCAGCTGGGATGGTTAGGATGTTCAGGATTTATTGGTGTTTCCTGATTCTCCGGCTTGGCCTCGTCAAATGACGGCAACAAATGAGTTGCATGGCTTAAGATTGCTCCAGCGCGAGTAGAGGTTGCAACCAGTACGGCCTCAAAGGCCTCCTCCCGTGTACCTCCAAGGGCTTTTAATCTTTTTGCATGTTCATCAATACAATAGGGACAACCTGTGACATGAGCAACGGCCAGTGCAATCAGTTCTTTCGTTTTTAAGGAGAGGGTGTTCATTTCCTGGTAGATCTCATTTTCAAAAGCTAAAAATAATTTGGAAGCTGACGGAGCAAGACGAATGAGTTCAGGTAATCTCTTAAGGTTGGAGCTCTCGTAGTAATTCATACAAGTTCACCTCAAAATTAAGATTTGTTTGTATTCATCGTAGCAGTGTCTCGTCATGTCTTCCGTAACAAAGTCACATTGCTTCGTCGCTCAGGATTTGAAGCAGGCGGCCTCGATCTACAATTTGTAGATAGCCTCTTCGTGAGACGAGGATATTTTTGTTGGCGAAATCTTTCAGGGCACGGCTGATTACCTCTCGAGCGGTTCCTAATTCGATGGCTAATTGTTCGTGAGTTATTTTTATGATCGCATCATGTGCAGTAGATTGATTTATCAGAAAATCTGCGATTCGATAGGATATGGACCTAAACGCAACATTCTCTAATAGATCCATAACACTAGTTATTCTTTGAATAATTTGCTTGAAGACAAACTGTTTCGGCGGCTCGTATGTATCGATCCATCTCTTAAATAGTTGCACTGGAACTAGAAGGACCTCGGTTTCGACCTCGATGGATGCAGAAGCTTCATAGGTGACCTCGCCTAAAATGCTGGCCATCATAAGAACACAGCTCTGTCCGTCTTGCACACGGTATAGGGTTACTTCTCGCCCCTGTTCGCTGACCTTGTATATTCGCACCGAACCTTTCAGAATGAACATGGCATGCTGCAGCAAATGCCCCTCGCGTATAGAGTGGGGAGTATTGGAAGTTACAGTTCTTATTTCGGCTTGTGACCAATCTTTTTCAGGGATGGAGGATAAGAACGGAAGGATAAGGGAAATCCGTTGGATGTCGGAAGGTAGCATCATATAACCTCCTAACTGTGGGTTCTCTGAAGAAGAAATTCAATTATAATGAACGCGAGTACCCATAATAGTGGCAGATTTGCCATAACATAAGCCCATCTAAAGGAGAGACGTTTGTAAAACATCCAGCAAAAATAAGACAGAAATGGACCGAGCGGATAACTGACTATAATCAGCAAATAGGCATTCACGTACCATTTCAGGGCTGGATCGATGGGAGCACCGGATGAAAAGGCAGCGCCGATGAGCATCATAGGATATAACAGTAGAGCCAGGCTATAGAAGATGTTTAGAATAAGCAATATCGTAAATGCTTTTTGATTTTTCAACAAGAGTCCTCCCGGTGGGAATATATATTTTAATGTTACATGCTATTATAGGGTTGCTTGGAAAATTTGACAATCCGTGCAAATATCTTAAATAAGCCATATAAAAACCACTAAACTTAGCGTTTAGTGGTTCTTTTTCGGGCAGAGATACGGCCGTAAGTTTGACTTTGTGGGAAAAGGTACGGGGCGAGTCGCGATGCAATAACTCGATGTCCCCGATCATTGGGATGGATAGGCAGCTGTCCGCTTAACGCGTCTTCTATTTTTCCATTTTGATATCCGTAGATAAGTTCTGCCTGTCTTCCTTCAAACCACTTATGGGCGGGGGCTACAGTGACATTAAAGTGCTGGGCCAGTTCGGTTATGATTTGGTTGAGCCCACTGATCGATTCGACTGCAAGAGGGCTGTTCGGAAATGGATTGTACTGCGTGCAGCAAATGACCCGAGCGCGGCATCCTTTTCTGATATAAGTAAAAATGGCGCCTAAATTACGTCTATAGCTGGTAACAAATTGTTTTACGGCTAGTGGTTTGTTGCTTTTGAGCGAAGACAGTGCCGCATTGGCCAAGTCTACGCCTCCAATCCATACAGATACGACAGAGGCAGATTGGATGATAGGGCCTCCCCGCCATATCACAGCGTCCAATAGATCATGGCTGTTCCAGCCAGGATGGGCAAGAACGAACCCGCGAACCTTGCATGAATCTGAATTCATTGCAGATACGGCCAATCTGGGATAAGCCTTAGCCAGTGAAGAGGCATTCTCCCCATAGGTGATGGAATCTCCAAGAGCTGTATAGATCATAAGAAATCATCAACCCCACTCTTAATCATATATGCAACGTGATTAGTACATCTTGGAGATATTATATTGCAACAATGAACCGGTTGTTTGGACTAACGCGAGCTTTTACCATTGTGGTGTTTGGCCTCGGAACAAGGGGATGACTATATATTGAACAGCAAAAGCGACCAATAAGGTCGCTTAGGTCACCAGCCGAAAGTTATACATATTATTAACGCGAGCAACCATAGTAGTGGTAGATTCGCGATGATACAACGGATAACTGATTAGAATGGTTGCAAAGGCATAGTCGGCCCAGCTCAAGGTTCTACCGACGGTACCATCACCTGAAAAGACAACGATGATGAGCATTATAGGATATGACAATAAAATTTGTTATTTTACATGACTTGGAGGCTCACTTGGAATTGATATTAAATCAGTCCTCGTTAAGACGGCTCGGTCCCGGGATCCAGGACTGTTGAGGAGATGCCATGCGGTGTACTGTTCGGGGTATAGATTGGCCGCAGACATTCCATCAACGGGAACCGCAACATTGTATCCACGGAATGCAGCGGCTACCGCTGTATGGAGAACAGCTCCGTTCGCTGCGAAGCCAGTGACAATGACATTCTGAATATGGTGTTTACGTAAAATATCTTCTAAGTCAGTCCCGTAGAATTTATCTACGTTCGATTTTACGATGGGATCTGTAGTGTAAGGACTTAATTGCTGATTAATGTCAGAAACATTCCCTGTATGGGTAAGACTATAGACAACTAACATTCCTGCCTGACGTGCCTTATTCAATAAGCTCTTGATTCTAGGAATGGACGCGATACAGCGATGCTTGTTACATATCGAATTCTCCATATCTAAGATAAGGAGTGCAGTACTTTTGGGATCAACGTAGATGGATTTTAACTCCGGTGCAGGTGGGGGGATTACGGCATTCCATTCGTCGATGATGGTATGGTCAACTCTCCAATTGCCGCATAAGGAACAATGATACCTCATAACAATCCTCCTAGATCGTTCTATGCATTAGCCTATGTGGCGAGTGAGAAAAGGTGTCTGGAAGGTGAACAATAGGTCTCAACGTAGCGAAGGACTCGCCGACCATATTGCTCGTTTGGATTAAGCCAATATCATATTGACCATTATAGGACCACCATTATGGTGGTCTTTTTGCGCTCTAAGAGGCCATTTTTGTGCGATTTTGAGTAGTAAATTGTTTTATTTTGGAAATAAAATCCAGTAAAGCGAAGTGGTTTTTGGTTTGTTATGTTACTTAATATATGTTAAACTTCAGTTATGTAACATTATTTCGGGGGGATACCCAGTGCAATATGTAAATCCGATTCGAGACGTTGAGATGATTCAAGCGATGAAAGAGGAGCTGAGAAAGAGTTCAATAAGAGACCTGTTGCTGTTTGTATTAGGAATTAATACAGGTATTAACCTTTTTGATTTACTGCACCTTACTGTACAGGATGTCTGGGACGGCCAGAGTGCTAAACAGTATCTTTATGTTAAGGATGAGAAGACTGGGGAAGAAAAGGCCTATTACCTAAACAGCAAAATTGCAGAGATTTTAGTGGAGTATCTGTCCAGTATGGATTGGAAGGCAGCGGATTACTTGTTCAAGTCGAAGAAAGATTCCCAACCCATTACTCGCCAGCAGGTCTACCGTATTATTAATCATGTAGCTAGGGAGGTAGGAATTTCAGAGAAGATGGGGGCGCATACGCTGAGGAAGACATTTGGTTATCATGCGTATCATAAGGGCATTGCCATTTCCATCATCAAGTCGATTTTGAATCATCATTCTACAGCGGAAACATTGAAATATTTAGGAGTCGATCGTAGCGAGAATCTGCCTATTAAAGTAGATGTGAACTTATAAGGGGTCCGTCTTTCGACATAATAAAAACTCCCCACATTGAATGATGCGGAGAGCTTGAACACAATTCCTTTTTTATTCCTCTACATTGTCTAGATTCATCGCTGGTTGGACATCCACATTTTTTAATTCGGTAACCGTTCCATCGGTAACCAGAACTTGCAGCGTTTCAGCGTCTTTCATAAAGCGGAATATTCCATTATCGAAGTCAGTATCAACTTCTTTGAAGAAGATGCCTTCATATACGGTATCTTTGTCATGATTGAAGCTAAGCTGATATTTATCTCCATCCTTCATCAAATAAGCACGAACACCCTTTTCGTAAATCCCTTCTTCATCCCGGATGTAACGGGCAACAGAAATAATGTGCAAGTCAACGAACGGGATATCACGTACTAAGGAATTGATAATCGATCCTTTTGTGATTTGTTCCCAACGACTATGGGCCGTCTGGCCGAGAACGATCTGTGTAATGTTATGGTCTCTAGCTACTTCTGCAATGACTTTGGAAATAGGGCGACTTTCATTATCCTTGATAATAAATTGTGCGGATTCATGAGAATTAGCGAACTTCTTCCATTGTTCAATATAAAGTACCTTCTCGGCATCGAGTTCATCGAACGGCTTTGGATCAATTGTCAGTATATAGAGTGGGGCCTGGAGCATGTTAGCGATCTTACAACCACGCTTGATTAGCCTCTCTCCATTTGGTCCATAATAAACGCAGACAAGAATACTTTCGTTATACAAATTATTCATTTTTGACTATTTCACCTCAAGTTTAATAGTAAGGCTCCTTTAAACTATGTAAGACTATAATTGATGTTAACCAAAGAGTCAAACCCTAATTAAGACAATAAGATTGATAAAACTCATTAGTGGGGAGGAGTACTTTGATTACGTTCTATAGCTTTGTTTTTCTTCCGTTTATTTTCGCGTTGCTTGTCCCCTTCTTGTATAAGTATTTGAATCGCCAAGTACACACGGGGTGGTTTGTATTATTAGTACCACTAACCATCTTTATCTACCTGCTGAAATATATACCTGGCGTAGCATCTGGGACAACATTTGAATATACCTTGTCATGGATTCCGAGCTTCGGGATTAGTATTACGTCCTACATTGATGGTCTCGGATTACTATTCGCTCTACTTATTACGGGTGTCGGAACCTTAGTTATCATTTATTCTATCTTCTATATGTCTAAGGTTCGGGAGGCTCTCCATAACTTCTATGTATACCTGCTCTTGTTCATGGGCGCGATGCTGGGGCTAGTATTCTCGGATCATTTATTGGTTCTGTATGGGTTCTGGGAATTAACCAGTGTCTCCTCTTTCTTGCTCATTGCCTATTGGTATGAGCGGAAGAGTTCGCGTCAGGGCGCATTGAGGGCGCTATTGATTACTGTATTGGGCGGCTTCGGCATGTTAGCCGGGTTTATTATGCTCATCATGATGGGAGATACCTACAGTATTCGGGAGATCATCGCGAATATGGATGTCATACAGGGGCATGCACTGTTCATTCCTGCGCTGCTTTGTATTTTGTTAGGAGCTTTTACGAAGTCAGCTCAGTTTCCATTTGGAATATGGCTGCCGGGTGCGATGGAGGCACCAACTCCTGTAAGTAGTTATCTCCATTCTGCGACGATGGTCAAAGCAGGCATTTATTTAGTAGCGAGAATGACTCCGATTTTTGGCGGCAGCGCTGTGTGGTTCTGGCTTGTATCTGGAATTGGACTCGTTACGCTTCTCTATGGTTCATTGACAGCGCTGAGACAGACGGATTTGAAGGCGCTACTGGCCTATTCTACAATTAGCCAATTAGGGCTGATCATGAGCTTATTGGGTATTGGCTCTTTAGCGGTCTATTTTGGACCCGGAGAGACTGGAAAGGTGTTCATGGTGGCTACATTCGCTGCCTTATTCCATTTGTTCAATCACTCTACCTTTAAAGGCAGCTTGTTTATGGTCGTCGGGATTATTGACCATGAGACGGGTCGTCGGGATATTCGCTATTTAGGCGGTCTCATGCAAGTGATGCCGATCACGTTCACGATTGCACTGGTCGGTGGCTTGTCTATGGCAGGATTACCGCCATTTAACGGATTTTTGAGTAAGGAAATGTTCTTTGCCGCGGTGAATGACGTATCCCAAGCCGGCATTTTCGGATTGAGCAAGATCGGTATGTTGTTTCCGATCATTGCCTGGGTAGCCAGCATATTTACGTTCGTCTACTGCATGATCTTCATTTTCAAAACCTTTGGCGGGGTGTATCGTCCCGAGAAGCTGACGCGACAAGTGCATGAGGCTCCTCTCGGTATGTTGATCTCTCCAATCATATTAGGCTTGTTAGTTATATTCATTTTCTTCTTCCCGAATGTGTTGGGGGAATACATTCTTACCCCGGCTTTGACTGCGATTTTACCTATGATTCCAATTTCTGACTATGATGTAAAAATAAGCGCATGGCATGGACTGAATATAGAGCTCATCATGACAATCGGGGTAGTGGTTATCGGCCTCCTTCTCTTCAAAACAGCGAAGCGGTGGATTCAGACCATGCGAAATTACCCTCATGGGCTAACGTTGAATCATTTATACAATGTGAGCTTATCGGGTACTGAGAGGCTGTCGGCTTCTCTAACCAATCGATATATGACAGGATCGCTGAGACATTATTTGATCTACATCTTTTCGTTCTTCGTCATATTACTGATGGGCTCGCTTCTGCTGCTCCATGGCATCCAGTTTGATTTCTCTAATGACGCTGCGATTAGTATTTATGAAGCTGGCCTCGTGATCGCAATGATTATCGCCTCATTAACCGTATTGCTTGCCGGTAATCGAATACTGGCGATTGTTGCATTAGGCGCTTTGGGATATATGGTTTCTATGTTCTTTGTGATCTTCCGGGCACCGGATCTGGCACTGACACAAATGGTTGTCGAGACAGTAACAACGGTACTGTTCTTGCTGTGCTTCTACCATCTGCCGAAGATGACGAAGAGGATCGAACGTATTCCTTTTAAGCTGACGAACCTGATCATATCGATCGCTGTGGGATTAACAGTAACCTTATTGGCCTTGTCCGCGAATGGGCATAAGCTGTTTGAACCTATTACATCATTTTTTGAAAATGCGTATGAGTTGGCAGGGGCCAAAAATATTGTTAATGCGATATTAGTGGATTTCCGCGGCTTTGATACGATGCTGGAGATATCCGTTCTAACGATTGCTGGTTTGGGGGTATATATCCTGGTTCACCAGCGCTCTAAAAGGAGGGAACAACGTGAAACCGAATAATGTGATTTTGAGAAGTGTAACCCGAGTCGCTGTCGTCATCATTTTAACCTTCTCATTTTACTTGTTTATGAACGGTCACCATAATCCCGGAGGTGGATTTATTGGCGGGCTGAGCACCGCAGCGGCGATTGTCCTAATGTATCTTTCCTTTGGAGTCGAGAAGGTCAGGGAGAATATACGGATGGATTTCAAGAAGCTTGCTGCCATCGGCGTGCTTATAGCCATTGGAACGGGAACAGTAAGTGTACTGTTTGGCAAGCCGTTCCTGACCCAGACCTTCGGTCATGTTGATTTGCCCATTTTTGGAGATACTGAGCTTGCTTCTGCTTTAATCTTTGATACCGGGGTTGCTCTAGCTGTTATAGGGACCGCAGTCAACATTATTCTAAGCATAAGTGAGGACCGCTAATATGGAGACGCTCATTGTCATACTTGTCGGTATTTTAGTATCCATTGGAACCTATTTAATTCTGTCGAGGCAGTTACTTCGAATTGTGCTTGGATCATCTATTTTGAGCCATGCCGTGAATTTATTGATTATCACTTCAGGAGGTCTGAAGACGGGGAGTCCCCCTCTTCTTGGAGAGAAGGTGGCCACCTATACGGATGCGATCCCGCAAGCATTGATTCTAACAGCCATCGTCATCAATTTCGCTGTGACAGCGGTAGTACTAGTTTTGTGTTATCGTACCTATCAGAACTTCGGGACGGATGACATGGAGCAATTAAGGGGAAATGAGCATGAATAATTTATTGATTACTCCCGTCGTCATTCCTCTGTTTATAGGAATGGTGCTCATCATTTTTCAGAGAAATATTAAGCTTCAGCGGGTGCTTAGCTTGGTTGCCTTACTAGCGACAAGTGTTATATCCGTTCTGTTAATGAATCAGATTAGAAATGACGGTATCCAAACCCTACAGCTGGGTGGTTGGGAAGCGCCGTTTGGCATTAGCTTCGTCGGTGATATGTTCAGCGCGTTGCTGCTGTTGGCAACCTCGGTTGTCTCGATATGCTGTCTGATCTATGCCTTCTCATCGATAGGCCGCAAGCAAGAGAGGCTGTATTTCTATCCGTTATTTCTGTTCTTGGTTACAGGCGTCAACGGCTCGTTTTTAACGGGAGACTTATTTAATTTATATGTCTTTTTTGAAGTGTTCCTGGTTGCCTCTTATGTGTTAATCACGATGGGTGGAGATAAGAGACAGCTTGGGGAGTCGCTCAAATATATTTTTACGAATATTATTTCGTCGGCCTTCTTTCTAATAGGTATTGCTTATTTATACTCTATGACAGGTACACTCAACCTCGCCCATTTGTCGATCCGGATCGCTGAGGTGGGCCAGGACGGGTTAATTACAACCGTCGCCTTTCTATTCTTGATTGTTTTCGCTTTAAAAGCCGGGTTACTGTTGTATTACTGGCTGCCAGGATCTTATAGTGTGCCGCCAACGGCCATTGCGAGCATCTTTGCTGCGCTGCTCACCAAGGTTGGGATCTACGCCATTTTCAGAATGTTCACGCTGATCTTCTATCACGAGCCTCAGATCACTCATCTCCTAATAGGGATATTGGCCGCGATTACAATGGTTTTAGGCGGGCTCGGAGCGATTGGTTATTGGGATTTGCGAAAAATATTAACGTTCAATGTGGTCATCAGTGTCGGATTTATTATGGCTGGACTCGTCACATTAACACCGGCCGGCATCACGGGATCTATCTATTATTTGATTCACGATATGCTGATTAAGGCACTTGTATTTTTGATCGGCGGAACCATTATCCATTTGACGGGAACAAGTAATCTGAAGGATATTAGCGGCTTGATTCGCCTTCATCCCCAGCTAGGCTGGATGTTCTTCATTGCCGCATTGTCCATGGTAGGGATACCGCCGTTAAGTGGGTTCCTGGGTAAAGTGTTTATCACGCAAGGGACCTTTGAAGCCGGTTATTTCTGGCTCGGTGGAATCGGTCTGCTGGCAAGCTTGTTCATTCTGTACTCCATGATCAAGATCTTTATGAATGCTTTCTGGGGGGAGACAACCCTGAGTGCAGAGGAAGAGAAGGGGACAACGAAAGGCTTGCTGCTTCCCATTGCTCTATTGACCATTGCCAGTCTTACTTTAGGAATTGGTGCCGAAGGCCTTGCCGGATATGTGGCTCAAGCCGCAGAGGAATTGTTGAATCCGAGTCTCTATATCAATGCAGTGTTTGACTAAAGGGGGGAGATCACTTTGCCCGTTCAGGTTCTACTCAATATATTTATAGCCTACTTATGGATGTTTCTTCAGGATAGCACGAGCATTATTAACTTTATCAGTGGCTATTTTGTCGGTTTGTTAGTTCTGTTCTTCATGCGTCGGTTCTTTCAAAAGCCGTTCTATCCCTTCACACTGGCTGCGGTCGGCAAGCTGTTAATTATTTTTATTCATGAACTGGCTACTTCCTCGTTGATGGTTATGAAGCATGTACTCCGTCCTAAACTCGATGTTAAACCGGGGATTTTCAAAGTGGAGACGGATTTGGAAGGGGATTTGGAGATTACACTCCTGTCCTTATTGATCTGCTTAACGCCAGGCTCGGTCGTTATGGAGATCACCCCTGATGAGAAAGTGTTGTACGTTCATGGCCTGAATATGCCTGAGTCCAAGGATTCGGTGTTAAAGTCAAAATTAGTGTTTGAGAAAGCGATAAAGGATGTGACGAGAAAATGATCTTTGAAATCATATTAACAATCGCTTTATGTCTGTTAATGCTGGCGATTATGGCTAATTTATATCGGGTTATCAAAGGACCGTCCAGTGCGGATCGGGTTCAAGCCTTAGATTCGATCGGCATTAATCTAATCGCTAGTATTGCCGTGTTCTCTGTGCTATTGCATACCCATGCCTTCTTTGATCTTATTTTGTTGATCGGAATCCTGTCATTTATAGGAACGGTGGCCTTTGCCAGGTTCATTGAAAGAGGTGTTGTCATTGAGCGGAAGCAGTGAAGTCGTCGGTGCGGTCTTTATTCTGATCGGGGCCATCATTAGCTTGATCAGCGCCATCGGGAATGTTCGACTGCCGGATGTGTATACGAGATCTCATGCTGCATCTAAAAGTTCTACGCTTGGGGTGCTATGTACGTTGGTTGGAACATTGTTGTACTTCTTGATTTCCGACGGTTATTTCAGCATCCGCCTTATCTTGGGTATCTTCTTTGTATTTCTAACAGCTCCGGTGGCGGCTCATGTGATCTGCCGGGCAGCCTATCGCCATAAAGTGCCGTTGGCAGAGGAGTCCGCTCAAGATGAATTGAAGGACTATTATATGGAGAATGAGAATCTGGGTACAGATCATAAGGCGAAGTTGATCGAGAAAGAGGCTGGGGTGTAACGTTATAAAAACCACTAAACGTAAAGTTTAGTGGTTTTTATATATGTGCGCCCGACGTCGGCGCCCCGGTGGTGCTACTTCTTCATCCACTCCTGCACATTCCATACTTGCGTGACCCAGTCCTCGTAGAAGTCTGGCTCATGAGAGACGAGCAGGATCGTGCCGGCGTATTTCTTGAGCGCGTCCTGAAAGGCGTCCTTCGCGCGAACGTCAAGATGGCTGGTCGGCTCATCCAGCACGAGCACATTGCTGTCGGTCAGCATCAGTTCGCACAGCCGTACCTTGGCCTGCTCCCCGCCGCTCAGGAGGCGGATTTCCTTCCGGATATGCTTCTCGGTCAGCCCAGACTGGGCGAGCAGGCGCCGGAAGTCCTTCAACGTCATATCCGGGCGCAGCGCCGATAAATGCTCCAAAGGGCTATGATCGGAGGGCTGCTCCTCCTGGGCGAAATAGGCCGTCTTGACGCGGTCCCCGAATTGCACGGTGCCGCCCAGAGCCGGAATATGGCCGAGCAAGGTCTTGAGCATCGTCGACTTGCCGATTCCGTTATAACCGACAATGGCAATCTTCTCTCCGCGCTTGACCGTCAGATCGACCGAAGCGAATAACGGCTCACGATAGCCGATCTGAAGCCGTCTTGCTTCAATGACCGTGCCTGCCGGATCAGCATGCACCTGGAAGGCGAAGCGCGGCTGCAGCCCGGAGGACGGCCTGTCGATCCGCTCCATTCGCTCCAGCATTTTTTCCCGGCTCTTGGCCTGCTTTGCCTTGCGAATGCGGTTCTTCTGAATGAATTCCTCCATCCGTTCGATCTCCCGCTGCTGCCGCGTGTAAGCGGCTTGCAGCTGCTCCTGGTTCAATTCATAGCTGCGCTTGAACTGCTCGTAATTGCCGGGGTATCGCCGAATCGATTGGTGATCCAGGTGAAAAATCGCCGTCGTGATCGCGTTCAAAAACCGTTCGTCATGGGACACGACGAGGTAGGCCTGCTCGTACCGGGTCAAATACCCGGTAAGCCATTCGATATGCACGTCATCCAAATAGTTGGTCGGCTCATCGAGCAGCAGGACATCGGGCTGCTCCAGCAACAGCTTGCCCAGCAGCAGCTTAGTGCGCTGTCCGCCGCTCAGTTCGTTCACGTCGCGATCCGGGTCGAGCGCAAGAATGCCTAATCCGGCGGCGACCTCCTCAATCTTCGTATCGATCAGATAGAAGCCGGAATGCTCCAGCTGCTGTTGCAGCTCGCCGTAGCGGGTCAACAAGGAATCGAGATCATCCCCGCCCTCGGCCATCTGGGCAGCGAGCTGATTCATGCGGGTCTCCATCGTATACAGATCCGCATAAGCAGTGCGCAAATACTCGATAATGGTCATTCCCGCCTGCAGATCGATATGCTGCTGCAGGTAGCCGGCGCGGATGCCCGGCAGCCAATCGATGGTTCCTCGATCGGGAAGCAGTTCACCCGACAGGATGCGGAGCAGCGTGGACTTGCCTGCGCCGTTGCCGCCGACCAGGCCAGCACGCTCTCCCCGCACGAGGCGGAAGCTAATATTGTAAAATACGTTTTTGTCCCCGTACGTATGGGACAGTTGTTCAACCGTAACAATGCTCATATAGGTTCTCTCCTTTGTTCGCTTCAAGATAGGAAGCCAACCGAGAGAACAGCAAAATAAAGACAGTTTTCAATTGTGGCTGTGAAGGAAAAATATACAAAAAATGGGTGGGGCCAACGTGCACCTCACCCATACAGATCTATATGCATGAAAGGAAATCGGCTCTTTATCTTCTGTTCTTCGGTTGGCTTAGAGCTAAAAATGGGCAGACTTCTCCCGTCTTAAGCCAAATTCCGTTGAAGAACAGTCGATAAATGCAACATTTTCCTTTCCACCTCATTTAATAGTTAATTCCTTACAGTGTGCAGTATACGCACCATTCGTCTGCATGTCAAGTTATACCCATACGCCCTTCCGTTCGGACGGTCTTAATCTGCGCTCGCTCAAAGCCTGGGATGGAGGACATTATTATCAACTTATGGTATCCTCATTTTTAATGAGCATTTGTGATGGAAATTACTTAACGTAGATATATAAGCTCCAAATATAACGTTAACTGGAATGGGAGAGAGGCTGCTTGTTTTCTTATGCGATAAGAGATCCTAAGGAGAGACGAGTCCTGTACGGGCTTATGTCCTTTGTGTTGGTGCTGTCCGTATCGATCGTGTTGTCCTATGGCGACTACTTTTTTCTGGGCGATCCGGACAAGCCTAATAATGATGATGTGAAATATATTCAGACGGCGAAGATTTTGCTGAACGAAGGGACGCTTGCCTACAATACCGGAACAGAACCCACTTCATTTATTATGCCGGGCTTCCCTCTGATCTTGGCGGGATTTCTGGCAGTCTTCGGACAGGATGGCGGAGGGGTAGTGGCCTTTCGGCTGTTTCAGTGCTTGCTCCAAGCTGGTTCTCTCTATTTAATTTTCATTATTGCACGCTATATATTTAATTCGAGGATTGCCTTCATTGCTTGTATATTAAGTGCGCTATACCCTCCAGACTACTTCTCTTCGGGCGTCATTCTCTCGGAGACGATATTTCGGATAGTTGTGCTGCTGTTGGTCTGTGCGCTTATCACCGCCGTGCAGTCCAAACGATGGGAATGGTATGTACTTATCGGTGTGCTTACTGCCGTTGCGGCTTATTTTAAACCACAGGCTTCTTTGTTCCCGGCAGTTCTACTAATTCTATGGTGGAGAGAGAAGTACACGTGGAAGGAAATGCTGCGTTTCACATGTATGATCGGCATGGTGTATATTGTTCTGCTGTCTCCATGGTGGATCCGCAATATGATTACATTCGGTCACTTCATTCTGTTCACAGAATCGGGGGGCAGCCCGTTTTTGCTGGGAACTCAGATTTTTCATCTCATGCCGCCTGATGGGTTCTTTGATGCTTATCCGCAATATAACCCTGAGACTCTCTTTCAAGGGCACGATGCTGCTGCGGCAGCCAAAGGAATCGACATATTAAAATATGGTTTTACCCATCAACCACTTCTGTACCTGTTATGGTATACGCTTGGCAAATTCATCGGCCTATATTTCGAAGCTTATTACTGGCTACCGATTTTCGGTTTAGATCTGGTCTCCGCGCATGTGATTCAAGCGCTGCTGATCGGGTTAAGCATTGCCGGAATGGTAATGTCGAGAAGATCAGATGACCGACGGCGTCGGTTGCCTGTTCTGTTGACGATCATATACTTTACGGGGATTTATGTTCCGTTTATTGCTTTTTCGAGGTATGGTTACCCGACGGTGGTGCTCCTCCTAATGTATTCGGCGTTGGCCGTGGATCGGATCATTCTGAAGATCAGGTTGAGAAGACAGAAGAAACAGGTTGCGACACATTAAGTGGAAGGTTAATGGGAGGGGCGTTCGGATTACCGGAGGCCCCCTTGTAGTAGGAGAAGGAATAAAATAATGGTTACAACCGTACATCCGGTTTTTCTCCAGTACTTATAATATAAATAAAGAAATATATGGCGGTAGTATTGATTTTCGTTTTTGTTCAGCGCTGTATCGTTAGCGGCTTGACTAATGGAGTCGTTAAAGGGTGATGGGTAATCAATCTGTTTTTTTCTTGCTTTAGAGTTCAGTCTATACAGCAGCATTGCTTAATGAATATGCTCTTTATATCTGGAACTAAGGACAAGAGAAGAGGGTTCAGTGACTATGGGGAAAATGAGAAATTATAGGGGAATGTTACAGAATCGTATCTTGCGTCCGCATTTACCTGAAACTCATTGGTTGACGGATGCAGGAACATTGCGGATGCTAAGAGCCTATTCATCTGTCTTTATAAAACCTGACCTTGGAAGTGGTGGTGACGGAATTATCCGTGTCAGGAAATTAAGCAGGGGATATGAGGCTCGTTCCGGCCCAAGTCTTAGGATTGTTGGAGCTGGATCTGTCTTGAGAGCAGTCCGTACATTTAGAAGGTCAAACAATCGGTATTTAGTGCAAAAGGGACTGCAAATCGCAAGGTATCGGGGCGAAATTTTTGATATCCGAGTATACTTGCAGAAGCCGGAGCACAAATGGGTGATTGCTGGTATGGTCGCCCGTGTGGCTGCGCCTCATAAATTTGTGACAAACTATCATCAAGGAGGGCATGCAGAACCCTTGCAAAAGGTTCTTTTAAATCAGTTTAAGAATAACCAAGCCAAAGTGAACGCATGTCATCGTAAAATTGAACAGCTGTCAATGACAATTGCTGGAATTGTTGGCAAATGGAGTTCAACTCATGAACTAGGGATTGATCTTGCCTTGGACAAGAAGGGATATATTTGGATACTTGAAGCTAATTCGCATCCCGGCCATAGGTTGTTCACTCAACTCACTGATCGCACAATGTACAGAACCATTATAGAAAACAAACGAAAGATGGCAGTACAAATTCCATGATTATTTTAAGGATAAAGAGAAAAGTCCAATGTATAAAATCAGGTAGAAAACCCGCTATGGAGCGGGTTTTTGTTTGTGTGCCATGCATGGCCAGTTGGGTGCTTTATCACCACTCGTTGACAAAGGTAAGTTATCGTTTTATTATAATACCCATAGGGGTATATGTATAAAAGGAGGAGACAAGATGTCTACAGTAAACGTAACTGACAGTTCTCTTGAACAGGTCATTCAAAACAATAAATTGGTCCTTTTGGACTTTTGGGCTCCATGGTGCGGTCCTTGTCGTATAATTGGTCCAATTCTTGAGCAATTGGCTGATGAACTAGGAAGTGAGGTTCTAGTAGCAAAATTGAACGTTGATGATAATCAGTTGTCAGCGGCGAAATACCGGATTCAAGGTATCCCTACGTTGAAGCTGTTCCACAATGGGAAAGAAGTCGAGACCTTTGTTGGAGTTCAACCTTTGCAAACACTCAAGTCAGCGATCAAGCAGTACGTGTAATAACTACGAATAAGGAGCGTTTTATCATGGCTGGTAAATACTCGAAGGAAATTATGCCTGAAGACGTTAAAGCTAGATTAGAACTGGGCGAAAAGCTAGGCATCCTGGATGTCCGGGAAGTCGATGAATGGGAATCAGGGCATATCCCCGGCGCAAAGCATATTCCTCTTGGCTATTTGACTCAAAGACATAATGAATTGGATAAGAATATGGAAATGATCGTGGTTTGTCATAGTGGTAGTCGCAGCAGTCTTGCCTGCGAGCTTCTGGAGGGAATAGGTTATAATGTTACTAATATGCTCGGCGGTATGTCCCATTGGACGGGTCCGAGGGTATAAAATTGTCAACAAACTCTGCAAAAGCGGACACATCAAGGTGTCCGCTTTTATGTACATTGTAATTCGTAAAGGTTAAGCAAAATATTTTTAATACCCACATGGGTATAGATAATATAATAGGAACAAGTAAGGTTGTCCGATGATCGATTTTCACACATAATACATTTTATAATACTAAGTTGAATGGAGGGAGAATCAGAATGAAGAAATATGATGAAGATGTGATGCGGCGGCTTAAGCGTATGGAAGGACAAGTAAGGGGTGTCCTGAGAATGATGGAAGAGGGCAAGGATTGCAAGGACGTCATTACGCAGCTTTCAGCCGTACGTAGCGCCGCAGATAAAGCCATGGCCTACATCGTAGCATCTAACCTCGAACATTGCATTCTGGAGGAACAGGAGAAAGGGCAGGACTCTGGAAAGCTTGTTAAAGAAGCCGTAGAACTTCTATTGAAGAGCCGTTAAAGCATCCGGATGATCGGATGCTTTTTCTTTTAGAGGTTGTTTAAAAAGTCCGGCTTTGATCACGAAGTAAATGTAATGAGTCTAAGTATTGACAAACAGAAATATTCATATTAGTATCCTTATATACCCTATGGGGTATACGACAAACCGCCGCAAGATCATAAACAAAGAAATTTTTTTGCTTTAAAATATACCCCTATAGGTATTCAAATGTCTGATTACATGCAGTTCACCATCACGAATAATAATAAAAAAAGCAGGGGGAAACAGGATGAATTATGGCCTTTATGCATTAATCATTGTTCTGATCGCTTGGATGCTGTACAAACGATTTGTTCCGGTGAAGGGAATGAGAAATCTAAATCTGCAACAATTCAAAAGTGAATACCAAGGACATAGATTAGTTGATGTCCGGGAAGCTCAGGAGTTCAAACAAGGTCATATCGCTGGAGCCGTAAATATACCACTTAGTCAGATTGAGCGGCGTCTGAATGAAATTCCGAAGGATAAGCCTGTGTATCTTTACTGCCGCAGCGGGATGAGGAGCAAGCAAGCAGCGAAGCTGTTGAGCAGACACGGCTACAACCAAATCGCCCAATTAAACGGCGGAATCTCTGTATGGGACGGTCCAACAACGAAAAAGTAAAAATCGTAACTTAGTAAACCAGTGAGGAAATATTTATTGCCTAAATAATACCCGCCGGGGTATTCGAAAAAAGAGGGGGAATTGTTATGAGTAACAAGATACTCATTGTCGGTGGAGTTGCTGGCGGAGCGTCAGCGGCTGCGAGACTTAGAAGATTAGACGAGAATGCGGAAATCGTTATGTTCGAACGGGGTGCCTATATTTCGTTCGCCAACTGCGGGCTTCCTTATTATATCGGAGAGACGATTAAGGAGCGCTCCAAGCTGATGGTGCAAACTCCTGAAAATTTGAAGGCAAGATTCAATATAGATGTCCGTATTAATAGTGAGGTCATCGAGGTTGACACACAGGCTAAGAAGGTTAGGGTTAACAGCGCGGATCAAGGGACGTACGAAGAATCTTATGATTACTTGATTCTGTCCCCAGGTGCGAAGCCGATTAAGCCCCCAATTCCGGGTATCGACAGTGAATTCATATTTACGGTACGTAATATTCCGGACACAGACCGGATTAAGTCTTATGTCGATCAAGAAGGTACCCGAAGCGCTATTGTAATTGGAGGCGGATTTATCGGAATAGAAATGGCTGAGAGCTTGAGGGAGCGTGGATTAGACGTTTCGTTGATTGAAGCTGCGCCTCATATTCTTGCGCCTTTCGATTCCGAAATGGTTGCATTCGCAGAGAAGGAAATGACCGACCATGGAGTGAAGCTCGTCCTTGGAGATGGAGTTGAAGCGTTCCATGAGAAGGAGCAAGGGATTGAAGTTTCGCTCAATAGTGGGCTGCATTTGTCTGCCGATTTGGTGATCCTGGCAATTGGTGTAACGCCAGATACCGGGTTTATCAAGAGCTCAGGAATAGAGTTGGGCGCACGGGGCCACATTATCGTGGGCGAGTATATGCAAACAAACTGTGATGGTGTATATGCTGTAGGGGATGCCGTAGAAACGACAGATTTGGACGGACAAAGAACAACCGTACCACTCGCCGGTCCCGCAAACAAACAGGGAAGAATTGCCGCGGACAATATTAGCGGGTTGAACACCAAGTACAAGGGGACACAAGGAACATCCATTATAAAAGTGTTCGGTCTTACAGGTGCAAGCACGGGATTCAACGAGAGAACATTACAAAGAATGAATATTCCATATCGTACGATCTATGTACATCCGAACTCACATGCCGGATATTACCCTGGCGCGAAGGCAATAGCGATGAAACTGTTATTCAACGACGAAGGTAAAATATTAGGGGCACAGGCTTTTGGTTCCGAAGGAGTGGACAAAAGAATTGATGTCATCGCTACGGTACTTCGCTTGAAGGGGACTGTTGATGATTTGGCGGAGCTTGAGCTCGCGTATGCACCTCCGTTCTCTTCTGCGAAGGACCCGGTTAACATGGCTGGTTACCTGGCGCAAAACGTTCTTTCGGGACAATTGGATATCTTCACGGTGAAGGATCTCGAGACGCTGCAGCCGGAAGAGCAGATCCTGCTGGATGTAAGAACCGTCGAGGAGTATGAGCAAGGACATATCGATGAAGCTGTTCACATTCCGGTTGATGAGCTGAGGGAGCGTCTTAACGAGCTCGATAAGGATAAAGAGGTCTATGCTTACTGTGGTGTAGGAATCAGGGGTTATATTGCAGCCCGCATTTTGAAACAAAACGGTTTTAAGGTTAGGAACTTAACTGGCGGTTATCGTACGTACGACATGTCGAAGTATTCCCCTAAATAAAAGAGAGTGAAGAAGATCGCCTACCACCTAAAAAAGCAGGTGGGATAGGCGATCTTCTTAGTTCTGTATGATTTAGGCGATTTGCTCACAATTTTATAATTTTAGTTCCATTCCATCTTCAGCGATGTAAAACGCTCTATTTTGAACAAGCTGTGCGAAGGCACTTGCTTGATTGTTGACAGGGTTCGTATGATTGAAATGCGTAAAATAGATTTCGGTATGCTCTGCCAATCCCTGTAGTCGATCCATCGTCTCTGTCATGACGGGATGGGGAATCTCTTTATAATTGCGTCCCATCTGTTCAATCTCTTCAATAGAATGGAAGGTACCGTCTAATAAGCAGATGTCCGCTTCCTTGGCCATGTCATAAATGTCGCGATCCCACTCATCCCAACGGTCAATATCTGGGATATAGAGCAGCTTGCGTCGCGGTCCTTCAATCCAGAAGCCGAAAGTCTCCGATAGCTCATTGCGATGAGGCACTTCAATTGGCGTGATGCGTACAGAAGGGGACAACTGTTCCTGTTGCTCGTGCCCAATGCTGTTCAATTGAATATTGTGGAGCTCCACCAACTGTGACCAGGGCGCATTCGTTTCAAGCATCTGTTTCATGTGATCCCCGCAGAAGACCGGAATTCCTTGTGCTCCGATTGCCTCTCTTCCCAGAAACATCAATCCGGGGTAGTGACCGATATGTGCATGGGTCAGCCAAATGCTGTTCATGATCTGACCTTGAAGACAGTATTTCATTTGAATTTTTGCCATCTGCTCGCGCATGTCCGGTGTTGCATCAACAAGATGCCATCGCTTCCGATCGGACTCAATAATGGCTAAGGAAGCAGCGGACCTGCGCGTCCCATTCTGCATGGCGCTCATGCAATTCTGACAAAAGCAGTTCGGATGCGGCACGCCCGCATCTTGGGCTGTTCCGATAATATTAATGATGACTTCATTCATGACTCATTCCTCCTACTGCCGCATTCCGTTGTTTCTGGAACGAACGCGTTGGGTATTCCTTCTTCACGATCGTCCAACCCGTAATCCCATAAATAATATTGATAAGCGGAACCAAGAAGGCAAAGAAGATGTATGGGATGAATTGTTCCGGGCTTACGCCGAGCATACTGGCTGCGAATACAGCAGGAACTCCCCACGGCACTAATGTAATGCCGACCGTACCAGCCGCCTCGACGCATCTCGATAAGTTTTTCGTATCTATATTCATGTCCTTGTAAGTTTGGACAAAAGTTCTCGACGGCAATATGATCGCAAGAAACTGTGCACCGCTAGCGAACGCGACAAGGAAGGTCGATGCAATCGTTGTCGCTATAAGTGAGCTTGGAGTCTTGATTCTAGCCACGATAGGCCGAACAAGAGCTTGGAAAATTTGAGTTCCTTCCAGTAGTCCGCCAAGCGCAGTTGCGATCGTCAACAAACCAATCGTACCCAGCATGGAGAGAAGACCACCTCGATTCAACAAGGAATCGACCGCCTCTACTCCAGATTCCGCATGGAACCCGTTCGTCATTGTGTTAACCATCGATGTGATGGAATCTCCTTGTACCACGATGGAAATTACCCCACCGATGATGCCTACCAACAGCAATGTCGGCAATGCCGGTAGTTTCTTGATCATTAGGAAAATCGTCAGTACCGGCAGCAACAGCAGTAGCGGGTGAATAATAAACGTATGTTGAATCCCATTCAATATCATATCGATATTAGCAGTATCCACCGAGCCTTGTACCGAGCGGGTACCGAACAGCGCGTAGAGCGCAACGGCAATGGTGAATGCAGGAATCGTATCCCAGAGCATATGTCGTACATGGCTGAACAAATCTGTTTCCGCCATTGCTGGCGCAATATTCGTTGTATCGGATAACGGCGACAGCTTATCGCCAAAGAATGCGCCGGATATGACCGCTCCCGCAATCAAGCCAGGGGAGAAGCCCATTCCTTCACCAATGACCATGAATGCCAACCCAATCGTCGCGATCGAAGTGAAGGAGCTGCCAAGCGTAATCGC
The DNA here is from genome assembly GCF_003991425.1 of Paenibacillus lutimineralis. Lineage (NCBI taxonomy): Bacteria > Bacillati > Bacillota > Bacilli > Caryophanales > Paenibacillaceae > Paenibacillus > Paenibacillus lutimineralis. The sequence goes on from NZ_CP034346.1 coordinate 285,159, forward strand.
CACGATGCCGGTTACAACCGCAACTGCCGGAACAAAGAAAGAGGGATGAATAAAGGACAAGCCGTAGTAGATCATGGTCGGAATAACTCCGCTTGAGATCCACGTTCCGACGATCATCCCAATGACAAGCAAGATGAATATCGCAGGCAATGCTTTAGATACGCCGCTAACCATCATTTCTTCAAGTTCCTTCCAACTATATCCGCTCATCACCCCTACGAGAACGGTGACGATGATGCTAATTATTAATGGGATAAACATGCCAGCCTTCCAAATGAAGATAGAGGCAGCACCTGCAGCAATAAGCGCCAAAATAGGCAAGAGCGCTAAGCCAATTGATACTTGTCGTTTCATGTTCGTTTCACTCCTTTATGTCGTAGTTGTAATGGTTCATGTTCATCAGTCGACTTGTTGAACAATCTCTATAAAATAAAAAAGAACCTCCATCCCCAAATAGGGACGGAAGTTCCGCGGTACCACCCTGATTAACAAAAATAAGCTTTTGTTCACTCAATTATTTAACGGCATTGCCGGACGTTAGTCAGCTCCCTAATTGTAATTCACTGCATGCCCCGGCTTAGTTCACACCAACCACTAAGTCTCTGATTTTCCGCCACAGACAGCTACTGTATTAGTTCAACACTTGTATGATATTTACTTTTATACATCCATGCTTTTTGGCTTTCTTGCGTTAAAAGACATATTAGTCCTCCTGAAATTGCTTGTCAACAACTAATTTGATGGAAGGCGATCGTATTTCCAAATCCTACCTGCGTATGTACACCCAGCAATGGTACGCCATAGTTCTGTATGCCCGATAAGTTTTCCCTTAAACATCAATGTCTGGTTGTATCGTCTTAGGAGGTTAGGAGGGGGGGAAGACGTTAGACGTCGTTTTTCTGGGACTGGTAAATAAATGTATATGCAAGGTCATGATTTATCTATTTGAATTCAGGGCTAAGTTTCTTACTGTAACAGTAGGCCTATTTTAGGCTGTTCAAACATGTGATGAGATCATGGGAAGGAGGTTGGGGGATCGAATTCAGCTTGTAAAGCGATACATGGTTGATGAAGTTTCTTGATGGATGCAAAAGGATAGGGAGCAAAAGAAAGGGGCTAGCATGTATGAGAAGGAGTAAACGATGGTTATCTATGGTCATAATTACAGTCATGCTATTCACACTTATTCCGGCTGCGCATGGGGAAGAGGCAGCGTCGTTACAAGCGGGCAAGCAGACTGGCGTAAATGAAGACGGTCATGTAGTCCTGAATTCAGAGCAGATTAATCAACCAGATGGCCAAGTGCCAGTAGATCAGGAAGGTGAGGTTCAGATTGATCCAGTAGACGAGGCCACCCAAAATCCGGATCAGGCTACTCCCCCTGCTGAGCAGGTCCTTGAGACAGAGCCACAAAGCGTGACTTCGGCGGTATACGATGAGCCGTACAATTTGGCTCTTGGCCTCTCTTACGAATGGTCGGAAGCACCAGAGGCAGCATATTCAGATGATAACAGCAAGCTGACGGATGGCAAATACGGGGCGCTAGATATTTCCGATCCAGCATGGGTTGGACATCTCAAGAAGAAGACGCGCGAAGTCATATTTGATCTTGGCGACCGGAAGTCGATCACGAAGATTAAGGCAAATTTCCTGCAGGACTGGCCAAATAATAATGTACTCATGCCACTGACAGTCTCGATGTATGTCTCCGATGATAAGCAGAACTGGGGTCTGCTCTCGCATTATGCGACCCAGACGCTATGGAAGGACGGACAATATAAGGAGAACTATGAGTGGGATGGAAGCAAGGACGGTATCAAGAGCATAGGTCCCGATGCGCAGATCGCTTATGCCCGTTATGTGAAGGTCATGTTCTCGATGCACACCAAGGCGATGAGCTTCGTGGATGAGATTGAAATTTGGGGTAACGATGGGCAGACCACAGGTGCGGTAACCGTTCCGACGCAGCAGCCGGCATTCCTAGCTCCAGGGAAGGCGACTGCCGGGATTAAGCATCTTGGATTGCTCTATAACGGACATTACAGCAATGATCTGGGAACCTGGAAGAAGGAGCGGATCATCCCGAACATCAGTTACGTTGATAAGGCCGGAGTGCCGACCGATTGGCTCTTTGACGGAGTTCTGTATCTTGGAACCTTCTCGGATAAGGGCCGGGGGTTTGGTGCCGGATCAGATATGCCGTCACTTCAAGAGGATTGGCAATGGTATTTGGATAAGACATTCGCTCCCGAAGGAGACATGTACCAGCTTAATGAAGCAACCAAGGAAGTCGGCGCCAAGCTGAACCAACTGAATCAGAAGGAGAAGGTTGTCCTGATGATTCCGTATCCAGATGAGGGAGTAAGCAATTTTGGCGATGTAGACGGGGATAATAAATCCGAAAATTTTAAAGCGCTTACAGACCGGGTGAAGGCGGTTCAATGGTATTTGGAAGAAGTGAAGCAACGATGGGAAGCAGCGAATTATTCTCATCTTGAGCTTGTAGGGATGTACTGGCTAGAAGAGCAGATCGGTACCGATCAAGATGGACCGGAGTTGGTCCGCTTGGCCAGCGATAAGGTTCATACGATGACGGTCTCTGGCAACAGCAATATGAAATTTTTCTGGATTCCTCATTCTCTGGCCTATAAGAGTTTTATGTGGAAGGATGTCGGGTTTGATGCCGTAGCCTTTCAACCGAACTATTTCTTCGAGCCAATGGATTATGACCGGCTGGAAGACGCTGCGAACATCGCGAAGCGGTATGGGATGACCAATGAATTTGAGTTCGATGATCGGATGCTGACCGACGGGGTGTTCCGTGAACGGTATATCGATTACTTGAACAGTGGTGTTGAGACAGGTCTGATGACCGATGGCTTCAACGCATACTACCAAGGAAATAACGCCGTATATAACAGTGCGGTGAGCACGGACCCAAGCAACAGGGTTCTATATGATTGGTTGTATCAATATGTACAAGGAACATATCAGATTAATAATGCGGCACCTTCTGAAGTAGACGTGTTGATGAATGGAGAGCCGTTCCAAAGCGGTGTTGTTCTGCCGGAGACGGAGTCTGTTCAGTTCACTTGGAAGCTGAGAGAGGATGACGGACTGACCAAAGTAAATGCTCTGTTCGATGGGAAGGCTTATGCGGCCGGAACAGTCATACCTCTGGCTGGCAAGCTGGGGAAACATGAGCTGCTCATCACGGTAACCTCCGGCAAATCGATCAAAACCTCATATGTAGTAGAAGCATCCACGAATGCAGCGGGAGTCAGAGCATACGTTGACCGTTTCGCACAAGAACAGAAAATTACAGATGCTACAGCAGTACACTCCTTGAATAACTATTTGGAAATGATGAAGCGCTATGAAGGTAAGGATGCGGCACAAGCTGCCAAGTATCTCAAAGGCTTTAACGCTAAGCTGGATCAATTTACGAAGGCCGGAATGATGAAGACTGAGGCCTACAACACTTTGAAGGAGATCGTATATTATCTCACAGGCAACTTGGCGCAGGATAAAGCCGTGGAAGCATCTTCAACCGAGGGCGGCAATCCAAATTATGTACCGGCAAAAGCCGTCGACGGATTCCCGGCCTCAAGATGGGCAAGTGACTATGTAGACAATACCTGGTTCCAAGTCGACTTGGGCGCAGCACGAGAGTTCAATACGATCCGAATCGATTGGGAATATGCCCGAGCTAAGACCTACAAGCTACTTGTATCCGATGATAAAAAGACCTGGACTAATGTCATGCCAAATGACGGAGTTATTACAGCGCAGGATGGGAAGGAAACGGTGCAATTCTTCCCAGTAACTGCGAGATATATCAAATTCCAAGGGATCGAGCGAAATACGGATTATGGCTATTCCTTCTACGAGTTCGGAGTATATAACCTCTCCGGCGACGCCCAGGTGCAGGCTATTGACGGCTTACAAGCCACAGTGGATGCGGCAGCGAGAAAGGTAACGATTGACGGCCTACTAATGAATGGCGATGATCAGGCTGCAGTAAGATTGAAGGTATTGGATCCGAAAGGCAAGGTTCATTATGAAGAGAAGAAGATAAGTGCCGTAGAGGGGAAACTCCAATTCGTATTCACACTAAAGGGTCAATTGGAAGGAACCTATGTGGCTTATGTATCGACAGACGGCATGGCGACACCTGCCAAAGTCAGCTTTAACTATAAGAAGGCAAAACCGGGCAATGGTAATGGAGACCAGGGAGGTAATGGCCAAGGCAATAATGATCAGGGTAACGGTAATGGAGGCCAGGGCCATAACGATCAGGGCAATAACGGTAATAATGGCAATGGTAATAGCCAACGGTAGTTGGAGTTATAGCAAAAACGGAAATAATAATCAGGGTATTAATGGCAACGGTTGAAGCGGCCGTCTCCTCGCATTGTCTGTTGAATAACTTGGCGACAGTTCAATAAACAGCACTAAGGACTTGGCTAATGCCAAGTCCTTAGTGTATATCAGATCATAAGTGCTATTATGCAACTATATGGGCCCGTTATTTCATTTACAGGGGAAATAGCTGCTTCTATACAACTATTTAGATGGACTATCCCTAAATTAGGGCCGAAATCAGGAAATAGTTGCATACATGCAGCTATTTCCTGATTTCAAGGCAATTTCCTAAGAATAATTGCATTTCTGCAGCTATTCATGAAATACAAATCGCCTAAGCCAATCTCATTCTGAAGTCCTCGTAGCCGAATTCATGGACGACCTGGTAGTCGCCGTTCTTATCACAGAGGACGAGGGCGGGCAGCGGCATTCCATTGAAGGTCGTGTTCTTCACCATAGAGTAGATCGCCATATCACCGAAGACGAGGCGGTCGCCGTTCTTCAGCGGCTGATCGAACGAGTAATCGCCGATGTTGTCGCCCGAGAGGCAGGTAGGTCCGCCAAGTCGGTACGTATAAGGCTTCTCACCAGGTTCCCCGGAGCCAAGCAGCGGCGGACGATAAGGCATTTCCAGTACGTCTGGCATATGGCAGGAAGCGGATGTATCCAGGATAGCGATATCCATTCCGTTCTTCATGGTATCGAGCACCGTAGTAACCAGGAATCCGGCGTTCAGAGCGACAGCTTCTCCAGGCTCTAGGTAGACCTCCAGGCCATACTTATCCTGCATACGGCGGATACATTGCTCAAGCAAAGGGATATCATAATCTTCTCTCGTAATATGATGCCCTCCGCCGAAGTTGATCCATTCCATTTGCGACAGCCATGGTCCGAATTTCTCCTCTACTGCATCCAGCGTCGTCGCCAGATCATCGGAGTTCTGCTGGCACAGTGTATGGAAGTGCAGTCCGGAGATTCCCTCTAGCAGATCCGGGCGAAAATGTTCACGGGTCACGCCGAATCGGGAACCTACGGCACAAGGATTGTAAATGTCATGCCCAACCTGGGTCGAACATTCCGGATTGATGCGCAAACCGTACTTCTTGCCTGTGGCCAGTACTTTATGACCGAACTTCTCTACCTGGGAGAAGGAGTTGAAGATAATATGATCGCAGAGCTCAATGATCTCGTCGATCTGATCCTCCCGGTAAGCCGGGGCAAAGCAATGATTCTCTTTGCCCATTTCCTCATGGCCTAACCGGGCCTCGTACAATCCGCTCGATGCTGTTCCACTCAAATAGCGGCCGATCAGCGGATAGGTCGAATACATCGAGAAAGCCTTCTGCGCCAGTATGATCTTGGCTCCGGTGCGCTCCATAATACCGCCTAAAATCTCAAGGTTTCGTTCAAGTAGAGCTTCATCTACTACATAGCATGGGGTAGGCAGTTCTTCGAAGCGCATCTTAGCGAACCAGCTCCGTTTCACGCTCTTTGGCAGCTGTTGCTTCGTCTTCTGGATAAGCATCAACGAGATCCGGATTGAAGCTTTCTTGCCATGGGAGTCCCCATTTGTTCAGTGCATCCATGAATGGATCTGGGTCGAATTCTTCGATGTTGTAGACGCCCGGTTTGTTCCACTTGCCGGTCATTACCATCATAGCGCCGATCATAGCAGGAACGCCGGTTGTATAAGCGACAGCTTGCGAACCAACTTCTTTATAGCACTCCTCGTGGTTGCACACGTTGTAAACATAGTACATCTTGTCTTTGCCATCTTTTTTGCCTTTGAAGATGCAGCCGATATTCGTCTTGCCCTTCGTACGTGGACCGAGGGAAGAAGGATCCGGCAATACAGCCTTCAGGAATTGCAGAGGAATAATCTGCTTGCCTTCGAATTCAATCGGCTCGATCGAAGTCATGCCGACATTTTCAAGGCATTTCAAGTGAGTCAGGTAGCTCTGGCCAAAGGTCATGAAGAAGCGGATGCGCTTCACGCCCGGAATGTTCAGGGCCAGCGATTCGATCTCTTCGTGGTGCAGAAGATACATATCTTTCTCCCCGATTTCTGGGAAGTCGTATGCACGTTTGATCTCCATCGGTTCAGTCTCAACCCATTGACCGTTCTCCCAGTAGCTGCCGTTAGCCGTTACTTCACGGATATTGATCTCAGGGTTGAAGTTGGTAGCGAACGGATACCCGTGGTCGCCAGCATTGCAGTCGAGAATATCGATGTATTCAATTTCATCAAAATGGTGCTTCAAAGCATGGGCGGAGAATACGCCGGTCACTCCTGGATCGAAACCGCTGCCCAGCAAGGCGGTAATCCCAGCTTGCTCGAAGCGCTCACGATATTCCCATTGCCATTTATATTCGAATTTCGCCGTATCTTCCGGCTCATAGTTAGCGGTATCCATGTAGTTGGTCTTGGTAGCCAAGCAAGCATCCATGATCGTCAAATCTTGATAGGGCAGAGCCAGGTTCATCACGATATCCGGCTTCACTTCATTGATCAGAGCAATCAGCTCGTCGACATTGTTGGCATCGACTTGAGCGGTTGTAATTTTCGTCTTGCCACCATCAAGTTTAGCTTTTAGTGCGTCACATTTGGACTTCGTACGGCTTGCGATGCAGATTTCTTCGAAAACCTCACTGTTTTGGCAGCATTTGTGGATGGCCACCGAAGCCACACCGCCACAACCGATAATAAGCGCTTTTCCCATTGTTCATATCCCCTATCGTGAGTGTTTTTTTGTGGTCAATCACGCAAAAAAAGCAAGTGAATACATGCGCCTAGCGCACACATCACTTGCTTCTGATATATCGATATGAAGTATCTCCAATAAAAATCGGACATATATCGTTATGCCATCGCAAAATACACACAAAAAATACGCGAAGCATAAAGATCCCTCAATATTCAAATATATCCTGCTTGATCAGAGTCTATATAGCAAATAATCGCCTTTACCACTCTTATTGACCGTTTCACAAGTTGATGTGCATAATGCACTGGTTGTAAAGTAACCAACTTATAAAATTTGAGCTTTTAACTCAATCAATAAGGCAACGCTAGGTTGCCGATCGGCATTTGACCCGGCTGTCCGTATGGCCTTAACTCCCCGGGAAAGGAAGTGGTCAAAAAATTATCTGCTTGGAAAGACTCGCAAAATATATTGAATACCGACTTTCCAAATTGCTCTTTTATATTAGCAGGAGTTTATTCATTCGGCAATATAAATTTTAAATTTTATTTACAGGTATTTTGTGGGCCTGTTTCATAAGACATTACTGAGAATGGACAAACAGCCTAGCATCGTTAATGAAGTATATGCCAGTAAACGCTGGAGCCAGCTGAAGAGAAGTGTCTCTAACGAAACTACAGATCGCTATTTCTACAAAAACGATACTTGTTTAAATCTAACGAAACACCATAACGTTATTTGGAGGAAAAACAAGCTAAAGGTCACTATTTTGCTTAAATAGCGATACCCTGTTTCGTTAAAATTTGAGACTGCTCTTTTTAGCGCAAATAACGATACCACGTTTCGTTAGACATTACTCGAGCGAGCGGCTTGCTTCTCCCATCGAGTCCTGCTGAGTAACATCGATATCGATTTTTGGCATGCCATCGCATCTTTATAAATTCCTTAGAAATTGTTGTTACGATGACCTGGAAGGTTGATACGAGAACAATTCAATGGATTTTATAGGGAGGAAAAAACAATGAAAGCAAGCAAACGATTTACAGGTATCGTGGCAGCGGGACTGGCCTTGACGATGCTGTTGTCGCCGATAAGCGCCTCTGCGGCCGGGCAGGAGGATACGGGATTTAAGGACAATTTTCGCGAGATAAAATCAACAGCGTCAGAGGATTATACGGACTTGGAGTTTCTTAAGCCGCTATTGAAGGATAAGACTGTCGTAAGCCTGGGCGAGAACTTCCACCGCGTTGCGGAATACAGCAGCATGAAGACGAGACTGATTAAGTACTTGCATGAAGAGCTTGATTTTGACGTCGTTATGTTCGAGTCAGGGCTGGGCGATTCCTTCATGGCTTATGAGAATGCGGATGTTCTACCCGCCAAAGGAATGATGGAAGGATCTATCTTCCCGATCTGGCACTCCAAGGAGACACTGGAGCTGTTCGATTATATCAAGCAGCAGAAGAATACAGAAGATCCCCTGTATCTTGCAGGATATGATATGCAGTTCACATCAGGTTACTTAACTCAGTTTATTGCCGGTTGGCTTGCCAAGGTAGATGAGAAGCAAGGTAAGGATTACTTCAATTTCGAAATGCAGGCGATGACTGACTTCTACGCGGTGATCAACCAATATGGTCTTGACTTCGACAACAATCCTCAAGCCAAGCAGGACATCCAGAAAGTATTGAATGAATATGAACCGAAATATAGAGCCCTCATTCAATTCATCCAAGACAACAAAGAGCAGCTTGCAGCCGCATTTCCGCAAAATGAAAAAATGGTCGATATTGCCCTGAAAACATTGGAGGGTCGGATTAGCTTTATCAAAATGGGACTGTACGGCACGAAGGAGAGCTATGAATTCAGAGATCGCATCATGGCCGATAATGTCGAGTGGCTGATGCAGGTGATGTACCCGGGTAAGAAGGTAATTCTATGGGCGCATAACGATCATCTGGCCAAGAATACGTCAGGAATGATGACGAAGGAGCAGGGCAAATGGATCCACAGCTTCACCAGCATGGGAGAACTGCTTCATAAGAAGTTTAAGGACAAGGGATATGTGATTGGCTTCTATATGAATAGCGGAAGAGCGAGCACGATCACGACGCAGCAGCTCTTCGATATTCAGCCGATGCCGAAGGGCAGCCTAGAGCAGATCGTAATGAGCAGCGGTTATAAGATTGCCTTCGCTGATCTGTCTCAGCATAAGACGCCGAACAAGAGCAACTCCTGGATGTTCAGGATGAACTATGCGGCTGAGGATGGAATGACCTCCGAGATCATAGCCCCGAACGCAATGAGATTTATCCCGAGAGAACAGTATGATGGCATTATCGTCTTCGATGAAGTAAAGGAGCCGACAACGGAGTATTAAAAGTATTTTCCCCCCTGAAGTGGCAGCGATGTTACATTTCAGGGGGATTTTTGACGTGTGAACATGTACAATAAACGGGATAGAAGTTGAAAGGATATCTACGAAAATGAGAGAAAAGATTCTGATTGCCGACGATGAGCGGGAAATTGTAGAGTTCATGCGCGACGCGCTGGAGGACGAAGGCTATGATGTGCGGATCGCATATGACGGCAGCCAGGTGCTGGACCGGCTTGAAGACCATGAGCAGCTTGATCTGATCATTCTTGATATTATGATGCCCCATCTGGATGGTCTTGAGGTGTGCCAAGTGATTAGGGATCGGGTATCTTGCCCGATTCTATTCTTAAGCGCACGATCTGCCGAAGCGGATCGCATCCGGGGACTGGCTGTTGGGGGGGACGATTATATCGTTAAGCCCTTTAGTATGCAGGAGCTGAAGGCGAGAATCAGGGCGCATCTTCGCCGCGAGCAACGGGTTCACTTGGGCCGTCAGCCGAAGCTGTTGCATCACAGACACCTGACTATTGATCTGGACAGTCTGCAATTATTTTATAAGAACATCCCTATCCCTCTAACCAGCCGGGAATTCGAATTGTTCCAGCTTCTCTTCATGCATCCGAACCAAGTATTCTCCCGCGAGCAGATGTATGAGAAGATTTGGGGTTATGATGCCGAGGGAGACTCGGCTACAGTGACAGAGCATATCAAGAACATTCGTGCGAAGTTGGCGGTGGCTGCCCCTGAGCAGACATTTGTGACGACGGTATGGGGGGTAGGATACAAATTCAACAGACAGTAAAGACGAGTAGAAGGTCGTTGCGCAGACAGTTTATGAGTGCGTTTGTGCTTGTCCTATTTTTTAGCTTCCTAAGCTCGCTGGTGGTATGGGGGGTTACACTTTATTTTCTGATTAATCAGACGGGTAAGGGAGTTCTTCCAGCCAATCATTACGAGCGGCAAATTCCGCAGATTCTAAAATATGCGGCCAAGCAGCAGGATGCCTTGTTATCTCCTCAGATGCAGGATGAACTGGAGAAAGTGATTCCACTTCAGGGTATCCAATATCAAGTTATCGACCTCGAGGGGAGGATTGTCTACGGATGGAAGGGAGAGAGCTACGTCAACGGTCCGGAGGACTTGATCGGGAAGCTGAACAGGACAGATAGTTATAGTGGCAAATTTGTTAAGTTCAATCCTATTCTTGATGCACAGCAACGGCTGAAGGGGATGCTCTTGCTCCGCTACAGTCTTAATGTGACTGTTAATAATCCTAGGAATGGGATGCTCGTTAGTCTCCTATTTGGCAGCCTGATTGCCCCATTTGTATTTATTATTCTGTTCTCTGCGATCTTCGCCAGGAGACTAGGCAAGCGGCTCGAACCGTCGATAACCCGGATTATTGGGGGAGCGCGGCGAATTCAGCAGAATGATCTTAATTTCTCTGTCGCTGGAGAGGGCGGATCGAAGGAATTGACCGAGCTCTCGAATGCTTTTGAAGAGATGCGCAGTGCGCTGGAGCAGTCCTTGAAGCGCGAATGGCGATTGGAGCAGGAGAGACGCGATATGATCTCGGCGATTGCCCATGATCTGCGGACTCCGCTGACGATTATCCAGGGACATGCCGATAACCTGATCGAGAATGGTACACGCCATCCCGAGCGGCTGGAGCGGTATCTACTAACCATTCGGAACAGTACCCAGCGCGCCGATAAAATGCTGACCGAGCTGCTGTTCCTGAATCGGATCGACACGCCTGACTTCATCCTGCAGTATATGCCGACGGATTTAGCCGCCTTCTGTGAACGGAAGAGACTAGAGTTCGACCTATTATGCCAGGAGAAAGGGGCCACGTTTCAGTACTCACGCGAACAGTGGCATCGTCATGCAGAGCATATGCTTCTCCTTGATACTGCAAGACTGGAGCAAGTTCTCGATAACGTGATTACGAACGGATTGAGATTTACACCAATGGGTGGAGAAATAGAATGGACGATCTCTGTAAATGAGCAGCATATTATTTTCGAAGTGAAGGATACGGGGCCGGGTTTCAGCGAGCAAGATCTACGCCTCATGTTCGATAGATTCTATTCCGGGGATACCTCCAGATCTCAGGATCAGGGGCACTCCGGACTGGGACTGTACACAGCGAAGCTGCTAGTGGAGAAACACGGCGGAAGGATCGAAGCCGAGAATCGTGTCCAAGGCGGTGCAGGGGTAAGAATTACTATACCCTATGAGTGTGCTCCATAGTGTTCATATAAAGATAAGAGCCACCAGAATCCGGTGGCTCTTTGGCTATCACTCAGCTGTTATATGTGGTCCTGCCTGTTACTTCTCTCTCAGGAACTCTTCGATTCGTCTATCGGGCAAGAACCAGATGATAGCAACGAGGACGATGAAGAAACCAGATACCCACGGGCTTATATAAGCAGTTAACACCGTTAGAAGGTAAAGGATCGGCGAGAGCTTCGCCTTCCAGCTCCTTCCTATAGTGTGGAAATGGGAGTCCCTTGGGTGTTGGTTAATAATCGATCGTTGTAGTAACCAGTATGACATAGATGCCAGGGTAAGGATGATGCCATACAAGGCCATCGGAGTCGGAGCAAAGTGGCTCTCTCCCATCCAGGCGGTGGTGAATGGAACCAGGGACAGCCAGAAGAGCAGCAGCAGATTGAGCCACATCAGCCGACCGTTCATCGTTCGAACCATATGCAGCAGATGGTGATGATTGTTCCAGTAAATACCGACGTATACGAAGCTGAAAATGTAACTGAGAACCTTTGGAAAAAGATAGACTAAGGATTTCCAATCATGGCCTTCAGGCAACTTGAATTCCAGCACCATAATGGTAATGATAATAGCCAGTACTCCGTCACTGAAGGCTTCCATCCGGTTTGATTTCACCAAGATCCCTCGTTTCCGCTGCGTGTGTTATTTTCCTTATAATAATATTTCTTGAGCGACATTAATACATGCATAATACTCAGGATTAGGAGATATTCATGCTTCCGCAATCACCAATTTGGTGTCGGTCTTCTTGAACTTCGCTTGATAGCTGCGGTCAACATTCGCATCCGTCACGATGGTGTCGATTCGCTCCAGCGGTGCGATGGAGACCATGACATCTTTACCGAATTTGGTACTATCTGCGGCGACGTATACCTCACTGGCGAGTTCAATCATCTTCTTGCGTGTGATGGCCTCTTCCATGTTGTAATCCGAGATTCCTCTCTCCATGGTGATGCCGCTGCAGCAGATGAACGCCTTGCGGATATTCAACTCGTGAAAATTGAAGATATAGTCATAGGCCACCACGGACTGCTCTTCTTTTCGAATTTTTCCTCCAATAATAATAAGATCCACTTCACTATGGACAAGCTCCTGGATGACCGGGATGGAGCTCGTGATTACCGTGAGCTTCTTTCTATGTTTCATGTACTTGGCAATTTGATAAGTCGTGGACCCGCTATCAATGTAGATACAGTCGCCATCCTCAATGAATTCACAGCACTTGCGAGCAATCTGTTCCTTCTCCTCCAGATGATTGATCATCCGTTCCTCCATCGAGGATTCCCCGAACCGGCCCGCCAGCTTGATGCCGCCGTATATTTTTTCAATCTTCCCCTGTCTGGTGAGTAGATTGATATCCCTTCTTAGGGTGTCGATAGATATATCCAGCTCCTCGGTCAGCTCATTGATTTTGAGTACCTCTCTGACGGTTAACAGATCTAGCATTTTCTTTTGCCTTTCTAATGGCAGCATCTTCTCACCTGCTAAATACAGATTTTTACGCTTTTGATCACGAAGTGAACCAGTGGAGCTAATTCGACATCGAATCTTGAATTCACCCGGGCCTTCCGGTGCTCACGTACAAACTACGTACGCTGCGCTCCTCAGTCCCTAGCTTCATCCAATTTTCTCGGTGCTGAAAACCGGCCTTTTTGAGCACGCATTAGTATTAGAACAATTTCAGTGTATCGGCTACCTATTCAAGATTCAATAGAGTTTACAAAGATCGGCATGTTCATATACCTAATATGGGCTAAAGTTATGCAAAAGTGATGAATAAACTATGCAAGATTTACTCAAATTTTACATAGTCGCTTATTCCGGATGACATACGGTTTCTATACTGGGATTGTGTTGAAGGAGGTGGGCGGCTTGCTGAAGCTGCAGAATATTAGCAAACAATTTGACGGCAAAACAGTTCTTGATGACATCAGCTTCAAGATTGGCTCAGGTGAGATTATGTCGCTCCTCGGTCCAAGCGGAAGCGGGAAGACAACCCTGCTCCATCTGATTCTTGGCCTGACAGGAGCTGACCGCGGAAGCATCGTCTTCAGTGAAGAGGATCTGACCCATGTGCCCATGAAGAAGCGCGGATTCAACATCGTGTTCCAGGACTACGCCCTGTTTCCGAACTTGAGTGCGTATGACAACATCGTATACGGTCTTCGCAATAAGAAAGGTACCGCAAGTGAACAAGAGGTTAAAGAGTATATCGATTTTCTTGAGTTGACTCCGCATTTGAATAAAAGAATAGGCGAGCTGTCCGGTGGACAGAAGCAACGGGTGGCCTTGGCAAGAACGTTGGTTACGAAGCCGAGAATCCTACTGCTGGATGAGCCGCTGAGCGCGCTGGATGGGGTCATTAAGGAATCTATCAAACAGCGAATTCAATCGATTGCTAGAGAATTCAAGCTGACGACGATTATTGTAACGCATGATCCTGAGGAGGCCTTAACACTGTCTGACAAAATATTAATCATCAACCAGGGCAAAATCTCACAATTCGGATCACCGCAGCAGATCATCAATCAGCCAGACAATGAGTTCGTGAAGCAATTCATTATTAAGCAGTTACTGATCAAGAGGCAGAACATCTATAACCTGTTCGGTGAGATGTATGCACATGCATAGAGTCAAGCCCGAGATGCGGGCAGTCTTCATCCTGATTCTGCTGTTGTTCGCTGCGTTTCTGTTCTTACCGTTGATCATATTATTGATTCGTTCCTTCGAGACCGATCAAGGAGTCTCTCTTGCGAATTATGTCTCAGTCTGGAAGGAGCAAGATATGCTCGGGGCAGCCTGGAACAGTATCAAAGTTTCAGCTACGGCAGCGATAATTGCTACGGTTCTAGGTTTCATTCTAGCTTACTCGATTCACTGTACTAGAATATACAGCCCAATCAAGGGTGCGCTGCGAACGGCGATTATTCTGCCGATGCTACTGCCGACGATCACTTACGGCTTTGCCATTATGTACTCGTTCGGCAACCAGGGCTTGCTGACCAAGCTCTTTGGCAGAAACCTGTTCGAGATTTATGGCTTTAACGGCCTGCTGACAGGCTATGTCATTTATACACTGCCCTCGGCATTCCTGCTGATCCATAACGCCTTCGGCTATATCGATAAGAAGTTCATTATTGTCTCTCGGCTGATGGGCGCTGGAACGGTGAGAAGCTTTGCCAACACGATTGTGCGGCCACTCGTTGGGGCGCTGGGCGGGGCGTTTGTACTCTCTTTTATTCTTAGCTTCACGGATTTCGGTATCCCGGCTTCAGTGGGAGGGACCTATCCGGTCATTGCTACCCAGCTCTATCAAGTCATGCTCGGCTCTATCCCAGACTTTAACCAGGGAGTGGTTATTGCTGTGCTGATGCTGATTCCAGCGGTGTTCGGGATCTGGCTGCTGAATTACCTGGAGCGGCTTAACTTCCATTATGACAAGATCAGCGACATCGAGCTGCCGAGACATCGCATTCGTGATACTGCATTGGGAGTGATCTCATGCGCGATTGTACTGGGATTGCTATCGATCTTCGCGATTATGTTCATCGCTCCGTTCTTGAACAGCTTCCCGTATGATCTTCACTTCACCTTCAAGCATGTCAGTGATGTGCTTACATCCCGTGACCTGACGGGAGTATATAGGAATTCGCTATGGGTGGCGCTGTTAACGTCCCTGTTCGGGACATTGGTTGCCTATGGGGCAGCGCTGCTAAATGTGCGGACTAAGCTGAAGGGAAGAGGAGCGACCGATATCGTGTCGATGATCACCAATACCGTGCCAGGCATGGTGCTTGGTATCTCGTATCTGCTTCTATTCAACGGCAGCAGCTTGAAGGGAACGTTCACGATTATCGTACTATGCAATATCGTCCATCTGTTCACGACGCCATATCTTATGGCCAAGAACTCCTTATCCAAGATGAATCCTTCTTGGGAGACGACAGGAGAACTGCTGGGTGACAGTTGGTTCAAGACCGTATGCCGGGTCGTTCTACCGAACTCGATCTCGACGGTACTCGAGATGTTCAGCTATTACTTCGTCAATTCGATGGTGACGATCAGCGGGATTATATTCCTCGTATCGGCCCAGACATCTGTCATGGCCAGCAAAATCAAAGAATTGCAGCACTTCGCCAAGTTTAACGAGATTTTTGTGCTGTCCCTGCTGATCTTCCTCACCAATCTAGTTATAAAGACCCTTTGCGATTGGATGCAGAGAAGAAGGGCGGTGTCCTGATAAGCCCTATCTGAATATGGCAAGCCATGTAGTTGCAAATCGTTCTTCATATTCATCCATAAAAACTATGAAAAGAGAGAGGGATTATACTGTGTTCAAATCAATGAAAGGTATATTGCTTACACTTCTGGCGGTTGGTCTGATTCTTACAATGGCGGGCTGTGGCAGCGGTAGCGGCAAGGCGGAGGAAGCGAAGAAGGTAGTTATCTATACGAATGCTGATGAAGAGGCGGTAACCTCCGTGGAGACCGCGCTGAAGAATGCAGGCTATGACGGAAAATACGTGCTGCAAACGTTCGGTACCTCGGAGCTTGGCGGCAAGCTGATGGCTGAGGGAGACAAAATTGAAGCCGATTTGATCACAATGAGCTCTTATTTCATCGAGAGTTCGCAGAGTCAGCACCCGATGTACAAAGACTTCTCATTCAAGACGGGTGCATTAGAACAGTACCCAGCCTACGATACGCCAATCTTGGCGAATACGGGTTCAATCTTCGTGAACACGGAAGTGTTGAAGGAGAAGGGACTGCCGATGCCGACATCCATCAAGGAGCTGACTGCGCCGGAGTTCAAAGGACTCGTCTCCATCCCGAATATTATGGACTCTTCTACGGCATGGCTGCTTGTTCAAGCCATTATTGGCCAATATGGGCAAGACGAGGGCAAGACGATTCTGCATGATCTGATCGCGAATGTTGGGCCGCATCTGGAGAGCTCGGGTTCCGGTCCACTGAAGAAGGTTCAAGCGGGTGAGGTTGCTGCCGGATTCGGTCTGCGCCACCAGGCGGTTAGGGCGAAGGCAGCAGGCGCGCCGATCGATTATGTGGACCCGATTGAAGCGAACTTCTCACTGACAGAATCCCTCGCTGTAGTGGATAAGAAGAATGCTACTACAGATCTGGCTATGAAAATGGCGGAAGTCATTATCAAGGATGCACGTAAAGATCTGATCGCCAACTATCCGGTAGCTCTGTACAACGGCGAGAGCGTAGACGATGTGAACAAGCCGGCTCAATCGTTGAAATTCGAGCAGCCGCTGACGGTGGAACTGCTTAAAGAGCATCAGGACTTCTTCAAGAGCGCTCAGAATAATTAATAGGCGTTAAATCCATCTAACAAGGGAGTAAGGCAAAATGAATGCATACAAGCTATTAACCCCAGGACCGCTGACTACGACTAGCACCGTTAAGGAAGAGATGCTTCTGGACCGCTGTACATGGGATGATGAATATAAATCAATTACGCAGAAGATCAGATCTCAGCTCTTGAAGATTGCCGGGGCTGATTCGGAAGAGTATACAGCTGTGCTGATGCAGGGCAGCGGTACCTTCGCGGTGGAGTCGGTTATGACCTCGGCTGTGTCTAAGGAAGATAAGCTGCTGATCGTCACCAATGGAGCTTATGGCGAGCGGATCGTGCACATGGCGAAGTATATCGACCTGGATTATTCCGAGCACCGTGTCAGTTATGATAAGCAACCAGAGGAAGCGGCGCTTAGGGCTCTGCTGGAGGAAGATCCAACGATTACTCACATCGCTATGGTTCACTGTGAGACGACGACAGGTATTTTGAATCCGCTTGAGATGGTGGCGGGGTTGTCCCGGGAGTATGGCAAGACCTTGATCATTGATGCGATGAGCAGCTTCGGCGGGATTGAGATCGATGTAGCCGGACTCGGAATCGATTATTTGATCAGCAGTGCCAATAAATGTATCCAGGGCGTGCCTGGCTTCGGCTTCGTCATTGCCAAGCTGGAGCGGCTGAAGGCCTGCCAAGGGATAGCGCGCAGCCTGTCACTTGATCTTTACGATCAGTGGAAGGGGATGGACAAGGATGGCAAATGGCGTTTCACGTCGCCAACGCATGTCGTAGCTGCTTTCGCTAAGGCCATTGACGAGCTAATCGAGGAGGGCGGAGTATCCGCGCGGAATGCACGCTACAGCGGGAACAATCGTATCCTGCGGAGCAAGCTTGCCGAAATGGGCATTGAGGCTTATATTTCAGAGGATAAGCAGTCGCCGATTATTACGACCTTCCTATTCCCGAATTCAAGCTTCGACTTCGCTGAGTTCTACGAATATGTGAAGCAGCGGGGATATGTGATCTATCCAGGTAAGCTGACAGATGCGGACACGTTCCGGATCGGCAATATCGGGGAGATTTACCGGCAAGACATCGAGCAATTATGCAGCATCATTAGCGATTACATGGGAGGAACTGAACAATGAATCAAATTGAGGGCGTTATTCTAGATTGGGCGGGGACTGCGGTAGATTTCGGATGCTTTGCTCCGGTGAATGTATTTGTTGATATTTTCAAGAAGGCTGGCATTGAGGTTGCGATGGAGGAAGCCAGAGGTCCGATGGGGATGCTGAAGATCGATCATATTCGCGCGATGCTGTCCATGCCGAGAGTATCGGCGTTGTGGGAAGAGAAATACGGTAGAGCTTTTAACGAAGAAGATGTGAATCGTTTGTATGGCGAATTTGAGCCTGCGCTTATGGCCTCCCTGTCCGAATATACAGAGCCGATTCCAGGCGTGATCAGCACGGTAGAAGCACTGCGCTCCCAAGGTTTGAAGATCGGGTCTACGACAGGCTACACCAATTCCATGATGGAGGTTCTCATCTCTGGCGCCAAGGCTAAAGGCTATAGCCCGGATCATGTCGTAACACCGGATGACACGAATTCCTATGGAAGACCTTATCCTTATATGATCTATCGAAATATGGAAGCTTTGAAGCTATCCGCGGCATGGAAGGTCGTGAAGGTAGGAGATACCACCTCCGATATTAAGGAAGGCGTTCAGGCTGGCGTATGGTCCATTGGCGTTGCGGTTGGAAGTTCGGAGATGGGGCTTAATGAGCAGGATTACCAAGCCTTGTCCGATGCGGATAAAGAGGCGGTTATTACCAGGACGAAGCAAGGCTTCATGCAGCAGGGAGCCGATTTCACGATCAATACGATGACGGAGCTTCCGCAGTTGATTGAGCGTATTAATGGGCTGCTGGCGGAAGGAAATAGACCTGGAAATGTAAATGCGTAATTGTAGCAAGAGCCAGGGCATGTATATCTAAAAATTCAAGTAGCTTGACACCCTTTAAAGCACCTTCAAGGAATGAAGCCATGTCGCAAGAGATGGTGAAGCCTTGGGGGTGCTTTGTATTATTTCAGGGAGACAGGTTCCCGATAAATAGGCACCCGCATAGGATGACTACAAAAAGTTATAGGCTATGAGAGGAGAATGAATGTTGAACGACAAACCATGGGGCCCGCAGCAATGGGTTAATCCTGGACAATACGGCTGGAATAGTTACGATTGGAGTCATGGCGGAAATTCGTACTATAACTCGAGTAGTGCGAGTGAGCATAGCTGGAGCCCATTCTACAGAGCCAATAAGATTGAGGATTATGGACCAAGGCCGTTCGTCATCAATATTGAAGAGGCCACGAAGCGGAACAACAATTACCGTACAGCTCTATGGACTGGGAACCATCTGCAAGTAACTTTAATGTGCATCAATGTCGGCGAGGACATCGGTCTGGAGGTCCATCCGGAGGTCGATCAATTTCTGCGCATTGAGGAAGGGGAAGGACTTGTCCAGATGGGGGACAAGAAGGAACACTTGAATTTTCAAGAAAAGGTTCATGATAACGATGCTATCCTAGTCCCTGCCGGAACCTGGCATAATGTGATCAATTCAGGTAAGAAGCCGCTTAAGCTCTACACGATCTACGCCCCGCCTAATCATCCTCATGGAACTGTCCAAGCGACCAAGGCCATTGCCATGGCTGAGGAAGGGGCAGAGAAGTAATTTGCATCCATAAGTAGAACAGCCAGTTGCCCGTGAATTGCGGCGACTGGCTGATTAAATGTATTAGTTACTATTTAGCCGTCTTAAATTGACTGCGCATTTGATCGAACAATTCTTGAGACTCAGCATTCTCGGATGCAGCATAACCAAAGCCTACTTTATTATCGATAATCAGCACAATCATTTCTTGATTGTCTGCTGCCTGAATGAGTACTACTGATCCTTTTCCGTCTTCGTCATCGTATGGCACAGATTCTGCCACCTTCGGATCCTTCAACTTCTTGTCCTCCGAAGCCTCAGACGCAGCTCCTAAGCGGAATAGGGCTTGAATTTCAGGATGCACACTCTCCTCAACAAACTTCTCCCTGTCTTCCTTCGTTCCATTGTAGAAGTCCGTGACATAGGATAATGCCAGCTTCTCATCCGCAGATAGCTTCTTTGAGTCGGCAGAATTATTACTGGAGCATCCAGATAGTATAATCACTGCGGCGAATAAAATAGATAGAAATTTTGCAAAGTTCTTCATGGTTTCCTCCTAGGTATATATATGTACAATTGCTAGTCTATCAGGTATTGGAAATACTAGACAGGAAGGTAAAGGATATTTTTATTTTTTGAGTATTGTTTTGAAAAATATGATAAATATGCTAGATTTAAGTAAGAACTAGGCTTAGATCCCGAGGAGGTTGTATATTTGAGAAAGTATCTGAAAGTTGTGTTACTTCTACTATTATCGACCATGTTAACATCATGTTCCCTCATGAGTTCACAGGACCTGTCAAACATCCCCGAAGAAGTCCAATTATTGGATACGACCACAGGCCATACTTTATATATTGGCATGAAGAAGAAGGAGATTAGTTCTAAGAAGCTGGTTAAGGTTAAAGATATTGTTGAATCAGATAAGCTATTGAAATCTTATCAATATGAAGGCATTAACATGAAGTTTTATGACAATATTCTAGTCTTTATGCATATCTCGGATACATCTGAGAAGGGAAGGTTCGAGACGAAGGGATTAGGGATTGGAAGCGATGTATTAGAGATTAAGTCAGTATATAGGCATATGCCCCTTTATAATCCAGCATTCAATAACCATAGCTATGTTATTTCCAAAGAGGATCTCCATTACTTCGAATCCCTTACGGAGCTCCAAGAGCAGGATCGTTCAGATCCACAATTCTATATGCTAGATTTCAATATCGATGAGCATAACAAAATCAGAAGCTTCAGCCTTTATGATGACAAATATGTTGTAGGAACGATGGGATACATAGAATAAGGCTGGGACAAGACCTTCCATATGGTTAAAGAAAATAACACCGATTCATGATTGAATCGGTGTTATTTTTAATATCTGCGTGAAACCCATATTGAACTATATTTGCTGCTTTGCTTACATCACAGGTTCCAAACATGGTACAGGATCACTGCTACTTCGGCCCGCGTAACCAGGTCTTGAGGAGCGATCTTGTCATTCTTGCTACTTACAATTCCGTTGCCAAGCAGCGTAGTGGCGCTGTCTAAGGCATAACTGGATATGCTCGCTGCATCCGAATATGCGTCGAGCCCACCGCTGCCTTCCAACTGTATGCCGGCTGCAGCAAGCGCACGTGTCGTCATGACCATCATATCCTGCCGGGAGACTGTACTGCTTGGTCTGAATGTGTTGTCCTGATAGCCACTGGCAATGCCTAGTTCCTTGGCAATAGCCAGTTCCTTACTATAATAAGCACCAGCAGGAGTGTCACTAAAGGTCGCTTCATTGCTGCCGTTTCCTTGCAACTCAAGGGTTCTCACCAGAAGTACAATAAGGTCGGCTCTTCTGATCGGAGATTCCGGGGATAAGCTATTCTCGTTCATGCCCTTGATAATATCGCGGGCTGCCAGCGTCTCGATCGCTTGTCTATCCGAAGCAACACCAGATAGATCCTCGAAGGTCTTGGATACGTAGGCTATAGCATACGTGCTGAAATGGGCTGTATGGAAAACAACTGCTTTACTTGCCGCATCATATCGTCCATTTGGGATAGGTGTGACCTTGCCTTCTCTATCGATATGCCAAATAACGAGATTGTTCAGATGACTTGATTCATCCGCTGTCGGTGTATAAGGGATGGATACCGTGACAGGTGCAGCAGGGTTATTCCAGGCGATTACACGATCTCCGGCCGATATGCTCAGGTCGATCATCGGACGATCGCCAATTCGCTCGCGGATAGAACTCGATAGACCCTCTGCAGAGGATTTGCCGATGCGGAAGGTTACTTGTTCTCCTTCCACCGCTGTATTGGATAGCATTTGGCTTGGAATTCGAACGGATGCATGCTCTATTTGCAACAGCAGATCAAAATCTACTTGACCTGTCAAATATTGAGACGGCAATTGCACTTCGTAAGATTCCGCATCCGTTGTCTTCGGCACATCGATGACAATTTGCTTCTTGCTGTTAGCTCCGTTTGCAGCCAGCTCAAGCGCCTTGCTCAACGTCTCCTTGGAGATCGTAATCCTGGCTACTCCATTCGCGTTCTTCACCTGCGGTTTGATCGTAACAACTCCGTCTTTGTTCTCTAGGGCAGGCGCCGATGGAACAGAACTACTGTTACTAGAACTGCCGCTATTATTGCTGCCACCGTTATCGCTGCCATTACTCCCGCCGCCATTGGAGCCCCCGGGCTTGCCGGTGAGAGTAAGAACACCAAAGACAGAGGTGTCCTGGAATCCGTTGCCTGTCGTATCATTCCAAGCTGCGACACTCTGACGGGCGCCGTCCTTGGCGTCGTTGATCTGTGCATCGAAGCCTACTTTTGTATTATTAGCTGGAGTGATCGTCTTGAACGGGATCTTCATCTCTACCGTATAATTGGAACCTGATACCTTGGTCGCTGATTCGAACCCTTCGGCGATACTTTCAGGATTGAAAGAAGTCTCGTTGTCGAAGTTCACTCTATATTGTCCATCATCATCCTGATAGAATGAGGTCTTCTTATTATTCTCGTCAAGGAAGACTTCGACCGAATCTTGCTCCCATGCATTAGCACTTGATTTATCAAGCTGTGAGTCGCTTACCTGGATCAATACATACAGGTACTTATCGTCCCATAGTGCTTTAGCTACACCGGTAGCTCCCTGCCAAGCTGACTGATACCGGTTGATTGGCATCTCTGGGGCACTGTTCCAGGCTGCATCTACTGTTCCATCAATGGTAGGTGTAGCATACTTCGCCGTTGAATGATTGGCATCAGTCTCTTCAGGCTGATGTTCTTCGATAAATTGATCTGGATTAATGACGCCATAATAGGCTGGCTTGGCTTGCAGACTTTTATCGAACAGTAATGGATTCGTTGAGGATCTCCAGCTCGTACCGTCATCTAGTCCCCAGAATGTAACACGCTTGATATGATCGGAATGCTCTTTGTAAATGTTGAATAGCTGTGCATACAGATATCCTTGAGCATTTGCAAGATTGGCAGGAAGTTGATAATCGCTTCCGGCCTGGATGTCTAGCTCAGTGATGCTGATCTCGACGCCGAGCGAGATGAATTTCTCCAGCGACAATTCCACATTTACCGGGTTGGTATTTACTGAATAGTGCGCCTGCATACCAACACCGTCGATCAGCAGCTTGCCAGGATGAGCGGTGGCGTAATTGTCGTTGATCTCTTTTACCATTTGGTAGATGGCTTCGGCTTTATTCGGGTTATCATCATTGTAGTCGTTATAATACAGCTTGATATCCCAGCCCTTCTCATCGAGCACTTCTCTGGCTGCAAGGAAGGCTTGCTCGATATAGTCTGGACCGATGGCTTGATACCAAGGAGACTTGCGCTGTGCTCCCTGCCAGTCGGAAGGATTAGTCGGGTTATCGTTCATCGCTTCGTTAACGACATCCCAAGAGATCACCTTGTCGCCGAAATGCTCCATCACGGTCTTGATATGAGTCCGCATATTCTCAAGAGCCTCGTCCCGACTTAGTGGTACGGTATTTCCTTCCGAATTCGTAGTTGTATTCATCCATGTCGGCGATTGCTGATGCCACACAAGGACATGTCCGTGCATTTGCATTCCTGCATCCAGCACTTGATTCACCATGTCGTCCGCGGCGTCAAAAGTAAATTTGCCTTTCTCACGCTGCAGCGCATCCGGCTTCATCGCATTGCCAGCGGTAGCAACATGATGATGCATGCTCAGCAAGTCAAGCCGCATGCCGCCCAGATCCTCTGCCGAAATAGCGTTGCCGATCAGGAAGTCATTTTTATATACATCCTTGATTGGGGTTAGATCCCTCTGGATATCGATCGGGCCTGAGGTTTTCACGAAGCTGATATCATCAATATAGAAAGAGGCCGTCGCATTATTCGAGCTCTCAACGTAGATCGTCAGATATTCGCCACCGACGCTGTTATAACGGTAGCTTCCTTCGAACTGCACCCAGCCGTCATTGGTACTGATGGTTTTAGGAGAGAGGGCAACATAATTCGCGCTGCCTCCATCGCCAATCTGCGTGGACAATTGAATTTGTGAGCTTGCCGGACTGATCAGCTTGACCCATGCTGACACCTTATATTCACTGCCCTTGTCGACATACTGCTCAACACGCAGTGACGGGCCATGCCAAGTCTCTGTTCTGCCAGCGACCTTCAAAGCGTTAGATCCACCCTCGGTATGATTGGCTTCATCTGTAATGGTCAATGTTTCTTTGCCTGACCTGCCTCCAAAACCGCCCATCTCCAAATCTTCAAAGGTAATCGTAGTGAATTCCTTCGCTGGCGGTCTAGGCAGTTCTGGTTCAGTACCACCGGAATCCTCGGTGATCAGGATATCTCCGATGTAGAAGGGGACTGTGGCACCGGGATCGTTGGATTGGACTCGAAGAGCCCGATCTTTGGATGTATCCACGGTAAACTTTTTGGATAGGGTTAAGGCCTTCCCTGATTCAAACTTTGCGCCGTCAAGCCATGCATAACTATCTACCGTTTGTAAGAAAGCTTGAGCATCACTCGGTACATTCACATCAGCATCAACATATACAGCTGCGGTCACCGTGTAGGTCTTACCATCTTTCAGCCCAATATCGGCGAATTTGAAATCAGCGGCATCATAGTTTGCAGTTCGGTTGCCTACATATAAGGCCCCGCCGTCTTCATTTCCTTCAAAAACATTACCCGTAACATGCTCTAGCGTGGCGCCGCCCGATTGTGTTGCAGCACCTTTACCGTTAGCAAAGTCCTCATGATATACCATTACCGGTTCCGAAGCTCCATCAGTATCAGCCTTTGCTCCAGTTGCTATCCAGCCCGAAGGGATGAACAGGATTGTCGCGAGCAGGATCGCGATGGATCGTTTGATCATTTTACTCATTCGTTCTTTGCACCCTCCCTTATAAATATTATGGTTAAGCGCTTTCATATTTGGTCGAACAGGTCCTCCTTTCAGAATCAAATCATATTATTTATCCAATCATGCATCTAGCTCGGAATTAAAGGAGGTTCCGATATTATTACATATCATTATGAAATGTAGATTTTCTCGTGATCTAGCACCTATTTGCGAGAATAGCTACATCTATTTTCCAGAAAAAGAGTTATTCTATTTAAATAGAGATCATGCATACCGAGAGCAGTGTTATAAGAGGTACCCTGGTTAACAAGACGAAAAACGAACTTATATTGGAGGGAGTCTATGCGCTGAAAAACAGGACTAGCAGCGGTCATACTATAGGTAGGGAATTTATGATCATTCGGAAGAATGGGAACTGAATTCCTGTGAATACTAAGAATATGAAGACTTGGTGAACGGGTTTGACATTGAGAATGATTAATATATAATAATTATTATAAATAAGAAATTAGTATAGCTTACTTGAGAAATGTGCATGCACTGCTCGAATGTCTCTATGCTAATCTTCATTAAAACCAATATACCTGGGAGGTACGAAAAATCATGTCATTGATTGGAACAGAAGTACTACCATTTAGAGCTGATGCTTATCACAACGGTGATTTCATCGAAGTCACTGATGCGAATTTCAAAGGAAAATGGAGTGTAGTATGCTTCTACCCTGCAGACTTCACATTCGTGTGCCCTACTGAGCTTGAAGATTTGCAAGATCAATATGCAACATTGAAGGATCTTGGTGTCGAAGTATACTCCGTATCTACGGATTCCCACTTCGTACACAAAGCTTGGCACGATAGCTCCGAAGCCATCGGCAAAGTTACTTACATTATGATTGGCGACCCTTCACATACAATTTCCCGCAACTTCGACGTATTGATTGAAGCAGATGGCATGGCAGACCGCGGTACCTTCATCATCGACCCAGACGGAGTGATTCAAGCGGTTGAAATTACTGCCGGCGGCATCGGACGTGATGCAAGCATTCTGATCGACAAGATCAAGGCTGCTCAATATGTTCGTAACCATCCGGGTGAAGTTTGCCCTGCTAAGTGGAAGGAAGGCGGAGAAACTTTGAAGCCTAGCCTTGACCTTGTAGGCAAGATTTAAGGAGAGAGATTATGAAACTGGATGCAGACATCAAATCACAACTGGCGCAATATCTCCAGCTCTTGGAAGGCAATGTTCTGCTGAAGGTCAGTGCAGGATCCGATTCGGTATCTAACGACATGCTGGATTTAGTGAATGAACTATCCGGCATGTCTGATAAAATTACGGTAGAGCATACTACATTGCCTAGAACTCCAAGCTTTAGCGTAAACCGTGTAGGTGAAGACACTGGCGTTACATTTGCTGGGGTACCATTAGGTCATGAGTTCACTTCGTTGGTGCTCGCTTTGCTTCAAGTTAGCGGTAGACCGCCTAAGGTTGAGCAGAGCGTCATTGATCGGATTAAGGCAATTCAAGGTGTATATCACTTTGAGACTTATGTCAGCTTGTCCTGCCACAACTGTCCTGACGTTGTACAGGCGCTGAACATGATGAGCGTGCTTAATCCTAACATTACTCACACCATGATTGACGGTGCAGCCTTCAAGGAAGAAGTCGAGAGCAAGGACATTATGGCCGTGCCAAGTGTCTATCTCAACGCTGAATTCTTTGAGAGTGGCCGTATGACGGTAGAGGATATCTTGAATAAAATGGGCAGCTCGAAGGATGCTTCCGAGTTTGATAATAAAGAGCCATACGACGTGTTGGTTGTTGGTGGCGGTCCAGCCGGCGCGAGCGCAGCGATCTACGCAGCACGCAAAGGCATTCGCACAGGTATTATTGCTGAACGCTTCGGCGGACAAGTGAATGATACGCTGGGCATCGAGAACCTGATCGGTACGAAATATACAGAAGGTCCTAAGCTTGCTGCCAGCCTTGAGGAGCATGCGAAGGAATACAACATCGATATCATGAAATCTCAACTTGCGAAGCGTCTTGAGAAGAAGGACTTCGTTGAGGTTGAATTGGAGAACGGTGCTATTCTGAAGAGTAAGACCGTAATTGTGTCTACAGGTGCTCGTTGGCGTAACCTGGGTGTACCTGGCGAAGCTGAGTTCAAGAACAAGGGCGTGGCTTATTGCCCGCATTGCGACGGTCCTCTGTTCGCTGGTAAGCATGTTGCCGTTGTTGGCGGCGGTAATTCTGGTATTGAGGCAGCTATTGATCTGGCAGGCGTCGCCGGCCATGTTACTGTCCTCGAATTCATGTCAGAATTGAAGGCTGATTCCGTTCTTCAAGAACGTCTGAACAGCTTGCCGAACACAACCGTCATCAAGAACGCTCAAGTGAAAGAAATTACCGGAACCAATAAGGTTGATGGTGTGACTTACATCGAGCGTGAGAGCGGTGAAGAGAAGCATATTGATCTGCAAGGGGTATTTGTCCAAATCGGGCTTGTTCCGAATACAGATTGGTTAGCTGACACCGTAGAACGTACTCGTATGGGTGAGATCGTCGTAGACAACCGCGGCGCAACGACCGTTCCTGGCGTATTTGCCGCAGGCGACTGCACGAACGCTCCATTCAAGCAGATCATCATTTCGATGGGCTCTGGTGCTACTGCAGCGCTTGGCGCATTCGATTATATGATCCGGAATCAATAATCTTTATACGATCATGGAGCAAGGGCCTAAGTTCACGACAGCACCGTGAATGTACCTGCTTGGGAGTACACTTGTACGTGTGTTCCTAGAAGGATGGCTCCTGCGTCCATTGAAGAACCCCAGCCCGGGTGTGGGCTGGGGTTTTTTTTACATATGAAGCTGCTGGATTCTAACGGAACTCAGCGACGTTATTCTGCGCTAAACGTGGTGTTTTGAAATCTAACGGAAATGAGTGCACTTATTTGCCTGAAAAAGGGCTGACAGTCCGATAAAACTGACGAATAAGGTCTGCTATTTCCTTTACATTGTTAGAATGCCTAATTTGGTGGAGAATAGCGGCGTTCATTTCCGTTAGAAAACGGCTGGTGCGAATGGGGAATTGCCACAGGGCATCCCGAAATGAACATGGCATCAGCCGTGTTGCTTGATTAATCTCCCGCCTTAGCTGTTGACTGGCGGAAGATCGGCTCGAACGGCACATGGATCCGAATCGGCAGCGGATACGGATCGCGAATGCATTGCAGCATCGTCTTCGCAGCTATGACGCCAATCTCGAAGGTTGGAATGCGGATCGTAGACAACGGCGGCACAGTATAGCGAGAGGGCTCATTGTCATCAAATCCCATGACAGCAAAATCATTCGGGATGCTGAAGCCTTTCTCGGAAATAGCCCGCATGCTGGCCATCGCCATAATGTCGCTCGCTGCAAAGACAGCCGTCGGCAAATGCTCAGCATGCTTCTCCAAATATTGCAGCATAAGGCGATAGGCATTATCCGGCTCCCAGGATGCGTCCAGGACGCGGTCCTCCCGCACCGACAAGCCAGCCTGCTCCAGGGCGAGCTTATATCCCCGATAGCGTTTTTCCTTCTCGAAGCGGCCCGACAACCCCGTCCCGCCAATAAACATAATGTCTCGATACCCCTGATCAATCATATGCGTGACGGCAACTCGTGCCGCTTCTATCCGGTCATAAGCAATACAAGGGATTTCCGGATCGGACACGTCAATTCCGACAATCGCTTTCACATGCTTCTTGAAATGCTGATAGATTTTGTTGTCGATTCCCTCGATAACGATCAAGCCGTCAATAGGGCTGTCATGCAGCGCGCTGCGCAGCACTTCAGGCTTTTGGAGCTCCTCTTGTGTATAGGTATAAGCAATCTTGTAGCCGTGCTTGGACAGTTCCTTCTCGATCCCGTCAAAGATCACGGAGAAGTACGGGTGGTAGTGGCGCTTTTGCATGGTCGACACCACACAGCCAATCTGCCTTACAGCCTGGGAGGTGTTAGACGACGGGGACTTCACCTGGTAGCCTAGCTCATTCGCAACATCCCAAATTCTTTGCTTGGTATCTGTGTTCACGAGCCGGTTGGAATCGTTGGCCAGCACGCGGGAGACCGTGGAGACGGACACTCCTACCTTGACCGCAATATCTTTTAAAGTCGCCATATCATCAACCGTCCCTTTCTAGTTGCATATGGTGCATGTTGCACTAAAAGTTGCAACTGCTTTTTCCATATGCCTGCAACTCCTCACCTTTATATGTTAAGCAAAAAAAACGACAAGGTCAACTGAAATATTGCGAAAAACAATGTGAAAATTTGCGCGCAAAATCAGGGTTTGTTTGCCGCAAAATAATGAAAAATATGCATTGACATTTGTCTAGAAAAAAGTTACATTCTACACGATGAAAGCGGTTAAACATAAAAATAGGGAAGGGGTTTGCAATGAAAAACGTTAGAAGTACGGTTGTTTTTTGCTTGCTTGCCGCTATTTTTGCAGCTTTTGCCCTGAGTGGTTGCTCTAATGCAAAAGATGCCAAAGATACCGGCGGGGCAGGGGGCAAGGATGAACAAGTAAAGCTTGTGTTCTGGAGCCATCAGGCAGATGCCTTTATCAAAAGCTATCGTTCCATGATCGATCAGTATGAGCAGGATCATCCGAATGTGAAGATTGACTTTCAGAACTATCCTTATGATGCATACAACCAGAAGCTGAAAGCGTCATTTTCCGCAAGCCATCCGCCTGATATCGCTGAGGTGTTCGGAACCTGGGTTCCAGAATATTCGAACAATGGGCTGCTGGCTGAGGTGCCGGACGGCGAGAGCAGGAAGGAAGAGTATTTTGAAGCGCCGCTGGGTGGATTTATGCATGATAGCAAGCTGTACGGCTTGCCGATGGAATATAACATTGAGAACGGCGGGATGCTGATTCATCCGCAGATGTTCAAGGACAAAGGGATTGCTTATCCGCTGTCAACATGGCCTGAGCTTGTGGAGGCCGCCAAGAAACTGACGGTAGCGAACGGGGACAGCCTGAAGGTCAAAGGCTTTGATTTTGCGTCCGGTGACAACATTACCTTTACCTTCTTGTCCTTTATTTTGCAGCAGAAGGGCGATTACTGGGGAGAGAACGGCCATGTCAATTTCCAGACGCCTGAAGCCGTTAAGGCGATGACAGAGCTGAAAAATCTGATCGTAGAGGATAAAGTAGCTGATTTGACGACCTTTGGCGGACAGCTCGATACCTCGGATTACTTCTTCAAGGGCGGATCGGCGATGGCCTATCGCGGGCCCTGGACGATCGCCACGGGTCTGGATAGCTATAAGGTGAACGATTTCGAGTATGTTCCCGTGCCCTCTTATACATCAGAGCCACCGTTTTTTGCAGCGGAATCGGGATGGGGGCTCGTCGTCTCTAAGAAAAGCAAGCATGCCAAGGAAGCCTGGGATTTCATCAACTATGTAACAAGCAAGGAGCAGCTCCGCAAGTGGAATCTGGACACGTTTACTGTGCCGGCCAAGAAGGAGGTTGCCAGCGACCCGGATTTTGTGAAGGAGAACCCGTACATGAAGACGTCCATTGATATTTTGGAGTATGGCCGCTGGATTGGCCCGATCTGGGATCGCGACTATCTGTTCAAACAGATTAATGATCATTTCCAGCTTATCGTTGCCGGTAAAATCACGGTGGAGGACGGCTTGCGCAAGATCGAAGAGGCGGTCAATACGAGTCAAGACCAACATAAGTAAACCGGGAGTGTTCACATATGGAAATCAGCAGTTTGAAGCGGGAGCGTGGCGCGGGGCGGAGGCTCCGCCCCCATGCCGTCCATCGCAAGCAGCGTCTGTTCGTAACCGCGTCCCTGACGCCCATCTTTATTTTGTTTACCGTATTTGCATTTGTACCGATCGTCTGGAGCTTAATTTTATCCTTCTACCAATACAGTCCGCTGCGTGAGGAATCGCCTTTTATTGGGCTGGAAAATTACATTCGATTGTTCAGCGATGAGCTGTTCCTCAAATCGCTGGGAGTCACATTCAAATTTGTCGCAGCGGCGGTCATTGCGAACATCATCATCACGCTGCTGATTGCGATTGCGGTCAACAGTGTGCGCTTCCGTGGTCTGCGCAGCCTGTTCCGCACGATCTTCTTCCTTCCGGCGATTGCGCCGCTGGCAGGTACAGCAGTTGTCTGGAGCACCATGTTCAATTATGATAACGGGCTCTTCAACATGATTCTGGCCCAGTTCAATCTGGCGCCGATCAACTGGCTGGGCGACCCGGCTTATGCGCTTTTTTCCGTTATTATGATGACGTTATGGGCAGATATCGGCTACAACGTGGTCTTGTTCATGGCTGGCCTGGATTCCGTGCCGGATATATATTATGAAGCCGCGCGGCTTGAAGGCGCGACCCGGCTGCAGACCTTTTGGCATATTACGCTGCCGCTTTTGAGCAGAACGACGCTGTTTGTTTCGGTTACGACCATCGTGTCCTATTTTCAGGCGTTTCCGCAATTTCAGATTATGACCAAGGGCGAGCCGTTCAACGAGACGAGGGTGCTGGCACTCCATATCTATGATCAGGCCTTCTCCAACTCCAATATGGGCTATGCGTCTGCGATGGCAGCGGTGCTGCTGCTCATTATTTTGCTGGTTACGATGATCCAGCTGAGAGCAGGGCGTTCCCAATGGGAACATTGAACGGAAGGAGGGGATTAGGATGACCAGGCGTTTTACATGGCTTGAAGGAGTAATCATTGCTATCCTGCTGGTCTGCGCAGCGATCATGCTGCTGCCGTATTTGTGGATGGTGCTGTCTTCCTTCAAGAGCAATCTGGAGATTATTTCGTCGGCAACTTCTTTTGTACCGCAAAACCCGACATTGGATGGCTATAGAGCCGTGTTTGAAGAGGCGCCATTTCTCACCTGGCTGCTTAACAGTGCCATAACGGCCGTCATTATTACGGCTGCCACCTTGTTTACGAGTGCGTTGGCCGGCTATGTTTTTGCTAAATTCACGTTCCCAGGCAAGAGGCTCATGTTTCTGCTTGTACTGGCGACGATGATGATTCCGTTTCAGGTGATCATGATTCCAACGTATTTGATTATTTCCAAGCTTGGTCTCATTAACAATTTGGCGGCCATTATTGTACCCAGCTTAATCAGCTCTTACGGGGTATTTCTGGCGAAGCAATTTATTGAAGATATTCCAAGGGATTTGCTTGAGGCAGCACGCATCGACGGCGCGGGCGAGCTTCGTATTATGTGGCGCATTGTCATGCCGTTGATTTTACCGATGCTTTCGGCTCTTGGCATCTTTACCTTTATGGCCGCGTGGAACAACTATTTGTGGCCACTCATCGCCATCAATGATATGGATCGAATGACGGTACCGATGGCGCTCGTCTTCTTCAATGGTGCGCATCAGGTGAATTACAACGTAGTCATGTCTGCCGCTGTACTTATTACACTGCCTGTTATTATCGTGTTCCTTATTTTCCAGAAGCAGTTCATTAAAGGGCTGACCATGACAGGCATGAAATAGGAGCGGGAATAGATACCTAATAACCAGGAATGGAGAAATTACTTATGACCAAAATTTCGATTATCGGCGCTGGAAGCGCATTTACCCGGGAAATTATCGTAGATATTTTTAAGATTGAAGGCCTTGAGGAGGGAACCATCGCTCTGGTCGACATCGATCCAGAACGGCTCGCGATTGCCCGTGACTTGGTGAACAAGATTATTGAAATGACCGGAAAGAAGTGGCAGGTGCTAGCATCTACCGATCGCCGTGAGGTGATAGCTGGGTCGAATTTCGTGATCAACCAGATTGAGGTTGTTGGGCTAGAGACGGTTCGCTACGAGTACGAAATTCCGCTTAAATACGGGGTTAATCAGTGTATTGGCGACACGCTGGGCCCGGGCGGATTATTCAAAACGCTGCGTACATTACCGAGCTGGATCGAAATTGTCCGCGATGTGGAGGAACTCTGTCCGGACTGCATCATTCTGAACTATACCAATCCGATGTCCGCGGTTACGCTGCTTACTTCCCGGATTACGGACCTGCCGGTGGTAGGGCTCTGTCATTCCATTCAGAATACTTCCAGGCAGCTGGCAAAATATGCAGGCGTTCCTTACGAAGAAATGCAGTGGCGCGCAGGCGGCATTAACCATATGTCATGGTTTGTCGAGCTGACACATCAAGGCCGGGATCTGTATCCTGTCTTATTGGAGAGGATCGCAGATCCAGAGCTTCTGGCCAAAGATCCGGTGCGATTTGATGCGATGAAGTATTTGGGCGCTTTCGTCTCGGAATCCAGTGGACACTTCTCCGAATATATTCCGTATTATCGGAAGAGGCAAGACTTGATTGACCGCCACTGCAGTACAGGTTATAACGGTGCTACGGGCTATTATGCGGATAACTGGCCGATCTGGCGCCGTACGAATGATGAGGAGATCAAGCAGCAGCTATCGGGAGAACGGCCGATTGAGCTGAAGTCAAGCCATGAATACGCGCCCATCATTATTGAAGCGATGGTAAAAAATGAAGTGAAGACGATCTACGGAAGTGTTCCGAATGGCGGATTGATCTCGAACCTGCCGCAGGACGGCGTAGTGGAAGTCGCCTGTATGGTGGACCGTAACGGGGTAAATCCATGCCAATTCGGAGCGCTGCCTGAGCATCTTGCCGCGTTATGCCGCAGCAATATGGCTTTCTTTGAGCTTGCCGTATCCGCGGTACTGAATAAGGATAAAGAGATGGCGATGCACGCGCTGATGGTTGATCCACTGACCTCAGCAGTATGCTCGTTGGAAGAAATCAAGAATATGTTCGAAGAGCTGTATGAAGCGGAGCGTCGCTTTATGCCGGAAATGAAGTAAGGGGCGCAAAGCGCACGATAGAAGATTGATAGAAGCAAACAGCTCAGAGAGCAATATATTCAAGGAGTGGATTGAAGCGATGAAGGTAGCTGTATTGGGTGAATTGAATGTGGATATGATCTTGACGGGTTCGGATATTATGCCGGAGATGAATCGGGAGAAGCTGCTTGACGGCATGGAGCTGGTGCTGGGCTCATCCTCGGCGATTACGGCCTGCGCTCTGGCCTCGCTTGGGGCAGAGGTGGAATTCGTCAGTCTGGTCGGCGAGGATGATTATGGCCGGTTTTGTCTCGCCGAGCTTCAGAGAATGGGGGTGTCGACACGATTCGTAACCGTTGATGCCAGACTAAGGACAGGGATCACCTTGTCGTTCTCGGCAGGAGGCGACCGCAGCCTGCTCACCTACCCGGGGACCATTTCGCTTCTTGCCCCGGAGCATATCCCTGAAGCGCTGCTGTATGAAGCGGATCATGTTCATTTTGGCTCTTACTTCTTGCAGACGCGGATGAGGGAGGAATGGGTCTCTTTGTTTGCCAAGGTTCAAAGTTTGGGGAAGACAACTTCTTTTGATACAGGTTGGGACGTATCGGACGAGTGGCGCCATGAAGGGATCGACCGCCTCCTTCCTGTAACGGATCTGTTCATTCCAAGCGAGGAGGAGCTGATGCATCTGTACCGGGCTGAGGCGCTGGATGACGCCTGGACAGCGCTGCCGTCTGATGCATTAGCCGGGACGGTGGCTGTGAAATGCGGCTCGCAGGGTGCGGCCCTGTTCAAGCGGAATCAGCCTCTAATCAAGGTGCCGGCCTATTCTGTAGACGTCAAGGATACGACAGGGGCAGGGGACTGCTTCAATGCAGGACTGATCTACGGTTATGGAACAGGACTTCGGGCTGAGGAACTGCTGCGATTTGCCTGTGCCTGCGGCGCATTGTCGGTTCAGGCGATTGGGGGAACGGGCAGTCTGCCTACTGTTGCAGGAGCTGAACGCTTAATGCAGCGCTGAAGCAATCGGAAGTTTGTATTTCATAACAAAGGAGAGGATACGAATGTTAACAACAGCAGCTCGCAAGACGGCTTGGGGAAAGCTGAGAATGTGTGGAACGGTTTTGATGCTTACGGCAAGTATGGTGCTGGGAGGTATTGGCTTGGAGGGAGCAACAACCTATGCTGCGGGTGCGAACTACTATGTATCTCCGACCGGAAGTGACAGCAACTCAGGCACAAGCACCAGCAAGGCGTGGAAAACCTTGCAGCATGCGGCTGACAGTGCAGGTGCGGGCGATACCGTATATGTCATGGACGGCGTGTATCAGCAGAAGCTGAAGATTACGCATTCCGGGTCGGCAGCGGAGGGGCCGATTACGTTCAAGAGTTATGCTCCTCAAACTGCTATTTTGGATGGAACAGGGCTATCTGTAGCGGATTCAGAGGGTCTGGTTGAAATTACTGATGCCAGTCATATTGTTCTTGAGGATTTCGAGATTCGCAATTTTAAAACCACTACCAAGGATAAAGTACCATCAGGGATTCTGATCACCGGGGTCGGCAGCAACATTACAATTCGCAACAACTATATTCATGCGATTGAAAATAACGCAGCCCTGCGCAGTGATCTGTCCGGACGCGATGCGCACGGGATTGCGGTATACGGCACGAAGGCGCCCCAGTCGCTTAGCAATATTTCGATTGTTGGCAATACATTAAGCAACCTCATACTCGGCTCCAGCGAGTCGATGGTTGTCAACGGCAATGTGGATGGCTTCTTGATCGAAGGAAACGTCGTACATGACAATGACAACATCGGAATTGATGTGATCGGCTTTGAGGGCACATCGCCTAACTCTGCTTATGACCAGGCGCGTAATGGCATTATCAGAGAGAACCTGGTGTACAATATTACTTCGATTAACAATCCATCCTACGGCAAGCCGGTGCCGAACGATTCTTACGGGGCGGACGGCATCTATGTCGACGGCGGCAAGGACACGATTATCGAACGCAATATGAGCTATAACAATGATATTGGAATCGAGATTGCCAGCGAGCATAGCGGGAAGTCTACCAGCAATATTATGGTGAGGAACAATATAGTTGCGAACAATAATTACACGGGCATCGCTATGGGGGGCTATGATAAGAAGCGCGGCTCTACCGTGAATTGCACGATCATCGGCAATACTTTGTACAAGAACGATACGAAGGGGTTGGATGGCGGACAGATGCTGCTGCAATATGATACGAAGAACAATGTCATCAAGAATAATATTTTTGTAGCGAGCAGCTCCAAGCTGATGATCTCGAATCCATTTACCCAAAATACCGGAAATCAGGTGGATTATAACCTGTATTATGTGACGGGCGGGGCCAACACGGCCAAATGGCAGTGGAAAAATGTGAGCTACACAGGATTTGCCGCTTATAAATCAGGCACGTCCCTAGATAGCCACTCTGTATTTGCGGATCCGCTGCTCGTTGACCCGAACACTGGAAACTACACGCTCAGCGCCTCTTCCCCAGCGATTGATGCAGGAGAGAATTTGGGCTCCATCGTGGGAGACAAGGACTACAAAGGAAGCGATCGCGTGAAAGGCGGCAATATAGATATTGGAGCAGATGAATATTAAGGCAGCATTAGGCTAGTTAGCATAGAAACCTCCGCCATCGGGCGGAGGTTTTTTGCGAGAAATAACGGCAATCAGAGGTATACAAAGCGTGGCATAACATCAATTTTTCCCATATTTCTGCTTATAGTGGCTCAGTGTAAGAAGCGGCCAGATATAACGGTAGCTATGATAATGGGAATAGAAGTGGCCAGGAAGACCAGCACCTGTCGGATAGGTGCTCTTCCAGTCGTCTTCGTGCAGTAAGGCGATAAGCCTCTGTATTCCTTGATCAGTCTCTGATGTTGGCTGCGCTTGAACGGCGATTAGCGCGTCCAACGCCCACGCGGTTTGAGAAGGTGTGCTCTCCCCTAAGGGCACATAACGCCGCAGTCGATCGCTTCGGCAAGATTCTCCCCATCCGCCGTCCGGGTTCTGAATGTCCAAGAGCCAACGGACTCCATTTTGTAGAGTCTCATGGTTGGCAGAGAGGTCTACTGCTGCTAATCCGGTCAGCGCTGCCCAAGTCCCATAGATGTAACAGACGCCCCATCTTCCGTACCAGGAACCATCCTTCTCCTGATGTCCGATCAGCCACTCTGCTCCCTGCTTGATAAATGGGTATCGAATGTCCAGTCCAGTGAAGTTTCCCAGATACTCTAAGGTACGACCGGTCAAATCCGCCTCTGAGGGGTCAATGGCCGCCGACTTGGCACCGTCGATGGCGAGCCAGGTGAGCATTTCATTGTTTGTATCCTTCTCAAATGCGGGCCAGCCACCGTCTTTATTCTGCATAGAGAGAACCCAATTCAGTCCGCGATTCCACGATTTTAGGTAGGAAGGATCGGTATTGGAGAAGCTTAGGATCGCCCGTAGAGCCGCAGTTGAATCATCCACATCAGGATTGATCGTATTGGTCTCTGAGAATCCCCAGCCCCCAGGCTGGGTTCCCGGATTGTGAATACTCCAATCAGCGGTCTTATGCTGTTGTCTAGGCAGTAGATACGCGGCGGCACGCCGGATCGCTGGATGATCAGCGGGAATCCCGGCCTCCTGCAAGGCGTAGGCCAGCAGTGCCGTATCCCATACTGTCGAAGGAGAGTTCTGTATCGTCGTTGTCCCGTCATAACGGAACTGCATATCGGTAAGCCCCTGAATGGCATCCGTGATCAGAGGATGCTGCTGCTCATAGCCCAGGGCCAGCAAGGCGAAGATCATGAGGATCGTACTGCTGGCGTAGCTGTATAGGGTGCCATCGGCTTCGATGCGCTTCAACATGAACTTCTCTGCTCTGGTTATCGCGGTCTCATGGATATGACGACGAGTGCCGATCAGCCAGCCTAGACCCGTCTTAATGCTATCCTGCATCTCCTGGTATCCGCGGGGAAGTGGTTCTTCTACCTCATCTACGGGTCGCACTTGAAGATCTGACAGATTTGGCGTATGAGCGTTAGTAATCGAGAACTGCTTGTCGCCCATAATGAGCATCGGGATCAGGTGGATCCTTGAATATCCTGAGAAATCATATAT
The DNA here is from genome assembly GCF_003991425.1 of Paenibacillus lutimineralis. Classification (NCBI taxonomy): domain Bacteria; kingdom Bacillati; phylum Bacillota; class Bacilli; order Caryophanales; family Paenibacillaceae; genus Paenibacillus; species Paenibacillus lutimineralis. Next base: position 323,311 of record NZ_CP034346.1, read on the forward strand.
ATTGATCGGAAAATATTTAGGGAACAGTAGAATCTCTAGCGGGATCGATGAGATGGAAGCAGGCCACTTGCGCTGTCCGGTGATCGAGAGGATGGCTTTCGTTAGAATATTGGTGATTTTGCCGAGACCGCCTTTGGATAAAATATATCGTCTAGCCCGCTGGATAGGCTCGTCTGTTGTCTGGCTGTACCCGGAGTAGAGCAGGGCATAATAAGCCTCAACCGAAGCGGACAAGTTCCCTTCCTCTTCATCGGTGAACAGTCTCCAGCAGCCATCGGGCTGCTGCGCAGCAAGAATCCGGTCATGCAGCTGCCGAATCAGCGCTTCATTCGGGACATCCAGCACTCGAAAGAGAATAATGACATAAGCATCGATGGCCGTCCCGTTCTCAAAGCAAAAATGCCAGGATCCATCCTGCCGCTGCTGCTCGATAAGCGCCGTCGTCAGCCGCTCTATTTCGTCATCTACTGCACTTCGCATATCGCACATTTGCTTGGTACCTCCGGGGCCTCTTTTTAAGCATTATATGAAGAGGGTGAAGGGGAAATGAACGAGGGAATGCCGATTTATCGCAGCTATGAGAATCAAAATCAAAATGTTTTGATGGAAAAAGGGAACATAATTACCAGCTTGAATGGGAAGATTTTAAGGAATGGACACTTATTTTAGAAAAGCGAAGGGGATGGTGAGCATGTCCGGAACACAAGGGACTTATCAGGCAGGAGATGTTGTTTATGTATTTTACCGCAACCCGCATACGCAAGATGTGGCCAATATTCAGCAAGCTGCAGTTATAAACAGTCCGGAGCAGCCCGGCGAGCTAGCCGTATTTCTGTATGAGACGTATTATCCTTTATCAAGCGATATGGCGATCTATCCGACAGCCGCCGAGGCGGAGCAGGCCTATGCCTATTATTTTGGTTCTGATCAAGAGGAGAGCTTTGAATGAAGCCTTTTATGCCCAAGCTTGTTTATTTTGAACCGGATGCTCTGGAATACCCGCTCGGACAAAAGCTGTTGAAGAAATTTGAACAAATGGATGTTGAAATTCGTCAGACTACTTCTCATAACCAGGTGCGCAATCTTCCCGGAGATAATGATTTCCAGAAATATCGGGTGGCCAAGTCGACCCTGGTCGTGGGGATTCGAAAGACATTAAAGTTTGATACGTCCAAGCCTTCGGCAGAATATGCGATTCCTTTTGCTACCGGATGTATGGGGCACTGCCATTATTGCTATTTGCAGACAACCATGGGCAGCAAGCCGTATATTCGTACCTACGTCAATGTAGAGGAGATCCTGGAAGCCGCCGACAAGTATATGGCGGAACGGGCTCCGGACATCACCCGCTTTGAAGCATCCTGTACTTCGGATATTGTAGGGATTGACCATCTTACGCATACCTTAAAGCACGCCATAGAACATTTCGGCAAATCTGAACTTGGGAGACTGCGATTTGTTACGAAATTCCATCATGTCGATCATTTGCTGGATGCCAATCATCAAGGCAAGACCCGATTTCGCTTTAGTGTGAATGCCGACTATGTCATTAAAAACTTTGAACCTGGAACTTCGCCATTGCACTTAAGGATTGAAGCGGCGGGAAAAGTGGCTAGAGCAGGATATCCGCTCGGATTTATTGTTGCCCCGATCTATCTCCATGAGGGATGGCAGGAGGGCTATTATCACATGTTTGAACGCCTTGATTCCGAGCTGCCTGCCCATGTGCGGGATGATATTACGTTTGAATTCATACAGCACCGGTTTACGAAGCCGGCCAAGCGGGTGATTGAGAAGAATTACCCTATGACCAAGCTGGAGCTGGATGAAGAGAAGAGAAGATACAAGTGGGGAAGATACGGAATCGGCAAGTACATTTATTCAAGAGAAGAGGAAGAAGATATAAAAAGCCATCTTTCCACTTACATGGAGAAATTCTTCCCGAAGGCCAAGCTGGAGTATTTTACTTGACGAGGATCTGGTCAGGTGTGGAAACAGTAGAGACGAGCTCGAACTCGAATCTATGAACTTAGAGCGCTGGGGTTTCCGAAGTGGCAACTCTCACAATGGCGAATACCCGCCGTGGTGCTTTAGGAATGTCTCTGCGGAACACTAATAATGCCCTTCCGACCTCCTATTGGGAGGCGAAAGGGCTAAAAGCTTGCTTTCCCGCTCTATTACCCCGAAATAACTCTCTCCACAGGATAATGAATTTTCGGTTTCTTTTTCTTGCCTCCAATAATAAAGATGAACGATGTCAGACCGATTCTGCCAATGAACATGAGCAGCATCAGCAGACATTTGGCAAAGGCGCTTAGCTCCGGTGTAATGCCTGTGGACATACCAACTGTACCAAAGGCAGAGCACACCTCCAAAATAATCGATATCAGTTGATGATGTGGATCCGTAATGTTGATAACAATAGCGGAGGTCCCGCACATTACAATGGCAAGTAGCATAATCGCCAGTGATTTCATAACATCATCCGGATGAATCTCTCGATTGAAAATTTTGATCTCACGATTCCCTTTGACGTAGTTATACATAAATAAGATGCACACTGCAAAGGTCGTGGTTCGAATTCCTCCGCCTACAGAGTTTGGAGATCCACCAATGAACATGTAGATGCTCATGACAAGCAGGGTAGGCTCTGACAATTGAGTGATATCCATCGTCGTTAATCCGGCGCTTCTAGTTGAAGTGGATTGGAAGAACGAATAGAAGAACCTCTCATGCCATGACATTCCTTTAAAGTAATGCTGATATTCAAGCAAGAAGATAAGAATAGTCCCAATAACCAAAAGAATGAGATACGTCGATGTCGTTAATTTGGCAAATAGCGAGAAGCGAAATGGTGGAGCCTGCTTGTCCCTCCTTCTCGATAAAAAAGTCTTAATCTCAATCAGTACAGGGAATCCGATGGCTCCAAATATGATCAAGATACTGGTAACGACTTGTACAAAATAATCATTGGCAAAAGGCAGCAGCGATTGTCCTGTAATATCCACCCCGGCGTTTGTCGTTGCACTGACGGATGCAAATAAACCTTGTAGGAAGGCTTCATGCCAGGTTGGGAAATAATTAAGGAAATGAAATCCGAAAATAACAGCTCCAATGAGCTCAGTAAGTAAAATGATTCTTAGAATTTCCTTGATAAATTGAACCAGTCCTGATAATTGAAACTGGTTGTTGTCAATCATGATAAGCTGCCGTTCGCGCAGTCCAATCTTCCGTCCGATGAGGATCCAGAAGAAGGTGCTCATCGCCATAATCCCAAGACCACCGAATTGTAGCACCAACATAATGATGAAGTATCCAAATACACTAAACGTGTCTGCAACATTCAGTACAGCAAGCCCTGTGTCGCTTACTACGCTAACTGCAGTGAATACCGTATCAAAGAAGCTTACCTCCGTGCCGCGTCGATATACACCTGGAAGGCTGAATAATCCAACAGATATTGTTACAGCCAGTAAATAATAGCCGGATATAACCTGTGCAGGTGAGCGTTTTTTCTAGCCAACCTCGCATTTTACTAAGTAGGGCCAACAACGTATCCTCCAATTCATATATCGTAAAAAGAAGCCAACGAAAGAGATTACTCTTCCGACAGCTTCAAAGGAAGTGTTAGTTCCATCCATGATCTTAATCGAATCGTGTTTATCATACTCTCTGTTTTTCAGCTTGTAAAGAGGAGTAAATAACAGTGCTTGTTAAAGGAAAATAGGCTTCCTTGTAGAATATAAAAAAGCGATTTCTAACAAAAAATACGGAGGACACGTTGCAAGTCAACGTAATACATAAAATGCGAGTAGACCGATTACTCTCCATGTTACTCATTATCTCAAACAAAGGGTTGGTTACAGGCAAAGAGCTTGCAGAACATTTTGAGGTCTCATTACGAACCATTTACAGGGATATAGAAAAATTAGGCGAAGCTGGTATTCCGGTCGCATCCATGGGTGGCAAGGGTGGAGGCTATTACATTATGGAGAACTATAATGTGGACAATCTTTTTTTGAAGAAAGATGAAGCTTCTACGTTCATGGCGATCATGAATAACTTAAATTTCCTGTTTGGGAAAAACGCACAGTTTAATGATATGGTTTTAAAGATCGAGAATACGTATAACCGAGAAAAGAATACCGATAAGCTGAGCATTAACATGTCCCATTTCAGTATGGAAAATGAATTAAAGGAATACTTGTTTCTGATGAACCAAGCCATTGAAGAAAATAAGCTGATGGTATTTGATTATTGCAACAGACAAATGGAGTATTCCGAAAGAATAGTAGAGCCATTTCAAATCGCTTTTTCTTCCGGTCAATGGTATTTGGTTGGGTTTTGCAGGTACCGAGATGACTACAGAAGGTTTAAGCTTGTGCGGATCAGGAATTTAAGGATGGGTGAGGACTTCGAGAAAAGAGATATTTCAAAAGAAGAAATCGAGGAGATATTTGAGGAAAGTTACCGCAGGTCCAGTATTCAGGTTACTTTGAAATTTTCCAATCGAATGGGTAAGCAGCTGACCGAGTATTTTCAAGAGGAGAATATTCAACAAACGGAGGATAACCAATACATTGTTGTAGATCATTTTCCGTATGAGGAAGGATTACTCAAATATATTTTAAGCTTTGGCAAGGAATGCGAGATCATAGAGCCCCGTTATTTAAGGGATGAGTTACGAGAATACGTAAAAGAATTATTGCACCTATACAATGGCTGACATAATGATGTCAGTCGTTTTGTTTTATGGTAGAGGTATACACGGATTCATAAGGATTCATCATGATGAACCGAAAGATTGTGATAGAGGAGATAATCAGTATGTTAAAGGGGATGGAATTGTGAACGATACAAGGATGAAACTCATGACGGACCTGCAAAGAATTGAGAAGGAGCATTACCAGCTTCGTGAAGGTGAGCAGCTGCAGGATTTTCTTACTTTGATGCTGCAATACATTGGGGACCCTCAGCCGGAATTGCGAGATGATCTGATCTGTACGACATTTTATGAATGGTTTCATGACGAGAACATGTTGACGGAAACGGAGTTGCACCGTCTTTTGGATGTTCTGACCGATGAGCAGCATTTGTTCTATCAGATTGGCAGCGTGGATGATCCGTCTGTATTTACAAGAGCATTCTCCATTCTGCCCATTGCGTTGATTACGGAACGCCATAGAAAACAGCCTTTTCTGGATCAAGCCGAATATCAGCATCTTAAGCATTCAGTGCTTCGCTATTATAAGGAGGAAAAGGATCTGCGCGGTTATCTACCGGAAGGAGGTTGGGCCCACAGTGCGGCACACGGTGCAGATGCTTTGGAGGAGCTGGTTCAGTGTCCAGAGAGCGATGCAGCGCTACAGCATGAAGTACTTGCTGCGATTCAAGGGAAGTTACATAACGGGATGCAAATTTTTTGCGAAGAGGAAGATGAGCGGATGGCCACAATCGTGGATACCATGATTGACAGAAGTCTACTCCCGCAGCAGGAGATCGCTGACTGGATCAGTGGGTTGACACATTGCGCTGAATTGCCGCAAAGCCGTGGTCCGAGGATCGCCCGTGTAAATAGTAAAAACTTTCTCCGCAGCCTTTACTTCAGAAGAGGGAAGATCAGCCGTGGAAGTGTCCTTGACACTGCCATCCTTGCAGGAGAGGCTAAATTGAACAGATTTGCCATAAGAGAAGATTGAATTCAGTTTGTTGGAAGCTGCTTTTTCGGAAAGCTAACGGCCCTCCTTCTGCCTTTTTGGCGGAGAGGGCTGTTTTAATGAGTATGTTTAGGAAAAGAGGTAAAGAATACAAGGCGATATCTAGCTCTACCCGTTCTTTTTCGAGTGAATTAGATAGCGAATTAAAGTGTAAAAGCCATATTGACTTCCTAGTTGCAAGTCAGATACGATGATCTGGTTGTAAGGGCTAGAATTGCTGCAGAGAGGATCAGAGTAGATATGAAAAAGAGAATTGCGGATATCGCTACGATAATTGTTGGTGCCTTCTTATTTGCGTTGGCCGTCAACCTGTTTGTCATCCCGAATGAGTTCGGCGAGGGGGGCGTTACAGGGGTCACCATTATTCTGTATTATTTGTTCCAGTGGTCTCCTTCCATCGTTAATATCATCATCAATGGTTTGCTGCTGCTTGTTGGCTACAAATTTCTGGATCGGCAGACGACGGTGTATACGATTCTTGCCGTCGCTTTTAATTCACTGTTTCTACATTTAACAGAAGGCTGGACGATCGCTTCGCATGAGCTGACCATTAATGCGGTCTTCGCGGGTGTGCTAGTGGGGACCGGAATCGGCTTGATTGTACGGGTCGGGGGAACGACGGCAGGAACCGTCATTTTAGCCCGGATTGCTAATAAATTTCTCGACTGGAATATCAGCTATGCGCTATTGTTCTTCGATTTGATCGTGGCCTTTTCCTCCTACTTTATTATTGGTCCGGAGAAACTGATGCTGACCATCGTCGCTTTGTATGTAGGCACCAAGGTGATGGACTTCATTATTGAAGGACTGAATCCTAAGAAGGCAATTATGATCATCTCAGAGAAGCAGAACGACATCGCCGAGATGGTCATTACCGAGATGGACCGCGGAGTTACCGTGCTGTCGGGCCATGGGTACTATACGAAGAACCCGAAGGAAGTCCTGTATATCGTCATCAGCAAGCAAGAGGTATCCACGCTGAAGAAGATCGTCAAATCCATCGATCAAGCTGCGTTTCTCACCATTCACGACGTACGCGATGTGTTCGGAGAGGGCTTTTTGGATATTTCGAAGTAAGTGCAGTCTATCATTGTTGGATTCTTTTACAATACTGTTGAATCACTTGCGTGAGTTCCTGAATTTCATAATGATTGTCTACCATGTTGACGGTAAAATCTTCGGCTGCTTTCTGGTCCATGACAAAGGAGCAGCCGTTTAGCCGTAAAAAGATCTCTAAAGCGGTAAACGCGGTCCGTTTGTTAGCGTTTTGAAAGGCATGATTCTGTCCCAGGGATTGAAACAGCGCGGCAGCTTTCTCAAACAAAGAAGGGTATGCCTCTTCACCAAAAGTAGAGGATTGCGGCCAAAATACCGCGGATTCTAACATGCCCCCATCTTTAACGCCTACATCTTCCTTGGGACTATATTTCTGTATCATTGCGACATTAATGGCAATAACCTCTTGGACGGACAGGTATCGTACGGTCATATTAACGATCCTTAAGGCCTTTCAGTGTTTCATCGTATTCTTCCATCACATTGGAGAGCGTTTCAAGAAATTCAGTGCTTATTCCTGCTGGCAAGGTCACCTTATTGGCCTTGCGAATAATGATCTCTCCGTCGGCCTCTTTCACATTGATAAGCACTACATCTCCCAGTTCAAGTCCAATTTGCTTTAAGGCTTCGGTCATGGTAATCCCGAGGCTATTTCCGAACTTTGTTACTTTACGTTCCATTTCGATCACCTTGGACAATTAGTTCCCCTCCTTATCATACTATTCAACTGTTATAACAATTTTACATATGTTGTGGGAAATAATAAACAGCAAGGCCAACGCTTTGCTCGTTCTGGACTATACCAGTATCATTTGCTAAACCACAACCCTTTATTGACGGTCTTATCGCCACTTACTAGATACATGGAAGGATAATGCTCCTTAGGAAGGAATGATTACGATCTTTAGGGATTACAAAAAAAAGAAAATAAGAGAAATGTAACTAATTATTTAAAATGAACGTTTTCTATATAATTGGATCATATGTGTGGACACGAAAAAAGGATCTAAAGAAAGGTGTGACTGTAGCGTGGATTCTAAGATGAACAAAAGATGGGGGGACAACCCGGGGAAATCCGGTGCCAACAGATTATTGCTTGTCCTATTTTACGCCATGTTTATCGCCTATGCTTTCATTGCCATTAAAGTTATTTTGTTTAAGACCATTCCTTTGTCAGCACTGTTCCATTCAGGAATTATGTCAGCATTAAGAAGCATTAATATCATTCCTTTTAATACGATTATTGAATTTATGACAAGCGAGAATATTGACATGGGGAGGGCGTTGGCCAATATAGGGGGGAATATTGCTATCTTTGTTCCTTTGGGGATTTTCGTAGCATATGCTGCACGCAACAAGCCTCTGCGTATTTCATTTCTTTGCCTGCTGCTGACCTCATTTGCGTTCGAGGTTATTCAGTATGTGTTTGCTTTGGGGAGCAGCGATATCGATGATATTCTATTGAATTGTGCTGGCGGGGCTATAGGTGTAGGTGTATATCAATGGCTCCATAAATCAACATCCTCCCAGAATCAATTCCTGATGTCTCTTGTTGGTTTCCTCTTGGTTGCAGGACTTTCTGGGGGCGTCGTTATTAGGATGGTAGAGCCTGAGCTGTTGTCTCTTACGGCTTCTAAGGTCGAATATATTTATGAGAATAATGAGATCATGGCGGGATGGAATGAAGCAGAGGCAGACTTGTTTGGAGATTTGGCAGCTGCTGAAGCCAATCAAATCACTGTGTATATGAATCCTAAATCTGTGCGAACAACAGAGAAGAAAGAAACGGACGAGGAGTATGTTCATATACAAATAAATGATGCAACCCAAATATTTACTAGATATATCTCTTCTGATAAAAATACCGTGATCAGCAAGTATGAAGAAGTAACAAGTTCGGATATATCCTCCTTGTTAGAGACTGGGGATAGAGCCCCTTCGGTTAGGGTTTGGTTATCGAACGAAGACCAGCAAGTGGCTGAGGCGATCCTCATTAGTATCATAGATTAATATGAACTAAGGCCAACGAGATGAAAGTTGGCTATTTTTATATAAAATCTTGGAAATAATTTTAATATATTTTTATAGTTTACAAAATAAGGGATAAGGGTTATCATAGATTTATAGATAAGGAAAATATTGCATATTAAAGTGAAAAAAGTCACAATTCAGCCAAGCGTTTCATTATGCATCTATTTTTAGACGGATTGTGATTGAAATTTGATTCTTTAAGGAGGTTTAATGGATGGTCAGTCCAAACGTTGATAAGAAAATATCAATTTTAGGTAATTTGCATATGTCGGATTGGGAACGTTTGGGGACGGTGTTCGAGACAAAGAATAATAAATACTTTTACGACACCGGAACTGGAAAGGTATTTCTATGTGATGTCGTAGAATCGGCAATTTTGGAAAGCTTGTTAACAAGTTCAGACCCCGCCGCCATTGCCCAGTTGGACTTTACTGATGCTGAAATTGAAAGCGCTTTGAATACGGTTTTGGCTCTTGTTGAGCAAGAGAAAATCCTCCAGGCACCATCCTTCCAAGAATTTATTACTCCTAAGAAATCAGAATTATCAGATCTCATCAGTGCAGGCATAGAGCAAGTTATTTTGGAATTGACTGAAAAGTGCAATTTAAGATGCAAATACTGTATTTACCAAGATGAAAATGTTGGATATAGGAATTTTTCAAAGACAGATATGGATTGGGAAACGGCCAAGAAAGCTTTGGACTACATTTCCCAAAATGTAGGGGAAAATTTGGCTTTGACCTTCTATGGGGGAGAGCCGTTAATAAATTTTGAATTAATGAAGAAGTGCATTGAATACAGCAAGGTTATTATGAGCGACGTCAATATATCGGTTTCTTTTACAACGAATCTAACGCTTGTTACCGATGAGGTCGTTGAATATCTGGCTTCTTTGGACAAATGCTCGGTCTTATGCAGTTTGGACGGACCGAAGAATATTCAAGATTTCTATCGCGTCACTGTAGATGGCAGTGGGAGCTTTAACAGGGCTATCAAAGGACTAAGAAAATTGGTAGAGGCTTTTCAAGATAAACCCGATCACTCTTTAGGCATAAATGCCGTCGTATGTCCTCCCTATAGTATGGAGAAAATTGATGAACTGAACGATTTCTTCAAATCATTGGATTGGCTGCCCCCGGACACCAACATCAATTGCTCATACGTGGATCAAGGGGATATCGACTGGGAGCAACTGGGGGTTCCCAAGCAAGAGATTAGTCTAGAAGAGTTTAATACGAATGAAGAGCTCGCTGATCCTATAGGAGCTTGGGCTCTTACGGCGATAGATAAAGATGATGAAATAAAGGGCATGGCTCAAGACATTAGTCAAACCAAATTGCTGCGTATTCACAATAGAGTAATCACGGACGAGCCTACACTGGGTATCCACATGAACGGATGTTGTATTCCTGGCCGGAGAAGACTATATGTTACTACGGATGGTAATTTTAAAGTATGTGAGAGAATGTCCAATTCACCTTATATTGGTGATGTTGAGAATGGAATAGATACGGAAGCGGTTTATCGTAGCTACTTTGAAGAGTACTCTAACAAGTCAATTAAGCACTGCTCGAATTGTTGGGCGGTACGCCTATGCGGAATTTGTTTTGCTCTGTGCTATCAAGATGATGGGCTTGATGAAGATAAGAAAGTGGGAACTTGTAACATAGAGAAGGCGATCACTAAATTCTACTTGCAAAGATACCATCAATTAATTGAGGATACTCCTGAAAAGGTAGAATACTTTAATGAACTTATTATCTCGTAATAATGAGATGCAGTATGCGGTAGTTATAACATTCTTATGATCCCGGGCCATACGGAATGTTATTCCTATAAAAATCTATTCTAAAGGAGATGTTTAGTATGAAACTGATTCATCCCGTAGGTAGAACAACTAAGATGGATACACAAGCATATTATGGTGTTCAGCCAATGGATGGCTGTATTTGTTCCGGTAATGCTGCCGTAGCACAAGACCAAGCCAAGTCCGGCGCAAGTCCATGTGGCTGCTATTGCGCAGGAGATAGCAAGAATAGTGTGGCGAATTACTCAAAGGCATATATTCATTAGTTGTTTAGCTACTTAAGTAAATTGAAACAGGGCCGCTATTTTTTGGGATAGGGCCCTGTTTTCATACCTTTCTATAATGGGAGACTTTTATATGAAAGTACTGCACGCGAAATTAATTACTGCCCAAGATTATATTAAAATGTTGGCGAAAATTATGGCTTTGCTTTGGAAAAGTTCGAAGCATACGTTAGTTTTCTTGTTATTTTTCAATTTATTGGCCGGGTTGTCCCTTCCGATTACCACGATCATATGGAAGTTCTTTATTGACAGCGTCGTTGAGGCACTGGTCAGTAAGGATCTGTCCAAACCGATCTTATGGATAGTAATTCATCTTTTATACACACAATTCAACAACATTATGCATAACCTATGCCGGTATTTTGAGTCTAACCAAGTCGACTATATGAACAAGCATATCACGGGATTGACCCTTGATAAAATTGAGCGGATGGAAATGGCTGATTTCGACAATGCCGAGATATATGATTGCATTCAAAAAGTGAATAACGAATCTACACAGCATTCCATGAATCTCCTTAGAACCCTGATCCTTGCGCTGCAGAACTTCTCATCTATGGCTGGGGCTATCGTGATTTTTCTAGGTTTCGGCCCGCTCATTCTCTTAATCAGCTTCCTTGCATGTCTGCCTTCACTCATCATTAACATTAAGATGTCCACAAAACTGTTTGACATTTTTACGAAACGTTTTGAAAGGTTAAGATTTATCAATTATCTCAAATCCATCATTATCACGTATGAGAATATTAAAGAAGTCAAAGTAAACCGGTTAAATTCCTATTTTAAGACGATGATCATCAATGACTTTAATACTTTTTTGAAGGAAGACAAAAAAATAAGGAAGAAATTCTCCTTACAGAACAGTATGGCTAGCTTTTTAGAAAATATCGTTTCATATAGCTTTCAAATCTATATTCTCGTTAAAGTGGTTGCCAGAAACCTAACTTTGGGAGATCTGACCTTATTTATTAGTACCTTATCGAATTTTCAGAGTTCAATACAGAATATTTTAAGATCCATCTCTTCGCTGTACGACGATGCTCTCTATATTCAGAATCTCTTTTCATTGTTAGAGAGGGAAGTTCCAACACCAGAAGCAAGTAGTACACCTTACCCTGCCAATTTTGAGAATATCGAATTTCAAAACGTATCTTTTAAATATCCGGGCAGAGAAGAGTTTGTACTTAAGAACATTAGCTTTATTCTTACAGCGAAGAAAAGCTATTCGTTTGTAGGCTTGAACGGCTCTGGCAAAACAACGCTGGTTAAATTGCTTCTAAGGTTGTATAAACCTACTTCAGGTCGTATTTTGATGGATGGCATGAATATAAATGATATCGATCTGGAGCAATACTATAAACATATCGGGGCTGTATTCCAGGATTTTATTAAGTACCCCTTCGATATCGAGAAGAATATAGCACTTGGGGCAATTGAAGATTTAAATAATTTCCCGAAAGTAAAAAAAGCGGCGGAGCAATCGGGCGCGGATCGCTTTATTGAAGAACTTCCTTTAAAGTATGCAACCATGCTGAACAAGGAATGGTCGGAAGCGACCCAATTATCACTCGGTCAGTGGCAGAGGCTTGCCATTAGCCGGGCATTTATGTCCGACTCCAGTATTCTCATTTTGGATGAGCCTACCGCTTCACTTGATGCCGAAGCTGAGTTTGAGTTGTTTACCAAATTCAAGGATTTAATGTTTGATAAGACGACCATTCTCATTACGCATCGGCTTTCCACCATTCGTCTGGTAGACGAAATATTGGTTCTCAAAGATGGACAGGTACTTGAAAGCGGCAATCATGATACTTTACTTAGATACAATGGCGAATATGCGAGATTGTATAACATGCAATCAGACATGTACATGAAGGGGGAACTTGTTAATGAAGGATCGCATTAGCGAAGGGACTCTTCCTAATGGACTTGCTTATTGTGTCCGGGAGACTGACATTGAAAAGGATGAAATCATGTTAAGTCTGGCTTTAAAAGTAGGGTCGCTTCAGGAATCGGATTCCGAAAATGGACTTGCCCATGTAGTAGAACATATGAGCATGGTATTCGATAAATATAGATATTATGCGGGTGATATACAATACAATTGCATTGGATTAACGGATTTTGATCGAACGGTATATCTAATAAAATGTCCAAATCGTAACGAGGCGATTAGGCACGGATTATTCATTTTGAAACAGATAGCACTAGGAAGCTATATAACAATAGAGGCATTGGATGAAGTGAAACAGGATGTACTTCAAGAAGTGATTACTCATCATAAAGGAAGAAAAAGCAAAGTATTTAAAATACTATTCGATCATTCATTTTACAAAACACGATTACCGATGGGAGACGAAGAAGTTATAAAAGGTCTTAGCTTCGAGCAAGTTATAGCCTTTCACGAAAAATGGTATACTCCCGACAGAATGGCTATAAATATTGCAGGTGACATCAAAACCGATGAAGTTATTAAATGGATTGAAACCGAGTTTGGAAGCCTTTCTTGTTCAAGCAACGCGGAATCGAATGATATGAATAGATGCTATCAACTTAATTTAGAAACAGGGGCAATTAAGAGGGTAGTTACCTCCTGGAAGGTTAATCATCTGGAAATGTACATTAATAACATGGTATCCGATGAAGTAAATATCAAGAACGAAGCTTGTAATAATATATTAGCGATATTATTCGAAAAAATATGTGTTCATGCATTAAAAGAATCCAATGTTGAGTTCTCGTTTTTTTCCTCAAGTTTCGTCAACCTCATGAATTGTTACCAGTTCTTGCAGATGCAGATTGTGTATTGCTCGGACTTGCATGAAAAAATCACTGATGTGATGGAAAGGTTATTTGATCGTATTCAAAAGGACTCCATGTTTTTGAAATCTTATTTTGAGGAAACTAAACAAGAATATTTGGAATATTTCGACTCAAAAGCTTATCTAAGTGATCTGAGTTTGCCGAACTTGATGGAAGAAAGTATAGATCATTTTATTTTAGACGATCCTCTCATTTCATACGAACAAAGAATACAGAATTTGATGAAGATGATTGATGATCTTTTCTATATAGATATAAGAATCTTAGCGCAACAGCTGCTTAGATACGAAGACTGCTTATTTATAATCTTCCAAGGAAATAGCCAGGATTCTTCAGATAACTAATTCTTCCGCTTCGACGTTATCAATATGAGAAGCAAAAATGAAGCTATTATTTGGAGGTTATGATGAGAAGTAAATGGGTACGTAAGATGTTACTGGTTCTGTTATGCGGTGTCTTGTTTACGGGGTGCTCCAGCGTCTCCACCAAGGAAACAGTGCAGCGCTCCAGTTTCAAAATCATGTATGTGAACGAAGCGTATTTTTCCATCCAATACGGTGATTTGTTTGCGATGCAATATCCTGATATTGATATTGAAGTGATCACCACGGATAGTATCTATACAGGGGAACAGGATTATAACAAAGCGTTAGCTGACTTCATAGAGCAGAAACAGCCGGATGTAGTTATATTGAGCTTGGACAATTATGAGAAATTCGCTGCGGAAGGTAAATTGCTGGAGCTTGATACCTTGATTGAACGTGATAAGTACGATATCGGAAGCATATATCCGGCATTGATCGAGATTCTTAAGAAGAAGGGCGATGGCAAGCTGTACGGCTTAGCTCCTTCTTTTTACGGAAATGCCCTCTTCTATAATGCTGATCTATTCGCCAAATACGGAGTCGATGTGCCGCATGACGGGATGACGTGGCAGGAAATCATCGACACGGCCCGGCGGTTTCCAACCGATGGCGACGAGAAGACCCGTGTCTACGGATTTGGCAGCGACTATGGCATGTCTATGGAGGAACTAGCTTCGGCCATCGCGGGTACTCAAGGTTTAAAGTATATCAATACAGACACGATGAGAATCACGCTGAATACGGATTCCTGGAAGCAGGCCTATAAGCTGGCTAAGGACGCAGTTGATTCGGGTACAATTTATAATCCTTATGATGGCGGGTTCCAGAGCGGAACAATAGAGGATTTTTATGAAAGTCAGTTGTTTTTAATGGGACGTTCGGCAATGACAACTAGCAGTTCTTATTTGTTGAGCAGCATAAAAGATGCTAAGAACACGCTCAAGGATTACAAACCTTTTCAATTTGGCATCGTTGCGGGGCCGGTCGATCCGGCCGAACCTGATAAATCCCGAGATATCCATTTTAATGAACTGTTTGCCATACGGGCCAACTCCCCGAATGCCGATGCCGCATGGGAATTTCTGAAATTTGTGAACGGGGAACAGTTCGCCAAGATTAAATCGAAATCGTTGAATAACGGGCTTTTGTCCCGTATGGGATATTCGAAGGAATATGAAGGCGTCAGCCTGGACGTGTTCTACAAATTACAACCGAATTTGGACGGGGCAGGTTCGTTGGACAATGATAAGATCCCTCAGAGTTTTTACTCTCAGTACCAGCCAATCGTTGATCGCGAGCTGAAGTTGGTCGAGGAGAAGAAGAAATCGATTGAGGAGGCGCTGCAGACGATAGAGCAGGAAGGACAGGCCGTATTGGATAAGGCAGTAAAAGATGAGGTTTCCAAGAAAAGCGTCGAGTAGGTAGATGACGGTTATACACAGATTCCTCCATCCGGCCGATATAAATTTTAACTGAGTATTAAGGATGGAGGTTTTATTAGATGTATCTCTTAAGGAAAATAACAGCGGCGCTGCTTGCTTTGCTCGTGTCGATCTCCAGCCTGGCAGGTATAGTATCAGCAGCGGACGCTAAGAAGGTATCCGTTGATGTTGCAACCAATTACACGACCCTAGTCCCCGGACAAAGCGTCTTGGTGAGCGTCAAAATCTTGAATATCCCCTCTGATCTGGGCGGGCTTCGTTCCGCCAAAGTAGTCCTAAGCTATGATGAGAATGTGTTTACGACCGAGGGTAACTTACGCTTCGATGAGGATCTTGGGAAGTACATATGGAGAGACGATACCTTCTTCATTCCTTCCCAAACCTTCGAGACCCCCAATTATCGTATCGAAAATCCGTACCCGGAGGATTCCAATCCTGCCGATGGCAGGCAGGAAGTCGTGCTATCCATATCAGCGCTAAATAACAAAACGATCCATCAGGCGACCGATGAGGCGTTTGCCTCCTTTTTCCTAACGGTCAAAAAAGAGGTCAAGACCCAGGATACTTCAATCCATATCGTATCTGAGGGAACCAAGCTGGAGGATGCCGCAGGAAAACCGGTTCACGGCTATGGCACAACCTCTGCGCATCTTCTTGTAGGTGCTCCTCAAAAAATTGAAATTGTGCGCGGGACTCTTCCGCCCACCTCGGATCCAATCAAGCTAAGTATAAATAGCGGTATGGAACTAAATGCGCTGGCGGTTTTCGATAATGGGGACACAGCATATGTAACCGAGTTAACATCTTGGGAAACGACGGACCCACAGGTTATACAGGCCCGGGCCCAGGGGAATGTTAAGGCAACTGGTTTAGGAAAAGCTACGGTCACGGCCACTTTAGGTTCTGTCACTGGCAAGCATGAAGTTGCGGTCTACCCGGCGAACGCCCCCGAATTAGTTGAAGAAGAAGTAATCCGTGTCACCGTAACAAGAATCCCGAATGAGAGAAGCTTCGCAGCCGCTACAGCCGTTCAAATAAAGGTGAATGGCAAAACCGCGGAACCCGGACGACTGTTTGACGGCACCGTTTACGTTCCATTGCGGTCTGTCAGCAAGCTATTGGGAGTGGATGTAGGCTATGACAGCGCCCAAAAAGTGCCAACGATAAACGGCAAAACGGTAACCCATTTCTATACCTTTTCAGGGGTCTCCTATATCATGGCCCGCGATCTATCCTCATTGCTCGGGGCTGAGGTGAAATGGGATAAGAGCACAACAACCCTGACGATCAAGGCATCTGCCCCCAAAAAATAATCGCTTGAACATAACAGATGCTCTCTTCTATTGCCAAGTCGGCAAGTTGAAGAGAGCATTTTCTGACTTTGCAGAATAGGGGGATTTGGCTATCCGCACGCTGAGTTATATTACTCGATAGTGCTGTAAGAAACTCTCTACCCGATCCTGCAGTGCTTGCTTTAAGGTGTCAGGCTTCACGGATACCACATCTTTGCCAAACCTGATGAAATAATCCGCTATAAACGCCTCTTCTTCCGGATTGTAGAACCCTTTAATGACGGTCTTATCACCCGTTTCTAGATGCATGGAAGGATAATGCTCCTTATAGAAAAGATCCTCGGCTTTCTCCGAGATCTCCACCTCGAAGTGAATACTATTCTTGGATTGATACATCTCCATGGAACGACTCACCAGCTCATCTATAGAGAAGCTGGTTTGCACATCCACTTCTTCAATAGAAATGATCCGGTCACATCTGAATACCCGGTACTTATTCGTACTTAGCTCAATTCCAGTGGCATACCATTGACCGAACTTGGCAGAGATTTTGAAGAATTGCACCTCGTAGCTTGTTTCCTGACTATTTTTCAAATATTGAATCCTACAGGGGCTCTCATGAAGAATGCTCATCAGAATTTGATCCAAATAACGGCTCACATGATGATGCTGATACATCTCAAATTGCAGGACCTGCTTCATCTTGTGAATCTGCTCGATCTGCCCGTCAGATAGACAGTGCTCGAACTTCTCATTCAGTTGATTCACACTGAGATGGAAGGGCGTCGATTGATAAGCCTCCAGCGTCAGCATGGCAAAATACAGAGCATATACCTCGTCCATCGTGAAAATAATAGGGGATAGCAGTCTGTTCTGCAGGATTCCGTACCGTCCATGTCGCCCATGCTCCGAATAAATCGGCATACCCAATTGCTCTAATGAGCTGATATCCCGCAGCGCCGTACTTTTGGAAATATGATATTTATCCATCAGGTCCTGTAAATTAAAGAACTCCCGGCCGTTCAAGTACCGGATCATGTCGTTCAATCTTTCCGATTTCTTCATTCATAATCTCCTCAATGATCTCCTTGATTAAAGGTGTCATGTTTTGCTACCTATATGTATTATTATGAATTCAAGATCAAATATCAAACTTAAAGGAGATCGATCCCATGAGCGCAACACTAGAAGTAGCTATATTCTTATCGATGAACGGCAGAGCCCAAGAGGCCATCGATTTTTACAAAAAACACCTCAACGCCGAGCAACTACTGCTCGTCACCTACGAGGACATGGCTCAAAGAGACCCCTCGTTCCCGCTTACGGAGGAGAATAAGCATCGCATTAGCCACTCCGTCTTAAGAATCGGAAAGACCAAAATCATGATCGCCGAAGACACCATGGATCCCCGTGAAAAATACAGCGTCGGCAACAACACCTCCCTGTGCATTCAAAGCGCGGATTTGGAGGAGATCGAGAGCTTTTATGAAGGCTTAACCTCAGATGATGGGGTAAGGGTTATTGTTCCCTTAGCTAGCAATGTGTTTAGCAAAGCATATGGGATTGTAGAAGATCCGTTTGGGGTGCAGTTGCAGTTGATGGTGGATGAGAGGTTGGGATAAATCACGATTCGGCTAAGATGACATCAGAAAATAGACACCTATGTGGCGTTGCCTTTCGGACAGGGGCTCGGCTTCCCTCGGAAAAATGAACCCTTGTCCAGACAAAACCACAGTGGTTAATATTAGACAGGGGTTCTTATTATAGCAGAGTGTCTTCCAGGTTCTTTAAGAGACTATTTTGTTTCATAGGAGAAGGACTATCTTTAATATTTTGGATTGGTAAAACTTACAACTTGAAATAGTTGTCTCTAAGGGTTATATTATTAATCCGGCCAATTAAACAAGATTCTTTGCCGGTCAACTAATAAGCAGAGCGGATTTAAAAGAAAAAAATCTTAAAAAAAGTTCTTGCGGAATTAGTTAAAAGATGATATTATATAAGAGTTGCTGCCGAGAACGCAGCGACGCTGAAAACGAAGTTGATCTTTGAAAACTGAACAACGAGTGAGCGGGTTTCACGTCAAGTGAAATCTAAGAAATAAGTCAGATTCAAAATGAGCTAATCGCTCTTTCAATGAAACACTTTATTGGAGAGTTTGATCCTGGCTCAGGACGAACGCTGGCGGCGTGCCTAATACATGCAAGTCGAGCGGACTTGATGGAGAGCTTGCTCTCCTGATGGTTAGCGGCGGACGGGTGAGTAACACGTAGGTAACCTGCCTATAAGACTGGGATAACTAGCGGAAACGTTAGCTAATACCGGATAATTTATTTTCTCGCATGGGGAGATAATGAAAGACGGAGCAATCTGTCACTTACAGATGGACCTGCGGCGCATTAGCTAGTTGGTGAGGTAATGGCTCACCAAGGCGACGATGCGTAGCCGACCTGAGAGGGTGAACGGCCACACTGGGACTGAGACACGGCCCAGACTCCTACGGGAGGCAGCAGTAGGGAATCTTCCGCAATGGACGAAAGTCTGACGGAGCAACGCCGCGTGAGTGATGAAGGTTTTCGGATCGTAAAGCTCTGTTGCCAGGGAAGAACGTCCGGTAGAGTAACTGCTACCGGAGTGACGGTACCTGAGAAGAAAGCCCCGGCTAACTACGTGCCAGCAGCCGCGGTAATACGTAGGGGGCAAGCGTTGTCCGGAATTATTGGGCGTAAAGCGCGCGCAGGCGGCTAT
The DNA here is from genome assembly GCF_003991425.1 of Paenibacillus lutimineralis. NCBI lineage: Bacteria > Bacillati > Bacillota > Bacilli > Caryophanales > Paenibacillaceae > Paenibacillus > Paenibacillus lutimineralis. Next base: position 342,876 of record NZ_CP034346.1, read on the forward strand.
TTAAGTCTGGTGTTTAATCCTAAGGCTCAACCTTAGGTCGCATTGGAAACTGGGTAGCTTGAGTGCAGAAGAGGAGAGTGGAATTCCACGTGTAGCGGTGAAATGCGTAGAGATGTGGAGGAACACCAGTGGCGAAGGCGACTCTCTGGGCTGTAACTGACGCTGAGGCGCGAAAGCGTGGGGAGCAAACAGGATTAGATACCCTGGTAGTCCACGCCGTAAACGATGAATGCTAGGTGTTAGGGGTTTCGATACCCTTGGTGCCGAAGTTAACACATTAAGCATTCCGCCTGGGGAGTACGGTCGCAAGACTGAAACTCAAAGGAATTGACGGGGACCCGCACAAGCAGTGGAGTATGTGGTTTAATTCGAAGCAACGCGAAGAACCTTACCAGGTCTTGACATCTGAATGTAACACCTAGAGATAGGTGCCCTCTTCGGAGCATTCAAGACAGGTGGTGCATGGTTGTCGTCAGCTCGTGTCGTGAGATGTTGGGTTAAGTCCCGCAACGAGCGCAACCCTTGATTTTAGTTGCCAGCACTTTGGGTGGGCACTCTAGAATGACTGCCGGTGACAAACCGGAGGAAGGCGGGGATGACGTCAAATCATCATGCCCCTTATGACCTGGGCTACACACGTACTACAATGGCTGGTACAACGGGAAGCGAAGTCGCGAGATGGAGCGAATCCTAAAAAGCCAGTCTCAGTTCGGATTGCAGGCTGCAACTCGCCTGCATGAAGTCGGAATTGCTAGTAATCGCGGATCAGCATGCCGCGGTGAATACGTTCCCGGGTCTTGTACACACCGCCCGTCACACCACGAGAGTTTACAACACCCGAAGTCGGTGAGGTAACCGCAAGGAGCCAGCCGCCGAAGGTGGGGTAGATGATTGGGGTGAAGTCGTAACAAGGTAGCCGTATCGGAAGGTGCGGCTGGATCACCTCCTTTCTATGGAGAATCGTTTCCTGCAACGGAAACATTCAAATAGCTTCTATTAAGAAGCACAACGCTCACTCGTTGGTCAGTTTTGAGAGTTCAACTCTCAACTTGACAGAAATTTCAAACGTCACTTGCGTGATCGTTTTAAATTTTGTCTTTGATCCTTGAAAACTGGATATACGAAACGAAAATTTGCGTTTTAGAAACATTCCTTTAGCGATGAATTTCAATTTGGCTTAACGTCAAATTTAAAATCATCGTAGCTGAACTTGTGTCAAACAAGTTTAAATAAGTAGTGTAGGTTAAGCTACTAAGAGCACACGGAGGATGCCTAGGCACTAGGAGCCGAAGAAGGACGTGGCGAACAACGATACTGCCTCGGGGAGCTGTAAGCAAGCTTTGATCCGAGGATGTCCGAATGGGGAAACCCGGCTGGATTAATCTCCAGTCACTCATACCTGAATACATAGGGTATGAAGAGGCATACCAGGGGAACTGAAACATCTAAGTACCCTGAGGAAGAGAAAACAATAGTGATTCCGTCAGTAGCGGCGAGCGAACGCGGAACAGCCCAAACCAGGGAGCTTGCTCTCTGGGGTTGTAGGACGTCTCACATGGAGTTACCAAGGATTAGAGTAGGCGAAGAGGTCTGGAAAGGCCCGCTAGAAGAGGTAAAAGCCCTGTAGCCGAAATTCTAATCCCTCCGAGACGGATCCTGAGTAGTGCGGGGCACGTGAAACCCCGTATGAATCCGGCAGGACCATCTGCCAAGGCTAAATACTCCCTAGTGACCGATAGTGAAGCAGTACCGTGAGGGAAAGGTGAAAAGCACCCCGGAAGGGGAGTGAAATAGATCCTGAAACCGTGTGCTTACAAGAAGTCAGAGTCCTCTATATGGATGATGGCGTGCCTTTTGTAGAATGAACCGGCGAGTTACGTTTGCAAGCAAGGTTAAGTCGAGAAGACGGAGCCGCAGCGAAAGCGAGTCTGAATAGGGCGAATTAGTTTGTAGGCGTAGACCCGAAACCGTGTGATCTACCCCTGTCCAGGGTGAAGGTGCGGTAACACGCACTGGAGGCCCGAACCCACGTACGTTGAAAAGTGCGGGGATGAGGTGGGGGTAGCGGAGAAATTCCAATCGAACTCGGAGATAGCTGGTTCTCCCCGAAATAGCTTTAGGGCTA